>CANJDH010000001.1 GCA_947473125.1 Burkholderiales bacterium
GCGTTGCGACAGCTTGACGTTGTAGGTTTCGCTGCCGCGTTCGTCGGCGTGACCTTCTATGGTGATGCTGATCGCGGCGTTGCCGCGCAACAGCGATGCGACGCGATCGAGCACCGGCGCGGTGGCCACGCTGATGGTGGCCCGGTCGTAGGCGAAGTGCACGCGGTCGGCGAGGATTTCGATCTGCTTCGCCGGCGGCAGCTTGGACAGTGCCGCGTCATCGAGCGCCTGTTTCGGTGCTTCCTTCACCGCAACCGGGCGCGGGCAGGTTTCGGCACCGGCAACGGCATCGCGGTAATAGCGCTCGGCCGCCTGCAGGTGCGGCTTGGCGCTGCGCCAGCCGAGGTCGCGCTGGATGTGGCCGGCCCAGACCAGCTGCACTTCCATGCGCGCGATGTCGCCGCCGGCGCACTTGAAGCCGTCCTTGTCGGTCTTGAGTTTTGCGGCCGCTGCCCAAAGATCGTCGCGCACTTTCACCGACAGCGGCACCACGGTCGTCTCCATGCTGATGCCGGGGCGCTTTTGCTCAAGCGCCTCGATCAGCCGGCTGCCCTCGCCGAGCGCCTGCTCGATGATGCCCGAGCGGTTTTTCATCTCGTATTCGTCGAGCGCAAAATCCACCCAGTGCAGCGCCTTGGCATAGTGATAGGCGGTGTTCGGGTTGTCGCCGGTATCGTTGAGTGCCTTGAGCCGCCCCTGGTAGGCACGAATGAACGCCATGTCGCCACGAATCGCCTGGTCGGTAATGCGCTTGTCAGACGGGGTGAGTTCGGTTTGGGGTTTCGGCGCGGGCGGGGGGACGGGTGCCGGCGCTGTTGCAGGTTTGGGCGCAGGTGCGGCTTGCGGCGTAGCCGTGGCGGCGGCAGGTGTGGTTCCGGATGAGGGGGTGGCTGAAGAAGGTTGGCCAGAGCCGCTCTGCGCGGCGGCAGGGCTGGAAGGTTCAGCAGGAGCGGCTGACGGGGCAGGTGCAGTTACGGATTCTGCCGCGGGGGTGGCACTGCCCTGTGGTGGCGCCATGGGAGTGGCACTCCCCTGCGGGGGCGAGATGGGAGTTGCGCTGCCCTGCGGGGGCGACATGGGCACGGCAGTGGCCGTCTGCGCAAAGCCGTCGCGCAGGGCCAGCATGCCCAGCGCCAGGCCGAGCACGAACAATATCCATCCCATTACTTTGCTCATTCTCATCGCTTCTCTCCCCGTCGCTCAGGCGCGGTTTGGGTCTGCCACTGTGGAATTTTCATGGTCGATTCATCATGGTTTTGCCGCCGCAGCGCCGTCGCGCAGCTTGGCGTCCTTGTTCCAGTCGAACAGCGTTTCATCAAACTTGTAGCGCAGGCGCACGTAAAAACCTTTGTCGGTGTAGTCCTGCGCAGTCAGGTCCTTGTCCTTGAAACCGAACAGGTTGTAGCCGCCCGAGAGCCACAGGTTTTCCTGCAGCAGGTAACCCACTTCCATGCCCAGCCCGAGCTTGCGGTTGCCGAAGCTGCCGTCGGCCAGCATCGAGGCGACGACGCCGATGTCCCATTTGCTCGACAGGTCGTGGGTGGCGCGGCCCGAGATCAGGTAGCCCTTCGAGGTGCTCAGGATGCCGACCGAATCTTCCGAGACAAACTTGGCGGCAACCCGCCCCGACACCACCGACGAGCGATTCGCCTGGTAATTGAAGTGCGCCGAAGCGATATCGGCCGAACGCTTCAGGATCGGCGCGGCCACCGTGTCTTTTTCTTCACGATGCTCGTAGCGTGTCAGCGCCGACAGCTTGTTGCTGTCGGTATCGCGATAGGCGGCGCCGACCTGGAAGCGCCAGCGCTCCTGGTCGCCCGGCGTGAGGCCTTTTTGTTGCGTCAATGAGTAGGTGTTGCGCGCCAGCAGCGCGACATCGCGGCTCAGCTTGTAGGCGATCGACACGGTCGAGAGCACGCTGTCAGTGGCGGTGCTGTTGCGCAGCTCAAGCCGGGCCGAGCCTTTCCAGAGCGGGTTGGCGGTGTATTCGATGCCGCCGGTGACTGCGGTCGACGTATTCGGCGTCGCGTTGAGCGCCGTCGACGTGATCGGCTGCAGGCGCTCCAGCGTGCCGGTGGCGCGCAGGCCCTCGGCAATGGCCCAGGTGTTGCGCACTCCCATCGAGGCTTCCGCTGTGGCGCCGTCCAGTGAGCTGCGGCCACGGTACTCAGAGAATACCTGGGTACTTTCGGTGACCTTTGTGTCGATGCCGAACACCGTCGTATTGTTCTTCTGCGCTGCGACCGGGCTGAGTCCGAAGCCACCCGTGAGCGAACTGATCGACTCGTGCCGGCCATAGATGCGCGCCGTCGGCGAGAGCTTGTATTCGGCCCCGAGACCGAGCGCCTTGCGATCATCGCCGCGAATCGACTGCTCGTAACTGGCATTGACGCTGGCCTGCGGCAGGCCCGGCACCGGAGCGGTTACCTTGGTGAGGATGCTGGTGAATTCATTCGGCGTAGTGCCAGTGCTCAGGCCGTCGGCCGTGGCTGGCACTTTCTCGGTCGAATGGCGCACGCCGGCTTCGACACGTATGCCGTTCGCGAATCCATGATCGATGCGCAACTGCACGCCGGTGCGGTGCGCGGCGGTCGCCACATCGCCGGTGCGCAGGTACTCGGTCGACAGGTTGGTCGAGGCAGTGAGTTTGTAAGTGGCACGTGCCCCGCTTTCAGTGCGGCCGCGGTTGAGCGTGGATGACGGATTGTCAAAGGTGACTTCCGAACGCCCGGCAAACACGCGCGCGTCCAGATTGCCGTCGGCATGGCGCAATTCAATCCGGCCGGCGTTGCCTGCGCCGACCACGGCGCCAGTGGCGGTGCCGGCCGTGAGTGCCGGCGCCCGGCGATTGGTGCGCGCAGCTTCCGCGACCAGCACGGTTTTTTCGAAAATCTTCCAGGTGGCGTTGAGGCCACCCATCGCAAATTCCTGCCCCGGGTTCTGGTCCTTGACCAGGCTGCCGCCGATCTCCAGGGCGTCGATCACCTTGTACTGGCCGTCGATGCCGGCGATCCAGAACGGCGTGCCGCCCTGGTCGAGCTCATAAGTGATGCGGATCGACTGCGGGTTCAGGTTGGCGTCGAGACTCGACACCGGCGACTTGAACAGCAGCCGGCCGGTGTACGGCTCGATCTCATAGTCCGAAAAACGCGTTTTCGCTTCGGTCAGCAAAATCAGGGCGGTTTGATTGCGGTCACGCGTCAGGATCTCGACCTTCTCACTATTGATCACCGAGCCCGAGGGCAGGTTAAGCAGGAACGGTCCCGACGTGCCATTGCCGGAAAATTCCTGCACGCGCTGCCTGAAGGTGTCGCGGCTCACAAACGTGTTGACAGAATACGGCGCGCCTTCCAGATGCCACTTGGCGCCGGTCAGCGATCGCGAGAACTGCGACAGCGCGCGTGCGCCGGCCGGGCCGGCTGTTGGGTAGTCGCCGTAGAGCACGAAGGACTTGCCCTTGTCGACGCGCACGAAGAAGCGGCCGCTGGTTTGGGCGTCAAATGCGCGTGACGACGAATCGCCGTAGATCGGATAAAACTCGTCAGGGCTGATGTCGCGGAACACGCGCTCGCGCAGGTCCTTGTCGGAGTCGTAGGCGAGAGTCAGCAGATACTCGCCCTTGACCTTGCCCTTGAGGAACATCGAGGCGCGCGCTTCGGTAGAGCGCTTGCCGTCGCCGGATTCGTAATGGAAGCGGCGGATCTCCTGCTCGAAATTGTCGCGGCTCTGGGTATTGATCAGGTTCTTGAGCGACAGGCTGTTGAAATTGATCGCCCCTTCGATGATGCCGGCACCGATCAGCGGCCGCAGGTGCGGCAGGAACGATACTTTCTTTATGCTCTTCAACACGCCGCCTGCGACTTCGATGGTGGCCTCACCCGGGTCGGTCGGTGCAGCCAGCTTGTATTCGCCGATGCCTCCAGTAAGAAACACCTGGGTGCCCGGTTCCTGCGGATTCAAGTCTTGCGCCAGCCAGCGGCCCAGGCTCGATTGCAGAGTGATCGAAGTACGCGAGGTGACAAGCGTGCCCTTGTCGTCAGTGAGGCGCACCTTCACGGTAATCGGCGTGGAGCCGTCTGCCGTTGACGAATCGACCGTGTCGATGACAATTTTGCCGAGCGTACCCGGCGCCACAACCTTCAGTTTTACCTCGCCACGCACGTTGCCAAACCCGTCGGTCTGGCGCGCAATAATCTCGTTGACGCCGGCCTTGAGCGTCACGCCGATGTATTCCCAGGCTTGCATCGACTTCGAATCGATTGTCGATTTTTTGCCGACGCGACTGGCCAACACCGGCTCGCCGTTCACGAGCAATTCGAAGTTCGCGCCCTTGGTGCCCTTGAGCTGGATATTGGTCTGCGCGCTCGGCAGCGTATCGCCATCCTTCAAATTGAGGATGGCGAAGCTGTTGTCCATGCCGTCGACCATTTCTTCAAGCGGCTTGGTGGTCAGCGCCGGTTGCGCTACGTCGGGCAACTGCGCACTGGTGGTATCGCCCTGTTTGGGCGGCAAGTTGGAATTACTTGAATTGACGCTGCCTGCTGGCCCTGGGCCCAGTACCGGTTGGAACGCCTGATTGGCCGCACTCCCCGCGCCCGCAATCGGCGTGGCCGCGCTGCCGGCAATGTTGCCCTGTGACGCCGCCCCGACCGGCGCCGCCGCAAGAGGGGCCGGTGCAATCGGCGCCAATGCGCCGGCGAACGCCCGGTTCAGTTCAGCCTGCGCGGTCTCGCCCTTCTCGCGCCGCGCCTTGATCTGCTGCAGCACCTCGGGGGAGCAGGAGCCCTCGGCGAAGTCGGCGCGCACCATTTCCCCATTTTTAACGTCGACAAATCGGGACGACGGGTCGCCGGCGTTGCGATTGTTGAGCGCGATGAGTTCGGAGCCAACCGGCATGGTGATGTCATCGATCTTCATTACATGGGTGCGCGGACTGACGCCATAGAGGCTGTACTTGCCCTCCGAATCGGTGACGACGCTGGTGCCGTCTTCCATGTAAAGGCGCACGCCGGGAATACCGGGCTCGCGGGGACCCTGCACGCGGTCGCGGTTGCAATCGGCAAACACGGTGCCGACGATGAAGCCGCGATCACTGAACACGCCGCCGAGAACCCGCACCAGCGCAGTCGCCGTATTGGAGCCCAAACCAGGGGCCGCCGCAGAAACGCGGTTGATGCCGTCTCCCTGCATCGCGTTCACGCTCAATTGCGCACGATAGGTAAGGGTTACTGTGGTGCCGACGGTTACCAAACCAATTGGCCACACCAGCGACGGCCCGGCGCCGCCGGCCGGGTCGGCAATAACCGAGGCAGTTGTGGCGGGAGGCACTGTCAGACGCGACGTGCCTGGCACGTATTTGAAACCGGCCGGCAGAATATCGGTGACTCGGGTTGGCGTAGCCGGCGTAGCCGTGGCGTTGTTGATCCGCACCGTGTAATCGACAAAATCGCCGATCTCCGCCACCGTTTTGTTGACCGCCTTGGTAACCAAAAAATTGTTACCCAGCACCGCCCCGGTCTTGAACAGCGGCAGGTGGTTGTTGACTACGTCAGGATCGCCGGGCGACATGAAAAAACGCAGAAAATACGGCTGGTTCACCGGCAGAATCGGGGCTACGTTGATGGCGCTAACCTGGTAGGGGCCGGGCACGGCCAGGCCAGTGGGATCAATACAGTTGGCTGCGGCGCAGCCACCGAGCGACGCTTGCGGCGGCACCAACCCCTGTGAGACCGTAAACGCCTGGTAGCCTGCGGGTGGCGTAACACCAATTTCGAGCAGGCAACCACCGCCAGCCAAGCCCTGACAAAAAGTGGACCCCACGGCAGTGATAACGAATTGGTAGAACCCGGTGGCGCCGGTGGTTTGCGTTGCAGCGGCGGCACCGCCGACCAGGTGGATCGCCGGGTTAAATCCGGGGGCAGCCGCCCCGGCAAGCGTTTTCACGGTAAGCGTGACCTGCGCCCCCACAATTGCTGCGCCGGTCTGCCCGTCGTAGACGATGCCCGAGGGATCAAGCGGCAAGTTCTGCTCGAGCACGGTATCGCCGGCGGTCAGATTGACCCTCAGGAAAGTTCCCGACGAATCCAGTTGCGCCTGATTGCCGCTAAACGAGGCCGTCGAACAAGTCGTGTCGCTGGTGCCACACACCGGGCGACCGTTGACGACATTGCTGGCCGGATCGCGGAAACGAATCCCGTATGGCCCTGGAATCAGGTTGGTAACGGTATAGCTGCCACTGGCTGCGGTAGTGCCGGTGCCAACAATCGCAAAGGTGGCAAGGTCAAATACTTCAACGGTCCAGCCCGCGAGTGGCTTGTCGACTCCGGCGTTGTAGGCCCGGTTGTGATTGACGTCCTGCCACACACGGCCGGTCACGTTGGCCGATGGGCCCACCGTTACTGCAACAGCGGAAGCATTGTTGGCGTTGTTGGCGGCAGGTTCGCCGCCGCCCGCAACGCTGGCGGTATTGGTAAGCGTGCGCGACACAATGGCGGCGGGCGGTAGCGGCTGGGTGGCAACCGGCGCGAGTACCGACACCGTTCGCGGCACCACTGTCAGGCGGATTGGCGCTGCCGAACCCGGCACCGACGCCGCCAGTGCCGCAACTACATTGCTGGTGGTGCAGGTTACGGTGACCCCGCCACCGGTCAGGGTGGCCACGCCACTGGCGTGCGAGCCGCTCTGAGTACAGCTCCAGCCGGTACCGCTCATGCCGGTGACCTCCAGGCCACCCGGCAACGTATCGGTCACCGTGATGGTACCGGTACTCGCCAGCAAGCCCACGTTGGTCACCTGCAGCGTGTATTCGCCCGAATTGCCGATGGTGAAATTGCCGGAAGCAGGCTTGGAAATGGTCTTGGCGATCTTCAGGTCGGTCGTGCCCGGCGGGGCGGTCGTGACGTTGTACTTGGCCTGATTGGTAGCGATCGTGTGCGTGGTACCACCGCAAGCTGCCGGCGGCAAAGGAGCGGCGGCATCGCAGTACGTGATCCGCGCAGCGTTGGTGGTTGCGGCCGTCCCGACGGCAAGACTGCCTACCACTTCAACCTTGAACTGCAGCGTCCCCGTGGTGTGGGCCGGCACCGACTCGATTTGGGCCTCGACACGCGCCTCCGACGTGGCCGGAGCAAGCGGGTAGACCACCTCAAAATTGATGCGTGCACCGGCAACCCCGCATTCGAAACCGTCACCATTGCCATCGGTCAAGGCAGTCGCCCCGCCGCCGCACGACGACCAGCGGGCGCTGCCTGGCACATAGCGCATGCCGGTGGTGTTGAACACCATCGGGCTCGACGACGACACGCCAATCCAGTCCGTAACGCGCACGTTGGTGGCGGCCACCGGTGTATTGTTGGTGTAGGTCACGGTCACGGTGATCTGTGAGGTCGACGGCGCAGGTCCTTCGGTGAGCGAGAAGGTCTTGCCCACCGGTGCCAGCACCGCGGAAGCCGTCAGGTTCACGGTGTCGGTGTTTGGCTGCTGTGCGGCGGCCGTATATCCACCCGCCGTAGCGGCAGCAGCATTGCCGACGGCACGCACCTCGAATGAGGAAGCCTGCCCGGCCGACCCCGAGGGTGGAATCGTGATGGCGGCCACAAACGTAAAGCTCTGCCCTGCAGCCAGCACGCCGGTGGAAGTGATCGGCACCGTGGAATCGGGAATGCTGTCAGCGGGCGAACTGTCTGGATACAGGGCGCGCGCCGCCACCCACGGTGAGGCACTGGCTGCAGTGCCAAGGTCAAACGTATCCGGACCGTTGCCGGTATTGGTAAGTGTATGGAAGAAGTAGACGGTGGCACCGATGGGTGAAAAGCGCGATTGAGACGAGGTCAAGGTAAACGCCGCCACCTGCTGCACGATCGCCACAACCGTATTCGACGGCTGATTGGTGACAGTTGACTGCGGCGTGGGCAAGCCGCCGAGGCCGGCTGATGCAGCAGTAGCCGGCACGGTGTAGGTGATGTAGGCGGTATTGCTGATCGCGGTGCCCGAAGCGGGTGCGGCAAGCGCTGGCGCGACGAGCACCGCCAAACTCGCCAAGAGCATGGCCCGTAGAGCTTCTCCCAGAGCCACTCTCATCGACATACTCTTCGAAGAGTGTTGGTGCAAGCCATTTTCAGCGGCATGGCTGGTGCCGAACGGGCGCGCCTTTTCGCTGGGCTGGCGCACGGGGACACCCCGGGCCAACCCAGTGAAAAGGGGCGCGAGGCCGCCGAAGAGGCGGCTCGCGTCCTTCAAAAATTCGCGTAACGCGATCAATTTCATGATTCGATTCTTTGGCTTGCCCGGCGTTGGCGTTTCTGGCGCCAACGCCGAGTCAAACCTCAGTTCAAGGTCATTGATCGATCTTCACGCGGAAGTACATGGTTGTCGTCGCACCGCCGTTCAATGTCGCAATGGTGCAACTGACATTGGGCGCCGCCGGCGCGCCGGGTACGCACGGGTTGGTCGCACCGCTAACGGCCGTAGCGTGCCGTGTCGTATTCGGCGGCGCCACGTCGTTGATGGTGACAGCCGTCACGCTCTGGGTACCGACGTTGGTTGCACGGACGCGATAGATGATGCACGCACCCGGCACTGCACCGGTGGTGATTTGCGTTTGCGCGAATGTCGTGAGCGCATCGAGCGTAGCCTGATTGAACGTCGTGGTGCACGCTGTGCCGGTGGTATCAAGCACCTGGTCCTTGATCAACTGAATCTGACCCAACACCACGGTAGTCGTATCCGTCACCACCGCAGCAGTGATGCCGGTCGAACCAGACAGCGTAAACGTGCTGACGTTGGTTTGCCCGGCTGCCGCGGCACCCGGTACCTGCACCACCACGATGATGTTGGTGGTGGCACCAGCCGCGAGCGCCACTACATTGGCAGAGGTCGAAGCCGGTGTGCCCGATTCGACACCATCGAGGATGCAGTTGCGATTGGTATCGGCATAGAAGGTGGCGTACTGCCCCCATCCGGTGGTGCCGTTCAGGCTCTGGTTCGACTGCGTCAAGACCAGTGCATTTTCAGCGCCGTTACCGCCGTTGGTGATGGTGTGGCAATACTGCACCGAACCACCCGGGAAACCTTGGCCACTGTTGTTCGGCGAAATGGCTACCGAACGCAGCAGATTCACGGTCAACCGGTCGTGCAAGACGTCAGCAGAACTGGTTGTGAAGTCCGCGACAGTCCAGGTGGTTGGCGACAAGGCGCGGAAGAACAGTTCATAGTTTCCGCTAGGCGCCAAGGCCGGAACCGTCACCACCGCACAGAAGTTCTGAATCGTGCCTGGCCGTACCACACCCGTATTGTTGACTTCCTGACCAAGCGAAGTGCAAGTGGTAGCGGAGGTGTTGTCATTGTCCTTGTAGAACTTGAGGACAAAGCCGCTCGGCAACGCCGTCACCGTCGTAAACCCGGTGGCCGCCGTGTAGGCGCCGTTGGCTACGTTGTAGCTCAGGTCAAAGGAGTCGGCGATGCTGCCGGTGTTGTGCACCGCCAGCCGGAACGACGCAGTCGTGCCGGGATTGGTGGTGATCGTGGCACCAGCACCGGTTACGGCTGCAGCCTCACCGGCGGCCGTTTGGCCGGAGCCGTCAGTCGCACTAGCGCCAGTCAGTGGGTTGTTGCGCAAGTCGACTCTGGAACCGACCACCCGCAAACGCACACCGACGGTGTTGGTAGCCGACGTGGTATTGGTCGACTGTGCCGTGAGAATGGCATCGTATGTGCCTTGTCCACCACTCGGCGGCAGCACCGCGACCACACGAACCAGATACGCGTTGGCAGAGCCGGTACCAATAGGGCCGGTATCGACTACACCGTCGTTGTTCGAGTCAGTCAGCGGCGTAAACCCATCGGACCGGAACAACAGGAACGTAGTGCCCGACGGGAAGTTGCTGACTGTGGCGCCGGCGGTCGGCGGGTAGACGTTGAACGTATCGGTACCGGTACCCGTGTTGATCACATAGGTGTCCCAGGTTGCCAGCGTGCCCTGCCCGGCGGTCGCCACTGCGATGTTGAGATCCGCATCGTTGAGCGCCTGCGCTTGCGCCAGCAGCACAAGCGGATTGGTGCCGTCCGTGTCGTTGACGTTCGAGTCCTTGTAGACCACCGCACCGGTAGCGCCGATTGACGGGACCGTAAACGGCACCGTGTTCGACGTATTCGGGTTGGTGGTTGTCGCGACCGCATCAACTTCAGCCGTGGTCGGAAGCGTCGGGGCAGCGAGGAAGTTGGTGGTGGCCCGATTTTGCAGCGTGGTACATGCCGTCTGGAAGGGCGCGGTGGCCGGTTGCTGCGTGCCACCGGTACCCGCATCCTTGTAACACCACTGAGCATTGTTCGAGATAATCGGCCCCGTACCTGACATGGTGGCCTGGAACTCGAGGATCCCTTGTACGCCCGGGTCCACCCGCTGGATGGTGGCGGCAATTCTGGCACCGACGCCCAAGCTTGAAGAGTAGATGATCTGGTTCCCGACACTGCCTTGATAGGTGGTGGTGGCGTCAGTCAGCGCCGTGCCAGTGATGACGCTCCATCGTCCGCTGCCTGCAACGTAGGTCGCGCCGGCGGGCAGACGGTCGGCAATCACCACGTTGCCGGCCGATACGGTGCCGGTATTGCGGTAGGTCAACTGGTAAACCACCACAGTGCCCGTCGCACCAGACGAAATGCTGATCGACTTGGTCACGTTGATCACTGCACTGGCCGAGATCGTTAGCGTGTCGGTGTTGGGGTTACCCGTCAGTGTGCCGCCAAATGCGGAGGCAAACGTGATGTCGATGGCCGCTGATGAAGCAGCCGTGGTACCCGCAGTCAGTTGCGCGACGAAACAACCTTGCGCGCCAGGTCCCACCGGGCCGATGCTGTTGGTCGGTGCGTTGTTGTCTGCCACGCCGTCACAGTTGTTGTCCGCAAAGAACACGGTGGCATTGGTGGGCGTCGCCGACAGGTTTGCGCTGCCGGTGATGGTGCCACCCAGAGTCAGAGTGAACGTATCCGGCCCGTTGCCGTTGTTGACGATGGTGTGCGGGAAGGCGATGGTTTGCCCCGGAGCCGCAATCTTCGACTGGCTTTGCGTCATCGTGGCAGAACCGACCTGCTGAACGATGGTAGACACCGAGTTGGAAACGGTGATCCGGCTCACGGCATTGGCGTCCGTATAGCTTGCAGACGCCTGGTTACCGATGGAGGTATTCGCCAACGGCGCGGCATGCGCTGATCCTGCACCCAAGGCCAACAGCGCCCCGAGCATCAGCAACACAGTGCCCCAGAAACGCAGCCGGAGGAAGTCGCCTTCCCCCTTCGCGTTTTTAAGAGTAATGGTACTCATGATGATTCTCCTGAGAGAGGTTTAAGAAAACTACGAAAAGGACTACGGAAAAAACCAAAAAACTGAAAAACATGAAAAAAGTCACAAACTGCTGTTGCTTGAAAACACTCGGGGCGTCTTAAACCCAACGTATCCGTCAGATTTTCAACACCCCAAGAATCCTTAAAATTGGTTTTGGAGTTCATCGGTGGCTCATTTTTGTCCTCCTTTGGCGGGTGGCGGCCCGGCAGGTGTGGGAGGCGTGGCAGGTGCGGGCGCGGTATTCGGTGCGTCAGAGACGCGAACCCGCGCCGACACAACCACGCTCTTGCCCGCCGCCAACTCGCCCAGGCTCCATTGCAATGCTCGATATTCGGAGAACGGAATGTCGATCTCCTCTTCTTTACCACTTGGTAATTTCACTTTTCTTTTCAATGGGATAGAAAGAAATTTCCCGTCGCCGACGGAGGCCCGCGCGGCCGCGGGCCGGTTCGTATTGCGCAGCAATTCGGTGTCGGTGGGAATTGGCAGGGTGGCTGCCAGATCACGCACCGCAGTCTTGCCCTTGTTGGCGTAAGTCACCTGGTACTCGATGATGTCGCCGGGTTTGGCAGTTTTCGCCTCGATGAGCTTTTCTTTCTTATCTTCGCCTAATTCAACCCTTTTAGCGGTCAAAATAGACTCAATTTCCGGTTTTGGTGCCGGAGCTGCTGTTTGTGCATTGGCGTTTGGAAATGACGCAAACAACACAAACAGGGCCAATACCTTCAGAAATGCGCCTGGTTTTTGCATAAATGCCTCCTTTAGAGGGTGAAGTTGAGTTGGATCGGCAAGATGCGCTGTTTTGAGAGCGATGCTACGACATCGAATCACGCCGAATGTATGAAATAACTGCAATTTTCATTCCGCAAATGCATTTTTGATTGTTAACCTTGTTTTCCGCACAATAATCAGGGGTACAATTTGTGAAAATCACACGTTGTCCACCCCCGGTGCATGCCGTGGCGAGCAGTCAGAGAACCCCCTCCGACGATGGTGTTCGAAACTGCTTGTCAGGTTGTGCCTGACAGGATCGCCAGCCGCGCATGCGCATCGCCATTCTCGAAGACGAACCTGACCAGGCCGCATTGCTCAAATCGTGCATTGCCGCGGCGGGCCATGACTGCCACGTGTTTGCGGCGGGGGGCGCTCTGATCAAGGCCGTGGGGCGGGAGAGCTTCGACTTGTTTGTGCTCGATTGGCAGGTGCCCGACCTGTCCGGTGAAGAAGTGCTGCGCTGGCTGCGCAAGCATGTGCCTACCTCGGTGCCGGTGATGTTTGTCACCAACCGCGATTCGGAGCAAGACATCGTCGCGGCGCTCGAGCAGGGGGCCGACGAATACATGAAAAAACCGGTGGGGCAATCCGAACTGCTGGCCAGAGTGCAGGCGCTGCTGCGGCGCGCCTATCCGCGCCAGCTGGCCGAAACGCTCGATGTCGATGCGGTCCATTTCGACCTGAAGACCAAGGGCATCACGGTGTCGGGGCAATCCATCGAACTGACCCAGAAGGAGTTTGACCTGGCACTGTTCCTGTTTCAGAACCTCGGGCGCCTGCTGTCGCGCGGCCATATCCAGGAGGCGGTCTGGGGCAGCACCGTCGAAATCCCCTCGCGTACAATGGACACCCATGTTTCGCGGATCCGCACCAAGCTCAATTTGCGCCCGGAATTCGGTTTCAAACTCACGCCGATCTACAACTACGGGTACCGCCTCGAACACCTCGCGCCGGGCGGCAGCGCCTGAACCGGCCCGGCGCCGGGCTTCGTCAACACCGGACGTCGGGCGTGTCCCACATGCCTGACCAGCCCCCAGCCGCGGTTGGGCTGCGCCGCGCCGCCGTACACGAATGGTGGGTACTGACGCTGCTGCTGGGTGTGCTCACGGCCGGCCTGGCCTGGCAAAACGGCCTCGGGCGCATCGACTACACGCTTTACGATGCGGCCGTCGGCCTGCACCCGCGCACGCCCTCCAGCGAAATTGTCATCGTCGCGATCGACGAAGCGAGCCTTGCACAAGCCGGCCGCTGGCCCTGGACGCGCGGCGTGCATGCGGCACTGCTCGACCGCATCGCGCCGGCTCGCCCCAAGGCCATCGCCCTTGATCTGATCCTGGCCGAACCCGAGCCCGGCGGCGGCGATGCACTGTTCGCGCAAGCAATCGAACGCGCCGCCCCGGTGGTGCTGCCGGTGCTGATGGAGAATGGCACTGCGCCCGGGAGCATCAAGACATCCATGCCGGTGCCTGCCCTGAGCGCGAGTGCGTCGGCCCTGGGACACATTCATGTCGAGCTTGACCCCGACGGCATCGCACGCAGCGTGTTCCTGCTCGAAGGCATGGTCGAAGCGGACAGCCGCAAAAACGCCACCTGGCCGCACATGGCCTTGGCGCTGCGCGAAGCCGGCGCGCCCGCCAGTGCAAGCAGCGCCCTGCCCGGCGAACGCAACCCGCGCCACACAGCAGCGGCAGGCGTCTGGCGCCGCGATCACTGGATGCACATTCCGTTTGCCGGCCCGCCGGGCAGCTATGCGCGGGTTTCCTACATCGACGTGTTGCAGGGCAAGGTCGCCCCGTCCGTCTTCGCCGGAAAGTTCGTGCTGGTCGGAGCTACCGCTGCGGGCCTGGGCGACGCGTACGCGACCCCGGTGTCGGGCCGAAGCCGCGCCATGCCCGGCATCGAAATCCACGCCAATGTGCTCGACACCCTGCTTGGCGACCGCGCCATCGTGCGAGCCGCGCCATGGGGCAACACGCTGGCATCGGTGGCCCTCGTGTTGCTGGCGCTGGTGGGCCTGCTAAAACTGTCGCCGCGCCGCGGCCTGGTGATGATGGCTGCGGCAATCGTTGCCGTGCTGGCGGGCTCATGGGCCGCCATGGCGTTCGCCGGCGTATGGTTCGCGCCGGGTGCCTGCCTGCTCGGGCTGGTGCTTGCTTACCCGCTCTGGAGCTGGCGGCGCCTTGAGGCCACGCTGCGTTTTCTGGGTGATGAATTTGCCCGCATCCGGTCCGAGCCGGACATTCTTCCGGGTGCCGCACAACTGCCAGCGCACGGTGTCGATGTGCTCGAACGACGCCTGCTGGCCCTGGAGGCCGCTGCCGGGCAATTGCGCGACACGCGACGCTTTGTGGCCGACACGATCGACAGTCACCCGGACAGCCTTCTGGTGACCGACATCGACGGCAAGGTGTTGCTGGCCAACCACGCAGCAGCGAAGCTGTTTGGCAAAGGTGAAGCGGCGGACTTGCGCGGGCAGGCCATGGGTGTGCTGCTGGCCGTGCTTTCGCAGGGCCCGGGCCAGAAGGCTTCCGTGTCGTGGGAGATGCTGCGTCACGCTGCCGAGCAAGCGGCTGGCGCCGCAACAGTGACGGGTGCAGCCGACCTGCCAGCACCCTTCGAACTGGCCACCACAAGCGGACGCAGTCTGCTGGCGCATTGCGCGCGCGGCTCAGGTTCGGGCGGTGCCACCCTCGGCTGGATCGTCAGCCTGATCGACGTGACGGCACTGCGTACCGCCGAGCAGCGCCGCGATGAAGCGCTGGCGTTTCTTTCGCACGACATGCGCTCGCCGCAATCGTCGATCCTGGCATTGCTTGAGCTCCATTCCCTGGATCCGGACAACCATCCGAAGGAAGCCGTCCATTCGCGCATTGAAGGCTACGTGCGCCGCACGCTCAACCTGAGCGAGCAGTTCCTGCAGGTATCAAGCGCAGAGACCAAGGAGTACCAGTTCGACATGGTCGATCCCGCCGACCTTTGCTCGATGGCGATCGATGACAGCTGGGACCTGGCCATCAAGAAAAATATCGCGCTCAAGCTGGACCGCCCGCAGCACCCGACCACGCTGCGCGCCGATCGCGCCTTGCTGACCCGCGCCGTAGCCAATCTGCTGTCGAATGCGGTCAAGTACAGCCCTGACGGCACGACCGTCTCGGTGACGGTGCGTTTGCTTGGGCCCGAACTGTCGATTGAGGTGGCCGATCAGGGTTATGGCATCAGCCCGGAGGACCAGAAGCAGTTGTTCACCCGCTACCGGCGCTTTTCGACCCCAGGCCAACCCAAGGCGGCGGGTGCCGGCCTGGGCATGGTGTTCGTCAAAACCGTGGTCGACCGCCACGGCGGTCATGTCGAAGTTGACAGCGCGCCGGGAAAGGGAACCCGATTCCGGCTTTTGTTTCCCGCGCACGTCATGTAGGAACGCGCGGCTGCAAGCTACAATCCGCTCCGCGCCTCCGGCCCAGTTCCCGGGGTTTTACCAAAGACCAGTTCACGCCGACAAGGCGATTCCAGATGTCCACCCCCTCAGCCGAACTCACGGCCCTTGGCCCGTCAAGAAGCGGTCGCTTTTCCGTCCATCTGGCGGAGACGGCGTGGCTTGGGCTGTTGGTGGTCGTGCCGCTGGTGATGAATGTCGCGGCTGCACGCACCTTCGAGGCGGCGAAGCTGGCGGCGGCGGCGCCGTTGGCGGCGATACTGCTGTTCGCCCTAGTAGCCGCTGCGATAGAAGGCGGCGCACGCCTGCCAGCATTGGCCAAGCGACAAACCACATTTTGGGCATTCATCGCCGTGATGCTGAGCGCCGTGACAGCCACGGCGATGAGCGAAACCCCTTGGATTGCATTTTTTGGCGACTACTTCCGGCGCGAAGGCTTGGTGTCATGGCTGATCTACGCGACCGTGTTCGCGGCGATCATCTCGTTGATGCGGCATCGCGATCAGCTTGAGCGTCTGATCGACACGCTGCTACTGGTGTCCGTGGTGCCTTGTGTATATGCGCTGCAGCAACGTTACGGCTTCGATTTTTTTTCGACGGCAGGTTTGGGGGGCGGCACGGTGGGGGCGCGGCCGGGGTCCAATCTGGGCAATCCGACCTTTCTGTCGGCCTACCTGTTACTGATCATTCCTTTGACCATCGCGCGCCTGGTCGACAGCGTCGGCGCATGGAGCGCGCGAGCGCCGTGGCTTGCGTTGCTCGGGCTGCAAATGTTTGCTGCGATTCTGACGCAAAGTCGCGGGCCGCTTCTCGGCATTGTCGCCGCCTTGTTTTTGCTCGCCGTGGTGCTCGGCGCCCTGCTCAACAAGCGCGGCATGATTTACCTGGCGATGGGCCTCGCAGTCCTGTCTGCCGCGCTCCTGCTCGCATTGAATCTGGTTCCCGAGCTGCAATCCCTGATCAAGAATACCCCGCTACAGCGTTTCATCTTCACCGGCGGCCAGGACCTGTCCTCCAATTCCCGTATCGGCATATGGGAAATGGGAATCGATGCGTTCCTGCATCAGCCGGCTTGGCGCCAACTGGTTGGCGCCGGAGCCGATGCATCGCACTTCTATTATTTCCCTCATCTCCAGTCATGGGTGATGCGCATCGAAGGCCTGACCGAAACCATCGACCGGCTGCATAGCGAGAGTCTCGAAACGGTCATGACCTTCGGGGTGGCCGGCCTGCTTGCGCAGCTGGTGCTGATGTCCTCGTTGGTGTGGATGGGCGTAAAGCGCCTCGGTCACTGCGATAGCGTCCGCGCGACCTGCGTCTATGCCATCGCTTGTGTACTGGTCAGCGCCGGCGCGGGCTGGGCGTTGATGGCGCTTGGCGGGTCGCGCGGCCTTTTCGCGGTTGGTGCCGGTCTGGGCATTGGCGTCGCGTGGACTGCCGCACTGCTGGTCGCATCGTGGCGGGCGTTACGCATCGGACGCCCTACGCCAGGCCGCGCTGATGCGGTACTGCTGGTTGCGTTGGTATGTGCGCTGATCGGCTCGTGGATCGAACTGCAAGTAGGCGTACCCACAATCTCGACGCGCCTGCTCACGGCCGTCTATGCGGCGCTGGTACTACTGGTAGGCTTGAAGGTTTTCGATGCGCCGCCGCCGATTGGGGCCCCTGCGCAAGCGCCCACGCCTAGCGCGATGGCGTTGCCGCGCAAGCACAAGCGCGCAAAGGCCTCAGGCGCCGCCAAGTCAGGACTGCGAGGGCGCAATGCACGACCGACGATTGCCGGCTGGACCACCGGGTTGGCATTGATGGTCGCGACTGCAGCGTACTTCCCTCCGCTCTCCGGCAACGTGATCCACCCGCCTTCGCCGCAGCGCCTGCATTTGATCATCGTGCCGTTGCTCGCCCTGGTACTGGCCGGGATCGTGTTCGCCTGGAAAGAAGCCAGGCGCACCGAAGCAGCGCCAATGGAAGCCTTGACGAGATTTCTGCTGTGGATGACGCTACCCTGGTTCACTTTCATTCTTGGCTACGCCCAGATCGGCAGCGGTATTACCGGCGCCACCGAGGCACAAGTCGGCGAGCGCATCAATGCCTTGCTGTTGTTTGCGTTTGGCGCTTATCCGCTTTCCGCGATTGCAATGGCCGTCGGTTTGTACTGGGCCGACGACCGGCCAAGCGAATCGGCCCGAAGCAAACCGATGGCTGTCGGCGCGCTCGCTCTTTGCATGTTGGCCGCAGCCGGTACGTATTGGACCGCCATGGTTGATGTGCGCGCCGATACCTACGCCAAGCTGGCGAGCTGGGCGCAGTCCAGGAATCGGCTTGACGCCACCACCGCATTTTTCAAGACGGCCTCCGACCTGCTACCCCACGAGCGGCGCTTTACCGGATCTTACGCCGCGCGCCTGATCGAACAGGCTGCCCAAGACCTGGGCACACTGCCATCCAAACCAGGGCTGGCACCGTCGATTCTGGCGCGCCTCGCGACCGCCCAGAAATCGGTCGAGCAGGCGCAGCGCGTCGCACCGCGCGATCCATGGGTCACGTTTTCGCATGCCAACGTACACCAGTTTCAGGGTATCAGCCTGCTCGAAGCCCATCAGGCCAAAGGGGAGAAAGACAAACACGTCGAACTCGCGCGGCGCTACTTTGAACTCGCGCGCGCCCAATACCCCGGTCACCCCTGGATTTTGCGCAACTGGGCGCAGATGGAAATCGATCTGGGTAACCGCCCGGCGGCGTATCGGAAATTTGATGAAATGGAAAAGCTTGATCCGGCAAACATTGGCTTGTACTCGGAACGTCTGCGTTTTACGCGTGCGTTCGGCGATCATTCGATCGCAATAGCGGCGTTGCGCCGGGGTATCGCTGCGCAACCTGCGGGGTCGGTGGGCGCCAGCGAGCTCAAGCTTGAGCTCGCCAAGTATTTTCAGCAAATCGGCCAGCCGCAACAGGCGCTCAATGTGTGGTCCGAGATTTTGACCGCGCAGCCGGATAATTTTGCAGTGGCGGCCAACGTCGCAGAAACCTACGCCCAGATCGGCCAGCGCGACCTCGCCCTTGGCAATGCCCAGGCGGCGCTGGCACGCATCGCCACGGTCGCGCGCACCGCGCAGACCGATGCCGCGAAGGCGCGTCTCGAAGCGGTGCTTGCGCGACTCTCCGCTCCCGTTGTTGCGCGCTGACCATCATGCATCTGGCCACGCTCGGCATCAACCACCACACTGCACCCTTGCACTTGCGCGAGCAGGTGGTGTTTCATGTCGAACGCCTGCACGCCGCGCTCAGGGAGTTTCTTGAGCAGCGGCTGGCGCGCGAAGCGGCGATCCTCTCCACCTGCAATCGCACCGAAATCTATTGCGCCACCGACAACCGGCAAACGCTTGAGGAAACCGCCTCCTGGCTGGCGCACTACCACCGCATTGACGCGGCCACCCTGCGCCCACACCTGTACACGCTCGATCACGACCACGCCGTGCGCCATGCCTTTCGCGTTGCCGCAGGGCTCGATTCGATGGTGCTGGGCGAGCCGCAAATCCTCGGCCAGATGAAGGAGGCGGCCAAGAGCGCCGAAAATGCCGGTGCGATGGGCACCTACCTGCACCAACTGTTTCAGCGCTCGTTTGCGGTGGCCAAGGAAGTGCGCAGCACCACGTCCATCGGTGCGCAGTCGGTTTCGATGGCGGCGGCCTCGGTACGCCTGGCCGGCCGCATTTTTCCCTCGCTGTCGGAAACCCATGTGCTCTTTGTCGGCGCCGGCGAGATGATCGACCTGACCGCCACCCACTTTGCCGCGCAGAACCCGAAATCGATCACCGTTGCCAATCGCACTGCCGAGCGCGCCGAGGGTCTGGTGGCGCGCCTCGGGCTGAACGGCCAGCACGGCCGCGCTATCCGCCTCGCCGATTTGCCGGGCGAGCTGCACAAATTTGACGTGGTGGTGTCGTGCACGGCGAGTTCACTGCCGATCATCGGATTGGGGTTGATTGAATCGGCGCTCAAGAAACGGCGGCGCCGGCCCATGTTCATGGTCGACCTGGCCGTGCCGCGCGACATCGAGCCGGAGGCAGCACAGCTCGATGACGTCTACCTCTACACGGTGGATGACCTGGGTGACGTGGTCCAGGAAGGCATGGACGTGCGCAAGGGTGCAGTGGCCCAGGCCGAAGCGATCATCGAAACACGAGTGCAGGGCTTCATGCACTGGCTGGAAGCGCGCGAAGCGGCGCCGCTGGTCAAGCGCCTGCGCGAGCAGGCCGAAACACTGCGTTCGGACGAGCTGCAGCGTGCGCTCAGGGCGCTGGAACAAGGCAAACCCGCGGCCGAAGTCATCGAAGCCCTGAGCCGCGCACTGACCAACAAGTTGATGCATCCGCCAACTGCCGCACTGTCACAGGTGGGTTCCGACGAGCGCGCGCAGACCACACAGCTGATCCAGACACTCTACAAACTCTGACCGATTCGGTGCTGCCACCGGCCCGTTGCGGTACGGCACGCCCGAATCAACCCGTTCCGGACCGATTCGCGATGAAACCCTCGATGGCCGCCAAACTGGCGCAACTCACGCGCCGCCGCACCGAGCTCGACAGCCTGCTGTCGGATCCGGACGTCACGGGCAATCTGGACAACTACCGCAAGCTGACGCGCGAACACGCCGACCTCACCCCGGTGGTGGCGCTGTATGCGCAATACACCGCGCGCGAGGCCGATGCGGCCAGCGCCATGGAGATGCTCCCGGACCCGGAGATGAAGGCGTTTGGCGAGGAGGAACTGCGCGCCGCAAAAGACGACCTCCTGGCACTCGAAAAAGACCTGGAGCGCGCCCTGCTGCCGCGCGACCCGAACGACGACAGAAACATTTTCCTGGAGATCCGTGCCGGTACCGGCGGCGACGAGTCGGCGCTGTTTGCCGGCGACCTGCTGCGCATGTACACGCGCTTCGCCGAACGCCAGGGTTGGCAGGTTGAACTGACGTCAGAGAGCCCGTCGGACCTCGGCGGCTACAAGGAAGTGATCCTGCGCATCATCGGCCAGGGCGCGTACTCGCGCCTCAAGTTCGAATCCGGCGGGCATCGGGTGCAGCGCGTCCCGGAAACCGAAGCGCAGGGACGCATCCATACCTCGGCCTGCACCGTGGCGGTGATGCCCGAGGCCGACGCCGCAACCGATGTCGTGATTCGCCCCGACGACATCCGCATCGACGTGTTTCGTGCGTCCGGAGCGGGCGGCCAGCACGTCAACAAGACCGAGTCAGCGGTGCGCATTACCCACTTCCCCACCGGCATCGTCGCCGAGTGCCAGGATGGCCGCTCGCAGCACCAGAACAAGGATCGCGCCATGGCGGTGCTGGCGGCGCGCATCAAGGACAAGGAGACGCGCGAAGCCCAGGCCAAGGAGGCTGCCACGCGCAAGGGCCTGATCGGCTCGGGCGACCGTTCCGAACGCATCCGCACGTACAATTTCCCACAGGGGCGCGTCACTGACCACCGCATCAACCTGACGCTGTACAAGATCGCCTTCATCATGGATGGCGACATGGACGAGTTGACCGGCGCGCTGATGGCCGAGTTCCAGGCAGAACAGCTCGCGGCGCTTGCCGGGTCCGACGCGTAATGCTCGAAGGGTTGCTGCGCGCATCCGGGCTGCCGTGGCTCGAGGCGCGCCTGCTCGCCGAGCGGGCACTTCGCTTGACGGCCGTGCAGGTGGCAATGCGCTTGCGTGATCCGGTCTCGAGCGTCGACCAGGCAGCACTGGAGGCCCTCTGGGCACGGCGGCGCGGCGGCGAACCGGTAGCGTATATCCTCGGCGAGCGCGAGTTTTACGGGCGCCGCTTTACGGTCACCCCGGCAGTACTGATTCCGCGGCCCGAAACAGAGCTGCTCTGCGAGGCAGTACTGGAGCGCGTCTCCGGGCCATCGGCTCTGACAGCCGCGTCAGTGCTGGATCTTGGCACCGGTAGCGGCGCGATCGCCGTCACGTTGGCCTGCGAGCGACCCGACCTCCGCGTGACGGCGGTCGACACATCCGTTGCGGCGCTGGATGTCGCGCGTCACAACGCCCTTCGTCTGTGCGCTGCGGCCGGCATTCGTTGCGTCATCAGCAACTGGTTCGACGCCCTCGGCACGGAGCGATTCGACATGATTGCGAGCAACCCGCCTTACGTCGCGGCCGGCGACCCGCACCTGGTCAGCGGCGACCTGCGATTCGAACCGCCCGGTGCGCTTCAAGCCGGCGCTGACGGCATGGACAGTCTGCGTGCCATCGCTGCGGCAGCAGCGCAACACCTGAAGCCGGCCGGCTGGCTGCTCATGGAACACGGGTTCTCACAGGGCGAGGAGGTGCGTGGGCTGCTGTCCCGGCACGGCTTTTCAGACGTCCTGACCCTGCGCGATCTGGCCGGTCTGGAACGCGTCAGCGGTGGCCGACTGCCCGACTGATCCGGGTTTAACAAAGGTTTAATACTACGGCATTGAAAAAGCTATAAACTGCACGTCCGCACCGTAGCAGTGCAGCAAGCGGTAGCGCCGCAGTGACAGACTCGCGTCGGGCGACGTGCAGACCCCCATGAACCAAATCCTCGTAATCGACGATGACGACGCTGTCCTGAAGCTGACGTCGCTTTATCTGAGCCGTGCCGGATACCACGTCGAGGAATGCCTGGACAGCATGAAGGCGCTTGGCATCATTTCATCGAGCCTGCCGGACCTGGTGCTGTGCGACATCCATTTGCCGGGCCTCGATGGCTACGGTTTGCTGTCGGCGTTGCGCGCGCAACCAGCCACCGAAGCCCTGCCGGTCATCATGATGACGGCACACGCCGACCACCCCGGGTTTCGCAAGAGCATGAAGCTGGGTGCAGACGATTACCTGACCAAACCGCTGGATCGCGAGGAGCTGCTCGATGCCGTGGCGGCACGCCTCGCGCGGGTGCGCGCGAGCGCCGCGCCGGTGGCTCCGCCAGCGCCCGAACAGGACGCCGAGAACTTGAGCGCCGTGACGCGCCTCACCGACTACAAACTGGTGCGCAAGCTCGCCGAAGGCGGCATGTCGTCGATCTACCTTGCAGACCAGAAATCGACCGGGCAACGGGTGGTCCTGAAATTATTTCCGCTCAAGAAGGGCATTGCGCAAGAAGCGATTGATCGCTTTGTGCAAGAGCATAAAATGCTCGAGCGCTTGCACCATCCGAACATCGTCGAGATCTATGCACAGGGCTTCAACGACGAGCACTTGTACATCGCGATGGAGTACTTCCAGAATGGCAGTCTGAATGAACACCTGCAGGCCGCCCTGCCCGAAGCGAAGGCTTTTGAATACGCGATCCAGATCGCCAAGGGCCTGGAGGCGGCGCACCGCGCCGGCATCGTCCATCGCGACCTCAAACCCGAGAACATCATGGTACGCAAGGACGGCACCCTGGCGTTGACCGATTTCGGCATCGCCAAGGACCTCAATGCCGGGTCATCGATGACCGTCCACGGCGAGGTGATGGGCACGCCGTCCTACGTGGCGCCGGAGCAGGCACAGGGGCTGCCGGTGGGACCGGCCGCCGACGTCTACAGCCTCGGCGTCATGCTGTTCCAGATGCTCACCGGCAGGAAGCCCTATCAGGCCAACGATCCGGCCAATATCCTGTACCAGCATATCAACAGCCCGATTCCAAAGCTGCCGGATGACCTGGCGCAATGGCAGGACCTGGTCAATTTCCTGATGACCAAATCGCCGCAGACGCGGCCGCGCGATGCCTCTGCGGTACTCGCCGTGTTTCGTGCGTTCGGTCTGGAATAATTGCACCGCCACCGATGTTGATTCGTCAACAACTGTTGTTTTAACGTTTGTTGACACCACCATCGTGCAGGACCGGATAGCATCGAGCCACGCCTTCGTGCCTTTCGCGAAAATAGCGATTCCTTACGCAGCACATGCCCAGAATTCTCCTTGTTGACGACGATGCGGCCGAGCTCAAGCTCGCCAGTCTGTACATCAGTCGCGCCGGTTATGAAGTCGAAGAGTGCGCCGATGGGATACAAGCACTCGGACGTGCGCTTGCCGCCCCCCCCGACCTGATCATCTGCGACCTGCAGATGCCCGCGCTGGATGGTTTCGGCTTGCTCTCGG
Organism: Burkholderiales bacterium; assembly: GCA_947473125.1. Classification (GTDB taxonomy): domain Bacteria; phylum Pseudomonadota; class Gammaproteobacteria; order Burkholderiales; family JAEUOS01; genus CANJDH01. The sequence continues at coordinate 23,664 of CANJDH010000001.1, forward strand.
CGTTGCGGGCACAAACCCGGACCGCGGGCATCCCCGTGATTTTCCTCACCTCACACACGCAACACAGCCACTTTCGCCGGGCGATGCGCCTGGGAGCCGATGATTTCCTGGCCAAACCGGTCAATCGCTCGGACCTGCTCGAGGCGATATCGTCGCGCCTGTTGCGGCTGGAGTTGGTACGGTCGGCGCCGCTGCCGGTGTTGCGCATCGATCCGGTCGCGGAGGACGGGGCCGTTTGGCCAGCCTCGCCCCGAATCCCTGCCGGCATCCAGGAATTGGGGGATTACGTCCTCGAATCGGAAATTGCCAAGGGCGGGTCATCCACGATCTATCTGGCACGCCACAAGATCGAAGCAAGCCAGGTTGCGATCAAGCTGATTCGCCTCGATGGCCATACGCCGCCGGACGTGCTCGGTCGCTTCATCAACGAGCATGAGTTGCTCGAGCGCCTGCGGCATCCGAACATCGTGCCCATTTTCGGCCAGGGTTTCTCCGATCATCACGCCTATATCGCCATGGAGTACTTTCCACGCGGCAGCCTGACAGGCATGCTCAAGGCGCCGCTGCCCCATGCCGCGGTCAAACTGGTCCTGCAGCAATGCGCCGCCGGACTTGAAGCGGCACACCATGCCGGCATCGTGCATCGCGACCTCAAGCCCGACAACGTGATGCTGCGCGCCGACGGTACGCTGGCACTGACCGACTTCGGCATCGCCAAAGACCTGCATGCGGCAACCGAATCGACCGACCACGGCATCGTGCTGGGCACACCCGCCTACATGGCGCCCGAGCAGGCGATGGGCAAGCAAGTCGATGCCAGTTGCGACATTTACAGCCTGGGCGTGATGCTCTACCAGATGCTCACCGGCGAGAAGCCCTTCCCTGGTGACGACCACCAGACCATCATTTACGGCCATCTCAACGCGCCGGTACCGCGCCTGCCCGCGCACGCCGCGCAATGGCAGGATCTGCTCGACCTGATGATGGCCAAGCTGCCGCCGGCGCGGCCGGCCAACGCGGCGGCGCTCCAGGCGTGCCTTGGTCAATTTCACCTGCGGTGAGTGCATGATGCCGCGCTCGTTGTTGCCTTCCCGCCGCATGGCGACCAGCGCGCGTCACATTTGCAACTACGCCCGCACCCGTCAAGGCAACCCCGCCTGGATGGCGGCGCTTCTCGCCTTCACGTTGACAAGCCCCGCACTGATGGCGCACGCCGACACCGACTTGCGCTACGAGGTGATGCCGGGAGACACGCTCGAACGCCTGGCACAGCGTCTGATGGAGCAGCCGCGCCGCTACCGCGAGATTGTGCGACTCAACGGCCTTGGCAATCAGGATCTGATCAGTCCGGGTTAGGTACTTCGTTTTCCGGCGCACTATCTCAAGATGTAGCCCGATGAAGCGACGATTTCGTCCACCAAGGGCGCGGCGTCAGTTGACGGAACAAGCGCGACAGTGGGCGCCAGGGCGGGGGCAGAGGCTGCGGGCGGCTACATCCTGCAAATGGCCGACGACAACCAGGTCTCGCGCGGTGTGACGGAACACAAACCGGCCCAAACCCGGCATCAAATCGCCCTCGATTCGTCGCCGCGCCGGGTGTTGTACTGGCCGGTTCGCAGCGTCGATGGTGCCGGCGAACCCGGACCAGCCGGGTCCACCCAGACGTTTGAACTGGGCATGCGGGCCGATTGATCGGCCACAGCGTCGGTTCTGCCCGACATCGAACCGGCAGCGGCGCGCCACTGCCCGTTTTCATGCCCGATTTGCAGTACCATTACGCGCTCAAATACGCATTCGATTCGGGGAATTCATGGCGCGACTTATTCTGAGCGTGGACGGCGTGGTGCTCAAGGAGTACACCATTGCCAAAGAGCGCACCACGATCGGCCGCAAGGCGGTCAATGACGTGCAGATCGAAGACTCGTTCCTGTCGAGCGAACACGCCAGCATCACCCAGATCGGCAACGACTGTATCCTCGAGGACCTCGACAGCACCAACGGCACTGTGGTCAATGGCAAGCCGGTCAAGCGCCATTTGCTCAAAAGCAATGAAGTGATTGAATTTGGCGACTACAAGCTCAATTTTGTCGATGAGGTGGACTACACCCAGGACAACTTCCTGTTCTCCCGCATGGTGCGGACAAAATCAGTCAAGCCCTGAACCTGACCCAACAAGGAAACTGCGATGGATACCCAAGAGCGCATCAAGCAAACCGTCACCGGCAGCCCGGTCGTATTGTTCATGAAGGGTACCCCGACCTTCCCGCAATGCGGCTTTTCGGCCAAGGCGATCCAGCTGTTGAAAATGAGCGGCGTCACCGAAGTGACCACCGTCAACGTCCTCGAAGACCCGGAAGTACGCCAGGGCATCAAGGAGTTTGCCAACTGGCCGACGATTCCGCAGCTTTACGTCAACGGCGAATTCATCGGCGGCACGGACATCATGACCGAGATGTACCAGTCGGGCGAGTTGCAGCAGGTCCTGGGCGCGAAATAGCACCGCATTGACACTGCACACAAAGGCCGCATTCTGCGGCCTTTGCTTTTGCGCGCATCCCCCTCCATGCTGCCGGCCCTGACGCTCTTGCTGGTGTACCAGACGGTCGGCGAAATGCTGGCACATGCGCTGGACCTGCCGGTGCCCGGACCGGTCATCGGCATGCTGCTCCTGTTTGCGTCCCTGGTACTCAAGGGTAGCGCCCCAGACAACCTGCGCGATACGGCCAATACGTTGCTGTCGCATCTGTCACTGCTGTTTGTGCCGGCCGGTGTCGGCATCATGGTGCACGCCGGGCGCATCCGCGGCGAAGCCTTGCCGATCATCGTGTCGCTGGTGGTCAGCACCGCCGTCACCATCGCCGTGACGGCCCTGGTGTTTTCATGGCTTCGGAAACACGGCAAATGAACGCCCGCTTCAACGACATCTGGGTTTACCTCACGGCCACGCCGCTGCTCGGGCTGACCCTGACCCTGATTGCCTACCAACTGGCCTACTGGCTCTATGCGAAGGCCAGGTTTCACCCGCTGCTCAATCCGGTGGCGATATCGGTTGCCTTGCTGGCCACCTTGCTGGCGCTCACCGGCACGGCATACCAGACCTACTTTTCAGGCGCGCAGTTCGTCCACTTCCTGCTCGGGCCGGCCACCGTGGCGCTTGCCATACCGCTGTATGCGCAACTGGCGCGCCTCAAGGCCGAATGGCGCTCGCTGCTCATCGCGCTGGTCGCCGGTTGCGTCACCGCCACATCGAGCGCCATGCTGTTTGCGTGGATGTTCGGCGCGAGCCGAACCACACTGCTGTCGCTAGCGCCGAAATCGGTCACCACGCCAATCGCAATGGGAATCGCCGAGAAAATTGGCGGCCTGCCGTCGCTCACTGCGGTACTGGTGGTGTCGACGGGCATCATTGGTGCGGTGCTTGCAAAATATATCCTCGACGCCCTCAAGATTGTCGATCACGCGGTGCGCGGCTTCGCCACCGGTGTCGCCGCGCACGGCATCGGCACGGCCCGGGCGTTTCAGGTCAGCGAAGAAGCCGGTGCGTTTGCCGGACTCGCGATGGGCCTCAATGGCGCGTTGACCGCGCTTCTGGTTCCGCTGGCGCTTTGGGCCGCGGCAAAACTCATGTAATCACGCGACGTTGGCGGTGCGCGCCGATTCCTCATCACGCAGGCTGCGGCGCAGGATCTTGCCGACATTGGTCTTGGGCAACTCGGTGCGAAATTCGATGTGCCTGGGGCACTTGTAGGCGGTCAGGTTTTCCTTGCAGAACGCCCTGATCTGCGCTTCGGTGAGCGTCGCATCTTTCTTCACCACAAACAATTTCACCGCCTCGGATGAATGCGCGTCGGGCACGCCCACCGCAGCGCATTCGAGCACCTGCGGCATTTGCGCCACCACCTCTTCAACCTCGTTGGGATACACGTTGAACCCCGAGACGAGAATCATGTCCTTCTTGCGATCGACAATTTTGGTATATCCCCGCGCATCCATGATGCCGACGTCGCCGGACTTGAAAAAACCGTCCGCGCACATGACCCGCGCCGTTTCGTCGGGGCGTTGCCAGTAACCGGCCATCACCTGCGGCCCGCGAATGCAGATTTCGCCCGCCTCACCCAGCGGCACGTCGTTGCCGTCATCATCGCGGATCGTGATTTCGGTAGAAGGCAGGGGCAGGCCAATAGTGCCGGAAAACTCTGTCGTCACGACGGAATTGCAGGTTGCCGACGGCGAGGTTTCGGACAGACCGTAGCCCTCGGCGATCGCGCAACCGGTGATTTTCTTCCAGCGCTCGGCGACGGCGCGCTGCACCGCCATGCCGCCGCCGTTGGAGACGCGCAGGCTGGAAAAATCGAGCTTGTCGAAATCCGGATGGTTCATCAATGCGTTGAATAGCGTGTTGACGCCGGTGAACATGTGAAACTTGTGCCGCGCCAGTTCCTTGACGAACCCGGGAATGTCCTTGGGGTTAACGATCAGGATGTTGCGGCCGCCGATCTTGGTGTAAAGCAGGCAGTTCACCGTGAGAGAAAAGATGTGATACAGCGGCAGCGCCGTGATGATGGCGAGTTGCTCACTTGGGTCGCCGCGCATCAGCGCCGGCGACATCCAGGCCTCCGACTGCAGGATGTTGGCGACGATGTTGCGATTGGTCAGCGTTGCCCCTTTGGATACCCCCGTGGTGCCGCCGGTGTATTGCAGGAACGCCGCGTCTTCCGGCCCGACCTCGACCGGATGCAGGGTCATGGCCGTGCCTTCGCCAATCATGCGATTGAAGCGGATCGCATCGTCAAGATCGAACGCCGGCACCATTTTTTTGACGTTGCGCACGACGAAATTGACCAGTACCCCCTTGATGCCGAGCAAGTCTCCCAGGGACGCGACCACGACATGCCTGATCTGCGTATGCGCCACCACGTGTTCGAGCGGGGTGGCAAAATTCTCGAGGATGACGATGGCTTCGGCGCCGGAATCCTTGAGCTGGTGCTCAAGCTCGCGCGGCGTATAAAGCGGGTTGACATTCACGACGGTACAGCCGGCGCGCAGGATGCCGAAAATCGCCACCGGGTACTGCAGCACGTTGGGCATCATCACCGCAACGCGTGCGCCTTTTTGCAGGCCCTTGGCCTGCAGCCACGCCGCAAACGCACGCGACAAGCCATCAAGCTGGCGAAACGTGATGGTCTTGCCCATGCAGGTGTAGGCATCGCGATCGGCGAACTGCGCCACGCTGTCATCCACCAATGCCCTGAGCGACGCATAGCGCGACGGGTCGATCTCGGCAGGCATGCCTTCAGGGTAGCTTTTGAGCCATATTTTTTCCATGCCATCCTCGTAAAACCGTTGGTGGGAGCGGATCTACACCCGCATGCCCCTGTAAACCCTGGTGCGAGCGGATGTGCGCCCGGTGGGAAATCCGCTTCAGGCGAAAGTGATCCGCAATCCCGGGAGATCGAGGCCGGTAAAGGCGCTGTGCCAGGTCTCTCCCTTTTGGATGGGCAGGGCCGCAGTCAAGGTGCCGGTGGTGATGATTTCGCCGGGTTCGAGCATGTGGTGATTTGGCTGGTGCGCCAGCAGCTCAACCAGATGTTTGAGCGCAAGCAGCGGGCTGTCGAGCACGTTGGCGCCGGCGCCGGCGTCGCGCAGGCTGCCATCACACAACAACGACACCTTGAACGAACGCATTTCCTTGACCAGGTCGCGATTGAGGCCGGCAATGGTGCGCACCTGGCGCGGCGTCCCCACAATGAGCACGCCGTGCAGGCCAAACGCCGCGACCGTATCGGGCCCCTGAAACTTCCAGCCCGGGTAGACCGAGTGCACGATCTCGTAGCCGTGCGCCATCCAGTCGATGCAGTCTGCGAGCTGCGCTTCGCTCATGCCCGGACGCGGCGCGCTCCTGAGGCAAAACACGATCTCGGGTTCGATCTTCGGCTCCAGCGCCCCTTTGAGCGATTGCACCCCGGTGTTATTGGGGGCAAAGCGGATCGTGGTGTCGAAAACGTAATTCCAGATCGGCGCCGAGACGCCGTACTCCGGCCAGATATTGCGGTTGGTGAAACCGATCTTGCGACCCACCACGCGCTCACCCCGTGCGCGGCGCTGCTTCACAATTTCAGCCGAGACCGCGTAGGCCTCATCAACCGACAAGCCGTGCGGCAACGCGCTGTAAGGGGGTAGGGTTCGGGATTTGGCGCGCGCATTGAGCAGTTCGTATGCGATGGCACTGGCTAGAGTGGTCATGCAGGTCTCCTCTTCAGATACAGACTGGAACGCGCCTGTCCGTACTGTGCTGCGGCCGGCGCTGTTTTGCGCCATTGTAGCCGCGCCGGATCGGCTAGTTGGTCTTCGCTCCTTGGCTGAACCAGGCACCAATCAGGGCACGTTCGTCGTCAGTCAACTGGGTGAGGTTGCCGGGCGGCATGGCCTTTGCGACGACTGTCTGCTGGTTGATTTGCTGGGCAAGCAGCCTGATCTGGTCGGCAGTTTCGAGCATCACGTTCTTGGGAGGGGCATTAAAGCCCTGGAAGTTCGGCTGTGCCGCATGACAGACGGCACACTTGGCCTCGATCACCCTTTTTACATCAGGGAATTTGACCCCTGCTCCGCTCTTTTGCTCGACCGGTTTCGGAAACAAGGCAATGAACAGCGCGATCAGGATGCCGTAACCGCTCATCCACAGCATGTGCCTCTTCACACCGCGATGCGACAGCACCGAGTACAGGCGAATCAGCGCGCCCGCCAGCGAAATCGCCATCAGGATCGCCCAGGCATGCTTGTGGTTGGTAAAGCCTGCGTAATGGTTGCTGACCATCACAAACACCACCGGCAGCGTGAAGTAGGTGTTGTGCACGCTGCGCTGTTTGCCGCGCGCGCCGTGGATCGGATCAACAACCTCGCCCGCCACTTTGGCGGCCACCATGGCGCGCTGCCCCGGCATGATGACAAAGAACACATTGGCCACCATGATGGTGCCGATCACGGCACCGAAGTGGATGAACGCACCGCGACCGCTGAACATGTGGGTCAGGCCGTAGGCCAACGCCGCGAGCAACACGAACATGACGCCCGCGAGCATGGGTTCATTGTCACCCAGTGGCGAGCGGCACATCAGGTCGTAAATGATCCAGGTCATCGCCAGCACGCCCAGGCCCACGGCAATGGCGGCAACCGGCGTGAGGTTCATCACGCTCTTGTCGATCAAATAGATATCGGCCTGCACGTAGTAGATCAGGATCAGCAAGGCAAAACCGGACAGCCAGGTGGTGTAGGCCTCCCATTTGAACCAGTGCAGAGGCGTTGGCAACTCGGGGGGAGCCACCGAAAATTTTTGCGCGCGGTAAAAACCACCGCCGTGCAGTGCCCACACTTCGCCACCGATGCCGATGTCCCTCGAAGGCTGGTCCTTGGGCGGCAGCAGGCTGGAGTCGAGCCACACGAAATACAACGATGCACCGATCCAGGCGATGCCGGCAATCATGTGCAGCCAGCGGATGGCGAAGTTCAGGTATTCGAGGACGTAGGCTTCCATGATCTTGGCGGTGTTCGGCTCAGGAGCCGCGGTAGGTGGAGTAGGTCCAGGGCGAGCACACCAGCGGCACGTGATAACTGCCGCCGGCCTCCAGGCCGAATTCAACCGGAACCACATCAATGAAGGGAGGCTCGGCTAATGCCAGGCCCTTGGCGCGAAAGTGGTCGCCGATGTGAAACAACAGCCGGTACAGGCCCGCCTTGACTGCGTCGCCCTCAAGCAAGGGTTTGTCGGTGCGGCCATCGGCGTTGGTGTGAGTGCTGACCAGAAGGCGCGGAGCGGACCCGGACAGCGCATATAACTCGATGCGCACGTTGGCAGCGGGCGCGCCGTGGACCGTGTCGAGGACGTGAGTGGATAATTTAGCCATGTGTGTGCGAGGAATAGGGCCGGGGGCCGGCAGCGCCAGCGACTTCGCTGATTCTAGCGCCTAGGCCTCGGCGTGCTTGGCAGCTTCAATGGCGGCGCCGTCATCGTCCTTGGCACCATTGAAGTACAAATTAAGTGCCACCGCCGAGATCGCTGTCAGCAAAATGCCGGATTCGAGCAATGGATGCAGGTTGTGATTCATGTGCTGGGTCCAGCGCGGTGCCACGAGCGGAATCATGCCAAAACCGATCGAAATCGCGACCACATACATGTTGTTCCGATTGGTCTTGTAGTCGACTCCCGTCAGGATGCGAATGCCGGTGGCGGCAACCATGCCAAACATCACCAGGCCGGCACCGCCGAGCACAAACTGCGGGAGCGACTCCACCAGGGCGGCCATTTTGGGAATCAGACCGAGCACAATCATGATCACGCCGCCGGCAACGCAGACGAACCGGCTCTTGACCCCGGTTACCCCCACCAATCCTACGTTTTGTGAAAACGAGGTATAGGGAAAGGTGTTGAAGATGCCGCCAATAAGGGTGCCAATGCCGTCGGTGCGCAACCCTGCGGACAGTTCTTTCTGGTTGATCGGTTTGCCCGTCAGGTCCGATAACGCCAGAAACATCCCGGTCGATTCGATCATCACGACGATCATCACCAGCGTCATGGTCAGGATGAGCACAATGTCGAAAGTAGGCGGCCCGAACTGGAAAGGCATAACCACGTCAAACCAGCTCGCCTTGGCAACCTTGTCAAAATTCATCTTGCCGGCTATGACGGCGACGATGCCGCCAATCACGATGCCGATCAGTACCGAAATGTTGGCGACGAATCCTTTGGCATATTTGGTGATCGCCAGGATGCATACGAGTACGAACATCGCTATGCCGAGATTTTCGAGATTGGCGTAACTTGGGTTCGCAATCAGCGGCGGCGGGCCCATGGGTGCGGCCAGCCCGGCAGCTTTAGCGACTTCAGCCGCTTTCACAAAACTCGGATCTGCAATCTGCGCAATCGTCGGCGGCCCGCCCATGGCCCATCCGATTCCTACCCGCATCAGGCTGATGCCGATAACCGCAATGATGGTACCCGTGACGACTGGCGGAAAAAAACGCAGCATGCGGCTGACGGCCGGAGCGATCATTATGGAAATGATGCCGGCGCCGATGATCGCACCGAAAATCGCCTGTGCGCCCGCGGCCCCCCCCTTGGCATTGGCCATTGCAATCATCGGGCCGACGGACGCAAACGTGACGCCCATCATGACGGGGAGCCGAATCCCGAAGTATTGCGTCATGCCAAGCGACTGGATCAACGTGACAATGCCGCAACAAAACAAGTCGGCGCTGATCAGCATCGCCACTTGATCAGGTGACAGCTTGAGGGCACGCCCCACAATCAGCGGAACCGCAACCGCACCGGCATACATCACCAGGACATGCTGCAGGCCAAGCGCGGTCATTTTTGCCGGTGGCAGGATTTCGTCGACTGGATGGACGGCAGGTGTGTTCATGAACTTTCCCTCTTGTTTTGTTCTGGTATTTGCGCATTCAAGCATTGCAGCATTCATCATACAATCACAAAATTATTGTCTATTAAGCAGTTTTATTGATGAATATCTCGCTGCGCCAAATCCGTGCATTCGTCGCTGTCGCCGAATCGGGCCGCTTCAGCCTGGCGGCTGCACACATGCATCTGACGCAGTCGGCGCTGTCGATGATGGTCAAGCAACTCGAAGGTGAAATGGGGGCGCGCCTGTTCGACCGCCACACCAGAATGGTGCAGATTACGGAGGCGGGCCGCGCGTTCCTGCCGGTGGCCCGCAAGACTCTCGCAGACCTGGAAACGGCGCTGGCGGTATCACGTGATGCTGCAGCCCTCAAACATGGCCGCGTGACCGTGGCGACCAATGCCGTCATTGGCGCTACCTTGCTGCCGTGGGCAATGCGCCAGTTCGCGTTGCTGCATCCGGGAATCCGCGTGATCCTCAAGGATGTCGCGGAGGAAGACATTTACGCCCGGGTACGCGAGCGCGACGTCGATCTGGGCCTCGGTACCGTGCTTGATGCAGAAGACGACCTGGATCAGATTCCCCTGTTCCGGGATCGCCTGACTCTGTTGTGCGCGCATAACCACCCGCTAGCGGCCAAGCGTCGCATCTCCTGGCGGGCGCTTAAAGGCTACCCGTTCATTGCGCTCGCCAAAGGCAGCCCGATTCGCGCGCTGGCCGACCGCGCATTGCGGCATGCCGGGCTGCAACTCGCACCCGCCTTTGAGGTATCCTTTTCTTCCACCGCCATCAGTCTGGCGGCAGTGGGCCTGGGCGTAACCGCCCTCCCGATCAACGCGCGGCAGCTGTCACCAAAAGTGAATGTCGTTGCACGCGATCTGATACTCCCTGTAACGCAACGACAGGTGGCATTGATCCAGTTGCGTGAGGTCGACGCTACGCCTGCAAGCAAGTCATTCAGCGCGTTTTTGCGCGAATACTTTGCGCGCGGCGGCAATTCGAACGCGCTCGACGCTGCCTACTGAAGCAGATCGGCCAAGGCGCCCGCCATCACTTCGGTGGCCTTGAAAACATCATCGAGCTTGACGCGCTCGTCGGCACGATGCGCATTGGCCTCGAGCATGGAACGCGGCCCGGCGCCGTACAGCACCGTCGGAATGCCAGCCGCACTGTAATGGCGCGCATCGGTATACAGCGGCACGCCTTGCGGCTGGATCAACTCGCCCAAGACGCGCCGGGCATTGGCCTGGATCGCGGCCACCAGTTTTTCCTGCCCGGGGAGCGGTACAAAGGGGCGTGCCAGGATGATGCGCTGGGTGTGCACCCGGATGGTGGGATGCAAATCGGCAGCGGCGCGAATAAAGCCCACCAAGTCATGTTCGACCTGCTCGGGATTTTCGTCGGGAATGATGCGCCGATCGAGGCGAAAGGTCACTTTGTCGGGCACGACATTGGTGTTGATGCCGCCGGCAATCAGGCCGATGGTCAGGGTCGGATGGTCGATGCCGGGCACGCTGGACCGGACGTTGGCGTAGCCTTTGCGCAGCGTATAGAGCGCCACCATGATATCGGTAGCGGCATGGAGCGCGTCGTAGCCGGTTTCCGGCCGCGCCGCGTGCGCGCTCTTACCGAGGCACTCAACCTCCAGGTGCAGACAACCATTGTGCGCAGTCGTGATGCCGTACGAAAATCCCGCTGAAATCGCGTAGTCCGGTTTGGAAATGCCGTTCGCTAGCAACCATTCGGGCCCGATGGCACCGCCGGTTTCTTCATCGTAGGTGAAATGCAGCTCAACCGTGCCATTGAGTGGCGCCTGTGCCTCCTTGAGGGCCCTCAAAGCGTAGGCGTACGTCGCGAAGTCGGACTTCGATACGGCCACGCCGCGCCCATACATCCACCCGTCCCGCACCTCTGCGCCGTAAGGATCGGAAGTCCACCCCTCCCCCGGGGGCACGACGTCGCCGTGAGCATTGAGCGCAATCGTGATGCCGCCTTTGCCGAAAGTGTGGCGCACCACCAGGTTGGTCGCGCTCTGCATCCCGAAGGACTTGACCACATCGTCCGGTACGGTGTGGCGCTCGACAGAAAACCCCATCGCTTCGAGCAACTCGGCGGCGCGCTGGGCGTGCGGGGCGCAGTCCCCCGGCGGGTTGTCCGACGGGACCCGCACCAGCTCGGCGAGAAAGGCAGTTTGCTCATTGCGCCAGCCGGCCAGCAGTTTTGACGTACTTTCCTGAATCGTCATACGCTACACTCGGAATCAATCATTGTTGGGTCTGCAACATTCGTTTTGTATACATATTTAAAATTATTGTATACAATTTAAATCATCCGGTCAATGACCGCACTCTATCGTAAGCAATTCATGGACCAATCCAGACAAGCACCCTATCCACGCGACATGCTTGGCTACGGCAGGAACCCGCCGCACGCAGCATGGCCAAACGGCGCACGCATCGCCCTGCAGTTTGTTCTCAATTACGAAGAGGGTTCTGAAAACAATATCCTGCACGGCGACGCCGCTTCGGAAACTTTTTTGTCGGAAATGATCGTGGCCCAGGCGTACGAGTCGCGCCACATGTCGATGGAATCGCTCTACGAATACGGGTCGCGCGCCGGCGCGTGGCGCATCCTGCGTGAATTCGAACGGCGCGAACTGCCGTTGACCCTGTTCGGCGTGTCGATGGCCTTGCAACGCAACCCGGAATTGGTGGCCGCGGTGCTGGAAAAAGACTACGAAATCGCCTGCCATTCGTGGCGCTGGATCCACTATCAGCACATGAGTGAAGCAAAGGAGCGACAACACATCCAGATTGGCACCGACATCATTCGCGACATGACAGGAGGGCGCTGGCCGCTCGGGTGGTATACCGGGCGCGACTCACCGAATACGCGACGCCTGGTGCTCGACCACGGCGGCTACGTCTACGACAGCGATTACTACGGCGACGACCTGCCATTCTGGACCGTTGCGCAAAAGACGGATGGCAGCAAGGTGCCGCACCTGATCGTGCCCTACACCATGGACACCAATGACATGCGCTTTGCGGCGCCGCAGGGTTACAACACCAGCGAACAGTTCTTTACCTATCTGCGCGATTCGTTCGATGTCCTGTATCGCGAGGGCGACCCCGACGGCCTGAACCGCCCAAAGATGCTTTCCATCGGCATGCACTGCCGCATTCTGGGACGGGCCGGGCGCCTGGCCGGGTTGCAGCGATTCCTCGACCATGTTCAGCAGCACGACAAGGTCTGGATCTGCCGCCGCATCGACATTGCGCGCCACTGGATCGCCGAGCATCCCTTCGTCGCTTCGATGGATTCGCCATGAGAAAGGTGCCATGAAGGAGGCGCGATGAGGACAGCCACGGCGCAACGCAAACCCCATCGCGCGTCGCGCGATGCCGCGCCGACTGATACCCACGCCATCGTCACCCATATTGCGCGCGCCATCGCAGCCCACAAGCTGCCGCCTGGCGCCAAGTTGGGCGAGGAAGCGCTGGGCGAGATTTTCGGCGTATCCCGAACCAAGATACGCCAGGCCCTGTTCCAGCTGACGTCCGACAAGCTTGTGACGCTGATCCCGGGGCGTGGTGCGTTCGTCGCCCAGCCAACGGTGCGCGAAGCGCGCGAAGTATTCGAAGCCAGGCGCATGGTGGAAACTTCAGTTCTGACGGCGTTCATCGAACGCGCCAGTACCAAGGACATGGCAACCCTCAAGAACCACATTGCGGAGCAGCAGCGCGCCACCGACGCCGGCACCGCCCAGACGCGCAACCATCTGCTCGGCGATTTTCACACCGTCATTGCACGCCTCGCGGGCAATGACGTGATGACAGCCATCGTCGCCGAGTTGGTGGCGCGCACCTCCCTGATCACGCTTTTGTACCAGAACACGCGCGGCGCGTCCGAATCCCTCACCGATCACCACACGCTGATGGCGGCGATTGAAAAACGCGACGTCAAACTGGCCCTGCAATTGATGGTTGCCCATCTCAACGACGTCGAAAACGGGCTGGTCCTCAAGGAAGAAGCTCCGGTCGTCGCCGATTTGAAATCCGCCCTTGGGTAAACACATGCCAATTTCACTTGCCGAACTCAATCATGCGGACCGGAACGCCTTCGTAGCGCGTGTCGGCGGCATCTTCGAGCATTCGCCCTGGGTCGCAGAACAAGCGTGGGAAGGGCTCCCGTTCAAGGACCTTGCCGCACTCCACTCCGGCATGGTGCGCGCCATGCGCGCCGCGCCGCATCTGCAACAACTTGCCCTGCTGCGCGCACACCCGGAGTTGGCGGGCAAGGCCATGTCCAGCAACACGCTTACGGCGGACTCCGCCAACGAGCAAACGCGGTCGGGCCTGACCAACTGCTCCCCGCAGGATCTCGCTACCCTGCAGGGCCTTAATGCGGCCTATAACAAGAAATTCGGCTGGCCATTCATCGCTGCGGTGAAGTACCTGGACCGCGCCAGCATCATCAAACTGTTTGCCGAACGCCTCGAAGCGAGCGCGGCGGACGAATTTGAAAACTGCCTGGCCAACATCGAAAAGATCACGCGCTGGCGACTCGATGATCAGGTGTCAGCATGAAGTTCGGCACGACCCTGATGCAGCAGGCTGATGCACTCGCCCGCTTCAGCGAGGATGCACCCCGCATCACACGGACTTACCTCAGCGCTGAACACAAGGCCGCGGGCAACTACCTGATCGGCCTGATGCGCTCAGCCGGCATGGAGGCCGGGTTCGATGCGCTCGGCAACATTGTCGGCCGCTACCTTGCTGCTGACCCGAACGCACCGCTCGTCATGACTGGCTCGCACCAGGACAGCGTGCGCAACGCAGGCAAGTACGACGGCCTGTACGGCATCCTCACCGCAATCGCCTGCGTGCACGACCTGCATCGGCGCGGCAGACGGCTGCCATTCACGCTCGAAGTGATCGGCTTCGGTGATGAGGAAGGCGTGCGTTTCGGCGCCACCCTGATCGGCAGCAAGGCGATGGCCGGTGCCTTTGATCCGGCGTGGCTCGACAAGACGGACGCCGGCGGTGTGAGCATGCGCCAGGCGATCTGCGACTTTGGCGGCGACGCCGATGCCTGGCACACCCTGGATCGGCGCGGCAACAATGTTCTGGCATTTGTTGAGTCACACATCGAACAGGGACCGGTGCTTCTCAACGAAAGCCTTGCGGTCGGCGTTGTCACCGCCATCGCCGGGGCGACACGGCTCAGGGCAAGCGTCACCGGGTTGGCCGGGCACGCCGGTACGGTACCGATGGGGCAGCGCCGCGATGCGCTGGCTGCGGCCAGCGAAATGGTGCTGTACGTCGAGCGTTACTGCCTTGAACATCAGGAGGAGAGCGGCCTGGTCGGCACCGTCGGCGTAATCGAGGCCAAACCCGGCGCCGCCAATGTGATTCCGCAGGATGTGAACTTCACCGTCGACGTGCGCTCCGGCGACGATGCGGCCCGGCGCCGTGCGGTCGCTTCGCTGCGCGCGCAGTTTTCCGCGATCGCTGCGCGACGCAATGTGGCGATGGAACTGAACGCGTTTTACGAAGCCGATGCGGCGCCCTGCCATCCGGCGCTGCAGGCCCAAATGGCACGCGCCGTTGAGGCACAAGGCCTGCCGGTGCGGCACCTCCCTTCCGGCGCCGGGCACGACGCCATGGTGTTTCCGGCAGTGTGTCCGACGGCGATGCTGTTCGTACGTTGCGGCAACAACGGCATCAGCCATCATCCCGACGAAACCATGACGGCGCACGACGCGGAAATTTCCACCCAGGTGCTGCTCGATTTTCTGGAACGGTTCGAGCCCGTAACAAACTGACACCGCCCCCCATCCCGAAAGAAGGAATCTCATGAGCCAGCCAGGCGGCATATCGATTCACGTTGTGGACGTATCACGCGGCGTTGTTGCCAGTGGCATGCGCGTAGAGGTGTTTGCAGCAGGGTCGATGCGCACGTTGCTGTGCGCAGGTGCGATCAACCTGAAGGGCGTTCTCGATGATGCCCTGTTGATGAGCGAGGTCATGCAGGAGGGTTACTACGAGGCAAGGTTTCATGTGGCCGACTATTACCGCAGCGCTGGAGTCGCACTGCCCACACTACCTTTTCTCGACATCGTCACCTATCGCTTCGCAATTGGCGATACGCGCCAGCACTATCACCTGCCGATGAAAGTGACGCCGTGGGGCTACTCCTGCTTCAGGGGCGGCGCCTAAAGCATTTCATCGCAGCACCTCGGCCTGCCAGGCGGCGATAAGCCGGAAACCGTTGTCCACCAACGGTTTCCGCTGGATGAAGAATTGAATCAGATCTTGCGGTCGCCCCGCGACGGCAGGAAGCTCGAATTGAACAGCAGGTCCGCACTGGGTTTATTCTTCAAACCAAATGCGCTCACCACATCATCAACCTGGTTTTCCATCTTCACCTTGTTGATCGAGCCGATGCCGTCCGACTTGGCGTTGGGCGTCGATACGAATTCCAGGAACAACTTCAGGCGCTGCAGCTCGACCTTCTCGTCAATCAAGGGCTCGCGGCGTTTCACCGAGGCAATCGTACCGTCGGGGTCGGCCAGAACGTCCTTGATCGAACGATTGAGCGCACGCAGAAAACCGGCAATCGCCTTGGGACGCTCGGCGATCATCTTTTCACTGGCGATGATGGCATTGCCATAGAGGTTCGAGAGACCCATGTCGGCATACTTGAACCATTGCATGTCTTCGGTCTTGACGCCGCGCGCGTTGAGCGTGAGCAACTGGGTGTAGTAAAAGCCGGTGATGGCGTCCACGTCGCCTTTCACCAGCATGGTTTCACGCAGCGCCGGCTCCATGTTCACAAGCTGGACCGTCTTCGCGTCGAAGCCGTTGGCCTTGGCGACCAGCGGCAGCATTTTGCGCACGGCGTCAAAGCTGGGCCCGCCCAGCTTCTTGCCGGCAAGGTCGGATGCCTTCTTGATACCGCTTTTCTTGAGCGTGAAAATCGCACCCGGCGACTGCTCATGGACCATGTAGACCGCCTGCATGCGCTGCGGGTTCACCGTGTTCGCGTAATACTCGATTAATGCCGAAAAGTCGCCGAAGGACATATCGTACGCGCCAGTGGCCACGCGTGCAATTGAAGCTGCCGAACCGGTGCCAACGTCAAGCGACACGTCAAGACCTTCCTGCTTGAAATATCCCTTCTGCTCGGCGTGGAAAAAAATCGCCACCGGTCCTTCCACACGCCAATCGAGCGAGAACTTGATTTTCTCCTGGGAATCGGCGCTCGTCGCGAGCAGCGCCAAAGCCAGACCCAACACTCTCATTTTGGACCACAACATGAACTTCTCCTTGAGGGGAAACAGGTTGGAAAGCACCACCCGTGGCGCTCATCCCGTGCAATCACTGTACCTACGGGCCTATCACAAAGCAAGCTCGGGGAGAAAACTGGCGTCATCCTTGACACCCCGCGCGTCATCCGCTATAACTCGGTCCGTGGGTAGAAGCGGTCAGCTGCACCGGCGCAACGCCGGGTAAGCCAGCAGGAGATTGCTCACTTGAGGAAATTCCCTTGAGTTCGAGTTTGCGGCCGGCCTCCCCATCGAGCGAATGGCCGCAATGCCAAGCCCGCCCCTCATTGGTTTTCCCCGACGCAAAAAATCGCCGTTGTACCAGGAGAAAGCAATGATCATCGATATGAGTTGTTACCCCACCAAAGTGGTGGACATGGCGTGGCGCCACGACGGCGAGCCCTTTACCGGCGAACGCCTGATCAAGATGATGGATGGCCCGTATTGGGTCAATGGCAAACCGCGCCGGGTTGACAAGGCATTCATCCAGCCGCCGCAGGGCAATACCATCTACACCTGGACCGACAAGGACTTGCACGGCCGTGAAGCAATTCGCGACTACATGGCATACACGGTCGAGTTGACGCAACAGTATCCGGATCGGCTGATCGGCTGCTTTGTTTACAACCCGCGCTACGGCACCGAAGCCGGCGCACTGGAAATCGAGCACCATGTCAAGGAGCATGGCTTCAAGATGGTGCAGTTTCAGGCCAACATGCATGCCTACCGACCGGACCGCGCAAAAGATTGGCTGCGCCCGGCGCTCAAGAAATGCGCCGAGCTCGGAGTCCTGGTGAAACTGCATACCGGCGACGGCCCCTACAGCATCCCCACCGAGTGGATTCCGATCATCCATGAATTTCCGACGGTGAACTTCATCATGGCGCACTTCGGCGTACAGACTGGCGGCGTCTATACATTTGAAGCGTTTCAGTGGGCGATGGAACTGCCCAACGTGTATTGCGAGTCGGGCTGGTGCCTGCAATCGCGCATCGTCGAATTCGCCAAGGACCTGCCGAAGCACAAAATCATGTTCGGCACCGACACGCCGCCCAATGAGCCGGGCATGTGGTTGCGCCTGCTCGAAGTGCTGTGCCACGAACCGCCGCAGGGCATGAATCTGGACGAAGACACGCTCGAAGACTATTTCGGCAACAACCTCGCCCGCATGATCGGTCTGAAGACCACGCCGCCGCCCGCTACGCGCGAAGAGGCCGAGGCGCGCCTCAAAGACACGTACGCCGGCGTCAAGTAGAACAATTCGCGGAGAAGACCATGATTATTGATACCCACCTGCACCCGACCAACCTGGTCGACGAAGCCTGGCGCCATACCGGCGAGCCGTTCAATGGCGAGCGCATGCTCAAGATGATGGACGGGCCGTTCTATATCAACGGCAAGCCGCGCCGCGTCGACATGGGCTTCATCCAGCCGCCGCCGGGCAACACCGGCTACCGCGAGGGCAACCGCAAGGGCCGCGACGGTGTGCGCGACTACATGAAGTACTGCGCCGACCTCACGCAGAAATACCCGGACCGTTTTATCGGCAATTTCAATTTCAACCCGCGCTGGGGCCCGGAGAACGGCGCGCTCGAGCTCGAGTACCACGTCAAGGAGTACGGCTTCAAGATGTTGAAGCTGCACACCAACATGCACGGCTATCGCCCGGACCGCTGTCTTGACTGGCTGCGCCCGGCGATGAAAATGTGCGCCAAGTACAACATCGTGGTGCTGATCCACACCGGTGACGGGCCGTACTCGATCCCGACCCAGTTCTACCCGGTGATCCGCGAATTCCCGATGGTCAATTTCATCATCGGCCACTTTGGCATCCAGACCGGCGGCAACTATTCGTTCGAGGCATTCTGGATGGCGATGGATACACCTAACGTGGTGTGCGAGTCGGGCTGGTGCTTCCAGTCGCGCATCGTCGAATTCGCCAAGGAGTTGCCGCGCAACAAGATCGTGTTCGGCACCGATTCGCCACCAAACGAGCCGGGCATGTGGCTGCGTGAACTCGAAGTGCTGTGCTCCGAGGCGCCGCAGGGCATGGGACTCGATGAAGACGGCCTGGAAGACTACATGGGCAACAACATTGCCCGCATGTGCGGCATCAAGACCACGCCACCGCCCAAGACCATGGAAGAAGCCGAGGCGCGTCTCAAGGACACCTACGCCGGGGTCAAGTAAGAAGGGCATGCCGTGAGCTTCGCGCCTCAGTTTTCGCGCCAGGACATCCGCCATTTTCTGGAGGGCTATGCGAAGGCCCATCCGGAGGACGTGCTGAATGTCGATGAAGAGATTTCATCCGATCAGGACATCACCGGCCTGGTGTGGACACTGGCCGCGCGCGGCAAACATCCGCTGGTCATCTGCAACAAGGTGAGTGGAATCGGCTCGAAGGTTGTCACGAACCTGTTCGGCTCGCGCGAGCGGGTGGCGCGCATGCTCGACACGGATGCCCTCGGCATCCATGCCGCGTATCAAGCGCGCACGCGAAAACTGCTGGAGCCGCGCATGGTGGCGAGCGGGCCAGTGTGCGATGTCGTCGAGTCAAGCAACATTGATTTGGCCACGTTGCCGCTTCTCAGGCATTTCGCGACCGACCGTGCGCCCTACATCACCAATGGCATCATCGCAGCCGACCACCCCGATACGGGCGCCGGCAACCTGTCGTACCACCGCTCGATGCTGCATTCGAAGACCGAGCTTGCCACCAGCCTGCATTCGCGCGGCCATTTGTGGCGCATCCTGCAAGCGGCGAGCGACGCGAACCAGCCATTGCGCGTTGCGATGGTGATCGGCGCGCATCCGCTGTTCATGTTGGCCGGGTCTGCGCGCTTGCCAATGGGCGTCGACGAACGGCATGTCGCCGGCGGCCTGTTCGGCGAGCCGCTTGAGGTGGTGCGCACCCCGAAATACGGCATTGCCGTACCGGCCCACGCCGAATATGTGCTCGAAGGCGTGATCGATGCCAAGGCGCATGCCGAAGAAGGGCCGTTTGGCGAGTTCACCGGTTATTCGTCGAACCGCTCCACCAACAACCTGTTCAGGGTCGAAACCCTGATGCGGCGTCGCGATGCGATGCTGGTGGATGTCGTCGGCGGCAACTCGGCGGAACACCTCAACCTGGGACGGATCCCGCGCGAATCGGAAATGGTCGAAAAGCTCAGGGAGCGCTTCCCCAGTGTCACTGCGGTCCACTACCCAAGTTCCGGCACGCATTTCCATGCCTATGTGGCGATGAAGCAGGTGCGTGACGGCGAAGCGCGCCAGGTGATGCTGGGTCTGTTGGGCTGGGACCCCTACCTCAAGACCGTGGTCGCAGTCGATGCCGACGTGGACATCACGCGCGACGAGGAAGTGCTGTGGGCGCTGGCTACGCATTTCCAGCCGCATCGCGACGTGCTGGTGATTGACGGATTGCCAGGTAGCGCCCTCGACCCCTCCGCCGGCAGCACCGGCACGACATCACGCATGGGCCTGGATGCAACGCGCGGGGCGAATTTCGAAGGCCAGCGCGCCCAGATCGCGCCGGAGGCGATGGCACGCGCCGCGGCCATTTTGGCGCGCGTCACGGGAACCGGCAAACCAGCATGATTCGGTTCGATTACGAAGAGCCGCGCACACTGGCCGAGGCCTCGGCGGTGCTCAAGGCCCACGCGGGCCGGGCCAGCGTGCTGGCGGGCGGCACTGATCTGCTGGTCGAGATCAAGGAACACCTGCGCCGCGTGCACTGCGTGGTCAACATCAAACGAATTCCCGGCCTTGATGCAGTGACATTTGATGCCGCCACCGGATTGCGCTTCGGGGCGCTGACTACCGCACGCCGGATTGAACTCGATGCCGACGTCGCGCGCCACCATCCCGGCCTGCGCCAGGCAACGCGAGAACTGGGCTCGATCCAGGTGCGGCATCGCGCCACCGTGGTCGGCAACGTCTGCCGCGCGTCACCATCGGCCGACACCTTGCCGCCGCTGATTGCCGACGGCGCCGTGATCGAGATCGGCAATGGCACCAGCACTCGCGAGATGTTGCTCGAAGATTTCTTCACCGGGCCGGGCAAGACCGCCTTGCAGCCGGGAGAACTGGTGCTCGCGATCCGTCTGCCGCCGGCGCCGGCGCGCACTGGCCGTATCTACATCAAGCACGGACGGCGCCGCGCCATGGAACTGGCCACGGTCGGCGTGGCCGTATCGATCACGCTCGACGAGGCCCGCATTTGCACCAAGGCGCGCATCGCACTCGGCGCAGTCGCAGCCACGCCGATCCGTGCACGCGACTCGGAAGCAGCGCTCGAGGGGCGTGTCGTCGATGCGACGATCATCGCGCACGCGGCAGACCTCGCCATGGCCGCGAGCCGGCCGATCAGCAACGTGCGTGCCAGCGCCGCCTACCGGCGCGAGATGGTCAGCGTGCTCACGCGGCGCGCGCTGGAACAGGCCCTGGCGACGATCCCGTGAAGCGCGCCATCACCCCCATCATCAACGGCGACCCGGTCGAGCTCAGCGTTGCGCCGTACCGCACCCTGCTCGACGCATTGCGCCATGAGGCAGGTCTCACCGGGACCAAAAAGGGCTGCGATGTCGGCGATTGCGGCGCTTGCACCGTGCTGGTCGACGGCAAGCCGCTCAACGCCTGCCTGATGCTGGCGATTGAAGCGGACGGCTGTGCGATCCAGACGGTTGAAGGACTCCAGGACGCATCCGGTGCACTGCACGCGCTGCAAGAGGCCTTTTTGCACCATGGCGCTGCGCAGTGCGGCTTTTGCACGCCCGGCATCCTGATGATGGCCAAGGCGCTGCTCGACGAAACCCCGGATCCATCGGACGACGAGATCCGCTTTGCGCTGGCCGGCAACATCTGCCGCTGCACCGGCTACACCAAGATCATCGAGGCTGTGTCGGCCGCGGCACATGCCCTGCGCAACGCCGGAGGCGCACGATGAGCTTCGATGTCATCGGCCGTTCGGTCAAGAGAAACGATGTGGTCGAAAAGATCACCGGCAGCGCGCGCTACGCCGGCGACGTGCGCCTGCCCGGCATGCTGTACGCCAGGACCCTGCGTAGCAACATGGCACATGCAACGATCCGGTCCATCGACACCAGCCGCGCCCTTGCGCTGCCCGGCGTCAAGGCCGTACTGACCCACGAAAACGTTCCGCGCGTGCTGCACTATGGCTCACCCCATCCGCGCTCGGCCTCATTGGCCCAGGACCAGTACATCCTCGACAATAAGGTACGCTACTGGGGCGAATGCGTCGCCGCAGTGGCCGCGATCAGCGAAGAAATCGCCGAGGAAGCCCTAGAGTTGATCGACGTGGTCTACGACCCTCTGCCAGTGATGGCTACCATCGAGGCAGCCCTCGCAGCCGGCGCGACGCCGATCCACGACGTCGGCCCCGGCGGCAATCTGGTCGCTCCACCAATCAAGGTACGGCGCGGCGACATCGAGCGCGGCTTCGCGGAAGCGGACCTCGTCATCGAAGGCGAATATGAAGGCGGGCGCCCCACGCCGGCGTACATGGAGCCGAATGTTTGCGTCTGCCATTGGGAACACACGGGGGAGCACAACAGTGCGGCCAGCGACCGTAGCGGCGACAAGCTTACCGTGCACATCTCGACGCAAACCGCCTTCATGGTGCGCGGCATCCTTGCCGAAGTATTGGGCCTGCCGCTCAATCAGGTGCGCGTGATCGTCGACCACATGGGTGGCGGCTTTGGCGCCAAACAGGATTTGTTCCAGTCCGAGTTCCTCTGCGCATTGCTGTCGCGGGAAACGCGGCGCCCGGTGATGCTCGAATACACGCGCAAGGAAACCTTCCTTGGCGGGCGCTCGCGCCATCCGGTCAAGATCTGGCTCAAGCAGGGATTCAAGCGCGACGGCACGCTCACCGCGCGCCAGGCCAGGGTCGTTTTCAATTCCGGCGCGTACGGCTCGCACGGACCCGGCGTGACTGCCGTCGGAACGACCGCAATGACCTCGCTGTACCGCTGCGAGAACATTGAGCTCGAAGGCATGTGCGTCTATACCAATGCGCCGATTGCCGGGGCCTTCCGTGGCTACGGCGTGGTGCAAACCTATTACGCTCTCGACATCCAGATGGACGAAGCCGCCGAACAACTGGGCATCGACCCGGCGCTGCTGAAACGCAAGAACGCGGTACGCGCCGGCGACCTCGCGCCATCCGGCCACCCGCTGGTGGGGCATGGCCTGGAAGACTGCATCGATCGCGGAATGCAAGAGGTGAACTGGCCCAAGACCCGCACCCACCAACGATCTTCAGATGGCGCCCGGCGCTTTGGCTGGGGCATCGGATGCGAAATGCACGGTTCGTCAGCCTACCCCGGCATCAAGGAGCAAGGCAACGCGATCGTCAAGCTCAACGAGGACGGCACCGCTGTGCTCCTCACAGGTACCGCCGGTCTCGGCACCGGTGCTCACACCGCGTTGGCTCAAATCGTCGCAGAAGAACTTGGGATTCCGTTCGAGCGCGTATCGGTAATGCACGGGGACACCGATACTGTACCTTGGGACATTGGCGCCTTTGCCAGCCATACCACCTACATGGGAGGCCGTGCCGCGCAAATGGCGGCCACCGAGGTCAAGCGGCAATTGCTGGAACGCGCCGCTGAGAAGCTGGAGGTGGCTGCAGAAGAACTCGAGTTGCGCAAAGGTATCATCTCTGTGCGCGGCACCGACATCCACCTCAGCGTGGCCGAAGCCCTCGGCGTGGCGCGCGGCCAGCCGGCCGCACATCTGGTCGGTTCGGCAACTTACACGCCGACCAAATCGTATTCATTCGGCGCGCACTTCGCCGAAGTGGCAGTCGATGTCGAGACCGGCCATATTGAGGTGCTGCAGGTGACCCCGGTCCACGAGGTGGGTCGCGTGATCCATCCGCTGGCGGCTGCGGGCCAGGTCGAAGGCGGCATCCAGCAAGGCATTGGCCATACGCTTTCCGAAAACTACGAGATTGATCCTGTGACCGGCAAATCGCTCAACGCCGGCTTCGTCGATTACAAGATGCCGCTGTCGATGGACATGCCGCCGATCCACACGATCCTGCTAGAAACGGCGCCGGATCCCGGCGGCCCATGGGGAGCGAAGGGCATCGGCGAAGATCCGATCATCGCCATCGGGCCGGCAATCGCCAATGCCGTCCATAACGCCATCGGCGTGCGCTTCCGCCATTACCCGATTACACCGGAAGACGTGTTGAATGCCTTGCGCGCGCAGAAAACAGAGGTCGCATGAATACGAACAAGGCGGGTTTCCCGCCGATTCCCCTGCCGGTCACGGTACTGACCGGATTCCTTGGTGCCGGCAAGACCACCCTGCTCAATTACATCCTCACCGAGCGTCACGGCCATCGGATCGCCGTGATCGAAAACGAATTCGGCGAAGTGGCCATCGACAACGACCTGGTGTTGAGCTCTGAAGAGGAAATCTTCACCCTCACCAACGGTTGCATCTGTTGCACCGTAGATGTGCGCAACGATTTGATCAAGGTGCTCGGCAAACTGCTGCAGCGGCGCGACGAGTTTGATTACATTCTGGTCGAGACCAGCGGCCTGGCCGACCCGACACCGGTCGCGGCAAGCTTCTTTTACGACAAGTCGCTTGCGCCGCAAGTGAGCCTCGACGCAATCGTGACCCTGGTCGACGCGCGCCACATCGGACAGCACATTCACGACCCGCTTCTCGATGGCAGCGACAATCAGGCGGTGGACCAGATCATCGCCGCCGACCGCGTGATCCTGAACAAGATCGACCTTGTGCCCGATGAGGCAGCATTGGCACGGCTCGAGGCCGACATCCGCAAGCTCAACGGCACGGCCGACATCCTGCGCTCCAGCCATGCGCGCGTCGATCTGCAAAAAATTCTTGGCATCGGCGCCTTCGCGCGCGTCAACAACATGACGATGGCGGGGGATTTTCTGGACGACACCTCGCATGCGCACGACCCGACCGTCAGTTCGCTGTCGTTCGTGTTCAAGCGCAGCTATGACAGCGGGCGACTGAACGATTTTCTGCGCACGCTGACCGGCGCCCAGGGTGATGACATTTTCCGCATCAAGGGCATCATCGGGATTGCAGGCGACCCGCGACGGCATGTGCTGCAAGGCGTGCACCGCGTGTTTGAACTGCGCGCCGCCAACCCTTGGAGTGCCGACGGTGTTGAAAGCAAGGTCGTGCTGATCGGCCGCGGCCTCGATCGCAAGACCATCGGCGAAGGGTTGCTCAAGGCGCTGGCGTGAGCAGGCCACTCATCATATGGGCATGAGTCTTGCTGCTGGATGTTGGTGTTGTCGGGCCTTATGTAGAGGCCATTTTGTATACGCCGCACTTGGTTAATGGATACAATTCTCACGAAGTTCCCGATCCATCGCCAGCGTCCAGGACGCCCCAACCCAGCAGATTGCCGACATGCCCGCCTTCATTGACTTCAACCAGGTTTGGCTGAAATACAACCCCACGCTCGACTTTGCCATCGAGGACGTGAGCGTCTCCATCGCGGAACATGAGTTCATTGCGATCGTAGGCCCGTCGGGGTGCGGCAAGTCGACATTCATGAAACTGGGCACCGGCCTCAAACCACCGACCAAGGGCACCGTCACGGTGGACGGCAAAGCCGTATCCGGCCCGCTCAAGATCACCGGCATGGCGTTTCAGGCGCCCAACCTACTGCCATGGCGCACCACCCTGGACAATGTTCTGTTGCCGCTCGAAATTGTCGAGCCGTATAAATCGAGCTTTCGCGAAAAACGCGCCGAATACGAAGCCCGCGCCATGATGCTGATCAATACAGTCGGGCTGGGCGGATGGGAGAGGAAATTCCCCTGGGAATTGTCCGGCGGAATGCAGCAACGCGCCTCGATTTGTCGGGCCCTGGTGCACGAACCAAAACTGCTGATGCTCGACGAGCCGTTCGGCGCACTCGATGCGTTCACCCGTGAAGAATTGTGGTGCGTGCTGCGCGACCTGCATGCGGCGAACCCGTTCACCGTGGTGCTGGTGACACACGACCTGCGCGAGGCTACGTTCCTGGCCGATACGGTGTACGTAATGAGCAAGCGGCCGGGGCGCATCCTGGCCAAGAAGCACATCGACCTGCCGCGCCCGCGCGATATCGAGGTAACGTATTCGGAGCCGTTCTCGCGAATCGTGCACGAACTGCGCGAGCACATCGGCATGATTCGCAAGTCCTGAAACACGGCGCCCATCAAGGACCCAGTGATGCAAAGTTTTTTCGAAAAACATGCCCCGACCCTTCTGACGGTTGCGTTGTTGCTGGTATGGGAAGGCACATGCCGCATTTTCACGATCGACCCGTTCGTGCTGCCGATGCCTTCGGCGATCTGGGATGCCCTGATTGAATATCGGGGGCCGATCTGGGATCACGCGCAGCAGACCTTCTGGACCACCATGGTCGGATTCGCCGTGGCAGTCGTTGTCGGCATCGTGCTCGGCTCCCTGCTGGGCTCTTCGCAACTCATCTACCGCGCCTGCTATCCACTGCTGGTTGGGTTCAACTCGATCCCCAAGGCGGCGTTCGTGCCGATTCTGGTGGTGTGGTTCGGCATCGGCTCGTTGCCCGCCATCATTACCGCCTTTTTGATCTCGTTTTTTCCGATCGTGGTCAACGTGGCAACCGGCCTCGCCACGCTGGAACCCGAGCTTGAAGACGTGTTGCGCGCGCTCGGTGCGACGCGTTTCGAAATATTGAGGAAAGTCGGACTGCCCCGTTCCATGCCGTTTTTCTTCGCGTCGCTCAAGGTAGCGATCACGCTTGCCTTTGTCGGCACCGTGGTGTCCGAGATCAGCGCATCGAATGCCGGCATCGGCTATCTCATGATGAGTGCAAGTTCATCCCTCAAGACGGCGCTGATGTTCGCTGGTGTGATCGTCATATCGATCATGGCAATGGTGATGTACGAACTGTTTGCCTGGATTGAAAAGCGCATGACCGGCTGGGCCCATCGCGGCCAGCAGTCGAACGCCTGACGGGTGCGCGCTGAGCAGGAATCGCCACAAGAATGGCTACAGGAGCCATTCTCGCAAGTTATTGGCTAAGCGCTCAGCACCCGGTGGTATTTTTTCTTGCCGGCGCGAAGCAGGATTGCACCTTCTTTGAGATCGCTTGCAGCAACCTTGTGCGCGTCATCACCCACCACCACATCGTTGACATAAGCCCCACCTTGCTGAACCAGACGCCGCGCCTCCCCTTTTGAAGCGGTCAGGCCGCACTCGACAAACAAATCAAGGACGCTGATGCCGTCTGCCAACCTGGCGCTGGCAATCTCGGTTGACGGCATCGCGCTCAAGTCACCGCCGCCGCCAAATGCCGCGCGCGCGGCGGCACGCGCCTCGTTTGCGGCAACCTCGCCATGGCACAGCCTGGTCGCCTCAAAAGCCAGAATTTCTTTCGAGGCGTTGAGCCCGGCGCCGGTAGCGACGCCCAACTTCTCGATCTCCTCCATGGGCAAAAAGGTGAACAGGGCAAGAAACCGGCGCACGTCACGATCGTCGGTGTTGATCCAGTACTGGTAGAACTCGTACGGCGAGGTGCGGCCGACATCAAGCCAGATCGCGCCTTTCGCGGTCTTGCCCATTTTCTCGCCGCGCGCGGTGGTCAACAACGGAAACGTAATGCAATGCGCCTGCTTGGCGTGCTTTCTGCGAATCAGGTCCACACCAGCAAGGATGTTGCTCCACTGGTCGTCGCCCCCCATCTGCAGTACGCACTGATGCTTTTCAAACAGCTGGAGGTAGTCGAAGGCTTGCAGCAGCTGGTAGTTGAATTCAATGAACGAAAGCCCTTCTTCGCGTTCAAGCCTGGCACGATACGCTTCGGCCCGTACCATTTCATTGACGCGAAAGTAACGGCCGATATCGCGCAGGAACTCGATGTACTTCAACTCAAGCAGCCAGTCGGCATTGTTGGCGGAGAGCCCCGCTACGCCGTCGAGGGTAAGGTAGCGCTGCAGTTGTGCGAGGATGCCCACGCCATTGTCGCGAATCGCGTCAATGCTCAACATTTGGCGCATTTCGGTCTTTCCCGACGGATCTCCCACCATTGCGGTGCCACCTCCAACCAAGCCGAGAGGTATGTGGCCGGCGCGTTGCAGGTGGGCCATGGCCATAATCGGCACCAGAGAGCCGCAATGAAGCGAACTGGCGGTCGGGTCAAAGCCTATGTAGAACGTCACCTTCTTCTTTTGCAGCAACTCGCGCGTGGCTTCCGCATCGGCGGTCTGTGCGATGAAGCCGCGCTCGGTCAGGGTGTCAAATACGTTGGGCAACATGGAATCCTGCGGGTGGTCTTTGTTATACTTGGCGATTTACAGCATGCCTCATTGACTCCCGACGAGAAGATCGGAAAGAGGCCGCGCCAATCAGGGAATCAATTCGCGTGCAAGCACTGATTTTATCCCGCCTGTCCCCTAAGCAAAAGCGCCAGTTGCGTTTGTGTCTGATTGCATCGGTGATGTCCGGTGGCGCCTTTGCGACGTTGGGAGTGGTCGGCAGCGAGGCGCCGCAGACGACGGCACTGAGCCAGTCGCTGAAGCTTGGCGAGACCAACGTCGTCAGCCTGGATGACGAGGATCGCGGCGTTTTTCGCGAGGAACGCGTGTTGCGTGGTGACACGCTCGCGACCGTGCTGGCCCGCCTTGGCGTAAGCGATTCGCAGGCATTCCAGTATGTCCGGGGCCATCCCGACGCCCGCGCCCTCGCCAATAACCTGCGTCCGGGGCGCGCTTTGCGTGCCGAGACGGATGTTGACGGTACCCTGGTGAACCTTACTTATTCACTTTCGCCCACTGAGAGCGTCACGATTGCGCGAGACGGCGATACCTTCAGCACCAGCAGAGCCGAACTTCAGGTGGAGCGGCGCGTCCACATGAAGAGCGCCGAAATCCGCCATTCGCTGTTCGGCGCAGCTGATGCGATTGGATTGCCTGATAGCGTGACCACGCAGGTTGCGGAAATCTTCTCCGGCGACATTGATTTTTACAAGGACATCCGCAAGGGAGACCGGTTTCGCGTGGTTTACGAAATGCTGTACCACGAAGGCGAGCTGGTCAAAGCGGGACGGGTCCTGGCGGCGGAATTCATCAATAACGGCAAGACCTTTGCTGCGGTCTGGTACGACAACCCCCAAGACAAGGAGGCGTCGGGTTACTACACCCCAGAGGGCAAGAACCTGCGCAAGGCATTCTTGCGCTCACCGCTGGAGTTTTCACGCGTGACCTCCGGCTTTGGCGGGCGCATGCATCCGATCCACAACACGTGGAAGCAACACAAAGGCGTCGACTACGGTGCTCCCAGTGGCACCCGCATCAGGGCCACCGGTGATGGCGTGATTGACTTTGTCGGCAAACAGGGCGGTTATGGAAATGTTGTCGTGGTGCGCCATCAAGGTCGCTACTCCACGCTGTACGCGCACATGAGCGGGTTCGGGCCTGGGATCAAAAAAGGCGCTCGAGTCAGCCAGGGAGAGCCCGTCGGTTTTGTCGGTCAGACTGGCTGGGCAACGGGGCCGCATTTGCACTATGAGTTCCGCGTTGCAGATGCGGCCGTCAACCCGCTGACCGTCACGCTCCCTGCAGCATTACCCCTTGATGCGCGACACCTGGCGGATTTCAAAGCCAAGGGCGTTCCGATCGCCACAAGAATGGCGCTGCTGCGCGAACAGCAAGCCTTTGGGCCCGTTGTTGCTTTGGCCAATTTCGAGTAGTCAAGTCTCTCTTGGGCGCTGCCCGTTCCGATCAGCGGTTGTTCATCGGCCTGATGTCCGGCACCAGCCTCGATGGCGTGGATGCCGCACTAGTTGATTTTTCGGGTCACATGCCGCAGACGCTGGCTACTCACTACGCGCCGTTCGAAGCGTCCCTGTGCGCCGAACTGTCGGCGTTGCAGTCGCCCGGGGAGAACGAACTTCATCGAAGTGCACTCGCTTCCAACCAGCTGGTGCGCGCTTATGCGGACGCCGTCTGCGCCCTGCTGCTGCACGCGGACATTGACGCGAGCGCCGTAGAAGCAGTCGGCGCACACGGACAAACTGTCCGGCATCGGCCCGAACTGGGCTTTACCCTGCAGTTGAACAATCCTGCGCTGTTGGCCGAGCTGAGCGGCATCGCAGTAGTGGCAGATTTTCGCAGTCGTGACGTTGCGGCCGGTGGTCAGGGTGCCCCGTTGGTACCTGCGTTCCATCGCGCCGTATTTGGATCCCCTGATCGCAATCGCGTTGTCGTGAACATCGGCGGGATCGCCAACATCAGCTATCTTCCTGCGCGCGGTGAAACTGCGGGTTTCGACACAGGCCCCGGTAACGTCTTGATGGACTTGTGGATAAGCAGAGTCCTGCGCCGGCCATACGATGCTTCCGGCGACTGGGCCTCCACTGGTGCGGTACTACCAGAGCTATTGGCGAGATTTATTTCTGAGCCCTATTTTTCCCAGGCGCCGCCAAAAAGCACTGGCCGCGACCTGTTTCATGCCGCGTGGCTTGATCAACATTTGACTGGAAATGAAAATGTTGCGGACGTCCAGGCGACCTTGTGTGCATTGTCTGCGCGCACCATCACGAATGCCATCAGGCAATGCGCCGATCATGACCTGCCGCTTGAGGGATTTGTCTGCGGTGGCGGAGCGCACAATCGGTTTCTTGCAGGGCTTCTCGCAGATGCCGCCCCCGATTGCGCTTGGGGACGAACGGACGACCTGGGGGTGCCCGCAGACTGGGTGGAGGCGGTTGCGTTCGCCTGGATGGCCTATCAGTTTATTGAGCGCAGGCCTGCCAACGCGCCGCAGGTGACCGGCGCCAAGGGCACTCGCCTGCTCGGTGCGATCTACCCCGCCTGATGCGATCCGGAACGCCAAAATGAAAAAGGCGCCGAAGCGCCTTTTTCATTTTCAAACAATACCCTGTTCAAACGGAGAACGATGAGCCGCATCCGCAAGTCGTGGTCGCCTGCGGATTCTTGATGACAAACTGTGCGCCCTCGAGATCTTCCTTGTAATCGATTTCGGCCCCCACCAGATACTGGTAGCTCATCGAGTCAATCAGCAGCTTGACGCCATTTTTCTCCATCGTCGTGTCGTCATCATTGACCGCCTCGTCGAACGTAAAGCCGTACTGGAATCCTGAACAGCCTCCGCCCGTCACAAAGACGCGCAGCTTCAGATCAGGATTGCCTTCTTCTTCGATCAGGCTCGCCACCTTGTTGGCGGCGCTGTCGGTAAATACAAAAGGCACGGGAAGTTCAACAGCTGCATTCATTTGGTTCTCCAGACATGGTGGCTCGCTCAAGCCGATTATGGGGGCGAATCCCCATAAATTCAAACCCTTGCTCAATAGGGTCTATTTGTTGTTGGCTGCCAATTTCAGGTTAGCGCGACCTGATTCGGCTCCGACGTGCTCCAGCCTGCCATCCAGCGTCGCGCCAAGGTGGATTTCGATGCTCTTGTAATGCACATCGCCCGCCACGCGCGCTTTGGGTTGCAATTCAAGGAACTCGGATACAAAAATCGGGCCTTCGACAACCCCATTGACAACGACATGCGCCGCACGTATCTCTCCCTGGATTCGCGCAGATTCACTGACGACCAGAGTGCTGTTGGTCACGCCGGAATCCCCCGACGCGACAACATTGCCCCTCACCTGCCCGTCGACCCGCAGGCCACCTGAAAACACGACATCGCCTTCAATCACCGTGGTGGCACCGATCAAGCTATCGATCGTGCTCTGCGGTTTGCTCGATTTGATTCCGAACATGTGACTCTCCTTGATGCGGCGGCGCGCCTCAACCAGCCGGGTTCAAATTGACCGTTTGCGTCGCTTTGACCTTGTCTCCCTCGAGCAGCCTAACTTGAATCTGCTTGGGAACGGCCCCTGACGGCAACGCCAACTCTCCCTCCATGCGTTGAAAATAACGAAACTTGACGCGATAATTGTCCGCGCCAATCTCCTCGTTTGAAGGGAGGCGAATCATACCACCGTCCGCGGCCCCTCCCTGAGTGAGCTGAAAGTCGATCCGGCCGGAAAATTCAGGCTCCTGGTTGCCTCCCAAAATGCTCCCGGTACGCGCCCCGCGGGACAACAAAAGTCGATAGCGCATGCGCCCTTTGTCGATTTCCACCTTGAAATTGTTGATGGCAACGCTACCTTCCTTGCGCTCGGCCGCGACCATTCCCTCAAACAATGCCAGATCTTCGCGCAATCTGGTGTTTTCCATTTCAAGGGTCTTCACTTGCTCGCCGAGGCGCTGCTGCGCAGTTTGTTCGATCGACAGCCGGCTGCCGGCTGCATTGTTTTCAGCCTTGAGCTTGGAATTTTCGCTTGAATGCCGCTGCACAGCCACCCGCAACTCAGCCAATTCCTGCTGGACTTCATTACGGTCAAATCCGGCGAATTTCCTTCCGGCGTCGTAGATCCAGGCTGCAAGAGCAAGGGATGTCGACATAACCGCGATCCAGAACAGCGCCCGCCAATACCAGGGGATGTGCGTTCGTACCGCCATTTTTGGCGCAGCGATCGTCATCCGCCGGCGCATGAACCGAAAACGGCGAAAGTCCATCGTCTATTAGAGCGAGCGCCCGCTTACGGCACCAGCCCTATCCCTTCCAGGCCCGTGGTTTCGGGCAATCCGCACATCAGGTTCATTACCTGCACCGCCTGCCCTGCGGCACCTTTGGTCAGGTTGTCGATGACGGACAAAATCACCAACGTATCCCCGTTCCCCGGCCGATGCACTGCAAGCCTACAAGTATTCGCGCCGCGCACAGAGCGGGTATCGGGCGTCGAGCCAGCCGGCATGACATCTACGAAAGGCTCGCCCCGGTAGGCGTCTTCGTAGAGTTTCTGGAAGTCGGCTTCCTTGGTGATCCGGGCGTAAATCGTCGAGTGAATACCGCGGATCATCGGCGTCAAATGCGGTGTGAATATCAGACCGACCGGTTGGCCCGCAATGCTGGACAGCCCTTGGACAATCTCGGGATGGTGCCGGTGACCAGATAGGCCGTAGGCCTTGAAGTTATCGCCAGCTTCGGAAAACAGAGCCCCTATCTCGGCTTTGCGCCCCGCCCCTGACACGCCGGACTTGCAATCGGCGATCAGGTGCGTCACGTCGATCAGACCCGCCTCCAAGGCTGGCTTCAATCCAAGTTGCACGGAAGTCGGATAGCACCCCGGCAGGCCAATCACCCGCGCATTGCGGATGGCGCCCCGGTTCACCTCGGGCAGGCCGTACACCGCTTCGGCAAGCAATTCGGGCGCGCTGTGCGGCATCTTGTACCATTTCTCAAAGACGGCGGTGTCTTTGAGACGGAAATCTGCAGCAAGGTCGATGACTTTGACACCCGCCTTGACCAACGCCGGGCCCATATTCATGGCAACGCCGTGCGGGGTTGCAAAAAACACCACGTCGCAGGCCCCCAAGGTGGCCTCATCGGGCTCCGAGAACGCAAGATTGACTACCCCACGCAATGACGGAAACATCTCCGCTACCGGCATGCCGGCCTCCTTGCGCGAGGTAATTGCCGCCAATTCAGCCAGCGGGTGGCGCGCCAACAAGCGCAACAACTCGACACCGGTGTAACCAGTCCCGCCGACAATGCCAATCTTCACCATGCTTTACCCCTTCAATGGCGATAGTAACGTGCTTTGCCTATCGACAGAGAGTCTCTGAATTCACCTCCATAAACAAAAAGGCCACCTGACAATCCGGCGGCCTTTTTGCTGGAACTCGCGGCCATGGCCGCTGAGCTCAACGCTTGGAAAACTGCTTACGCCGACGCGCCTTGCGCAAACCGACCTTTTTTCGCTCGACTTCACGTGCATCACGAGTCACCAAGCCAGCCTTCGACAATACCGGCTTCAATGTTGCGTCGTACTCGACCAAAGCGCGGGTAATGCCGTGCCGCACCGCACCTGCCTGGCCGGACTCCCCACCGCCGTGCACATTGACCTGGATGTCGAAGGTGCCGATGTGTTGGGTCAGCTCAAGCGGCTGGCGGACAATCATGCGGCCGGTCTCGCGCGTGAAAAACTCGTCTACCGCCTTTCCGTTCACTACAAACCCCCCATTACCGGGCTTCATGAAAACGCGGGCTACTGCCGTCTTGCGACGACCGGTTCCGTAATTCTTGTTATCGATCATAGTTGCCTCGAGAAACGACCTGATTAATGGAGTGCAAGCGCCTTGGGCTGCTGTGCGGTATGCGGATGGGTTGCTTCGGCGTACACCTTGAGCTTCTTGATCATCGCGTAACCAAGTGGGCCTTTGGGCAACATGCCTTTGACCGCTTTTTCCAGTGCGCGGCCTGGCGCGCGTTCCTGCATCTTGGAGAAATTGGTTTCGTAAATTCCGCCCGGATAGCCAGAGTGGCGATAATATTTCTTGTCGAGCGCCTTGTTGCCGGTCACGCGCAACTTGGCGGCGTTGACCACAACGATAAAATCACCCGTGTCTACGTGCGGCGTAAACTCGGGCTTGTGCTTGCCGCGCAGACGGCGCGCCACCTCAGTGGCAACGCGACCGAGAACGAGGTTATCGGCGTCAATCAATATCCAATCGTGCTTGACGTCTTGCGGCTTGGCGGAAAAGGTTTTCATTGCAATTCTCTAAGTCTGACTGTGACTAGAACGCGGCCCAGTCATGAGGGCCGCTTGTTTTTTCAGGAAAGCCTGTGATTATATGGCGTGGAATGCCGATGAGTCAAGAAACTCAATCAACTAAAGGCCTCAACCGCCTTCAGCCACGATTTTCCAGACAAAAAAAACCCAAGCCTTGGAGGGCGTGGGTTTAAATCCACCAAAGGAGGAGGGTGGAGGAGACAAACTTGCCTGCGGCGCCCGACACTGAAACGTCCTGAAGCACCGCCACGAACTCACTATAGCAGCGCCCATGCTGCAATGCAAGAAAAAAATTTAACGCCCTTTCCATTCCGTCATGGAGATGGAGAAATAACAACATTACTTATATTAATCAATTGTTTATATATTTACATTGCGAAAATCACAGGGTCTAAAAAACTTATAATTAATTAGGTACTTACTTCTAAATTTGCCAAGTTGCGGCTGCGCAGCATGAAGATTCCTGGAGCCTTTTTGGCACCGGGCTAATAAAATGGCTAGCCAAACTTGCTCGGGAGCAACCAGATGGAAAGCGTCGTGAAGTGGGTCGGTCCTGAAGGCATGTCCTTTTGGGCTGAAACCGGTAGTGGTCACGCTGTCGTCATGGATGGTGCGCCGGAGGGGGGCGGCCGAAACCTTGGCCCGAGACCCATGGAAATGGTTTTGCTAGGGACTGGCGGGTGCACCGCTTACGACGTCGTCCTGATCCTGAAGAACAGTGGCCAGCAGATCACGGGTTGCGAAGTAAAAATTCAGGCAGACCGTGCGGAGAGGGACCCCAAGGTCTTCACCCGCATCCACATGCACTTCATCGTCCGCGGGGTGCAGTTGCGTGCCCAGTTGGTGGAGCATGCCATTAAGCGCAGTCACGAGAAATATTGTTCGGCGACGGCCATGTTGCAATCAACGGCGACCATTACTCACGACTACGAAATCACAGAGTAATGTGGACGATTCGATGTCCATCGCCAGATTTAATGCAGCGCGCCTTCTCGCCTACAGCGCGTTCGCATCTCACCATTGCCAAATCCACAAACACCCGCACGCCTCGGCAACCCTCCCCTTGAATCAATGCCCTACTGAACGGTCGGGCTAGACGCTAACCTGGTACCGGACTCATGCACGTAGATGCGCCATCACATCTACGAAATGGCTCAATTGCGCAAAACTGCGCTCGAAGTCCCTGAGTTTCAGAGTCGCCAAAAGGCAAAGCCGGCAGCGCGCACCGCCGCCGGATCGAGTATCGACTTGACGTCGATCACACAGGCGCCGGGACGCAGCTTCGCAATAAACCCCTGCAGCGGCAGGGCCCGGAATTCGCGGTGGGCCACCGCCACCACCATGGCATCGGCCTGCGGCAAGGCATCGAATTTGCGCAGTTCCACTCCGTATTCATGCTGCGCCGCCGCCACTTCGGCGTGGGGGTCGTGCACTTGCACCTTGATGCCGTAGCTCTGCAGTTCGCGGATGATGTCGATCACCCGCGAATTGCGCAGGTCGGGGCAGTCTTCCTTGAAGGTCAGGCCCAGTACGTTGACGGTTGCGCCAGCGATCGGACGGCCGGAGGAAATCATCAGCTTGACGGTCTTCTCGGCGATAAATTTGCCCACGCCGTCGTTGATGCGCCGCCCGGCCAAGATCACCTCCGGGTGATACCCGGTCATCTGCGCCTTGTGGGTCAGGTAATAAGGATCCACGCCGATGCAATGACCGCCGACCAGGCCGGGCTTGAAAGGCAGAAAATTCCACTTGGTGCCGGCGGCGGCCAGCACTTCGCTGGTGTCGATGCCAAGACGATCGAAAATCACCGCCAATTCATTCATGAAGGCAATGTTGATGTCGCGCTGGCTGTTCTCGATCACCTTGGCCGCTTCGGCGACGCGGATCGAGGATGCACGGTACACCCCGGCAATCACCACACTGGCGTAAAGGGCAGCGATCGCATCGAGGGTCTGCGGCGTATCGCCGGAAACGATTTTAAGGATCTTGGTGAAGGTATGGTCGCGGTCGCCCGGGTTGATGCGCTCCGGCGAGTAACCAACGTTGAAGTCGATCTTCCACTTCATCTTCGCATGCTTCTCAAGCACCGGGATGCACACCTCTTCGGTGGCGCCCGGATAAACGGTCGATTCGAATACCACAATGGCGCCGCGCCGCATGTACAGCCCCGCCGCTTCGCTGGCACCAATCAGCGGACCAAAGTCCGGGCTGTGCGCCTCGTCGACCGGGGTAGGCACGGCAATGATGATGGCATCGGCCGCGCCCAGGCGCGCCGGGTCGGTGGTGTATTCGATATTGGTGGCGGCGCGCATTTCCGCGTCGCTCAGCTCGCCAGTGGGATCATTGCCGGCCTGATAGGCAGCGATCTTCGCCGCCGACATGTCGTAGCCGATCACCCGGTACTTGGCGGCAAATGCAACCGCCAGCGGCAGGCCCACATAGCCCAGGCCGATTACGCCCAGCGTCTTGATCTCGTTCATCTGTTGCATTATTCCCGCAAGTTTGCCGCGTTACCCGCTTTAGAGGCCATGATAGGCGCGATGCCACTCGACATAGCGGCCCACGCCCACTGCGAGCGGCGTGGCAGGCCGGAAGCCGACGGCGGCTTCGAGATCGTCGGTATTGGCGCTGGTTTCGGCGACGTCGCCCGGCTGCATCGGCATGAAATTGAACAGCGCCTTCTTGCCTACCGCGGCCTCGATCAGGCCGATCATGTCCATCAGCGGCACCGGGCTGTTGTTGCCGATATTGAACACCCTAAACGGGGCGGCGCTGCGGGCCGGATCGGTATAGCTGTCCCGCCCCACCTGCGTGGCCTGCGGGATGAGGTCGAGGACGCGCACCACACCCTCGACAATGTCGTCCACATAGGTAAAGTCGCGGCGCATCTTGCCGTGGTTGAATACATTGATCGGACGCCCGGCAACGACGGCGTCGGTGAACAAGGCCATCGACATGTCAGGCCGTCCCCATGGACCGTATACCGTAAAAAAGCGCAATCCAGTGGTGGGCAGATTGAACAGGTGACTATAGCTATGCGCCATCAATTCGTTGGCTCGTTTGGTCGCCGCATATAAACTCACCGGGTGGTCGATAGCGTCACGTGTCGAAAATGGCTGTTTGGCGTTGGCGCCATATACGCTGGAACTACTGGCATACACGAAGTGCGCGGTCTTCTGCGTGCGGCAGCACTCCAAGATATTGATGAACGCGGCCAGATTGGCGCTCACATAGGCATGTGGATTGACCAACGAATAGCGCACGCCGGCTTGCGCGGCCAGATGCAGCACACGGTCAAAATTATGACGAGCAAACACTGGCTGCAACGCACCGAGGTCGGCAAGGTCGAAGCGGTGGAACTCAAACTCAGGGAAGCTGCCGAGCTGCTCCAGCCGGCGCTCCTTCAGCGCGACGTCGTAGTAGTCGTTCACATTGTCGATTCCAACGACCTCATGCCCATCCTTCAGGAGGCGCGCCGCAGAATGCATGCCGATGAACCCCGCGCATCCTGTAACCAGAATTTTCATTTCATTGTGCTTTCGATGGTCGCCGCAACCCACAGCGCATGCCATTCGGCACTTTCGTCAGCCGATATCCCGTTGGCAGACTCGTTCCGCAGGCGCCGGTCCCAACCTGTGGGCACAGTCAACAGATCGACCATCGCCTTGGCCCCTTGCCACACCAATCCGGCCAGTCCGGCAGGGACTGCGTTCTGTCGCAAGGCTTCTCGCAAGATAGAGCGCGCAAAATTCTTCCGGCCCGTGAGAAGCTTTTGGAGGGTGCGGCGTTCCTGACGATATCCGAGCAATATTTCGGGTACGCAGGCAAACCGGCTTGTAGTGTAGGAGCGCAACAATAAATCCTGATCTTGAGTTTTTCGATAGTCCGGTGAGTAGCCAAATCGGGCAAACCATTCACGCTTGCCCAACCATGTCGGGTGTGGCAGCGGAAATCCTGCCCAAGGGCGGGCACAAATTTCCGCATGAGAAAGGCGTAGTGCAAATTTTCCCTGTACTTGACCGGCATCATCAAATATCAGCGCCGCGCAGCCCGTCAGATCACAATCCGTATGCTCGGACATGAATTTTACTTGAGCCGCCAGGCGCGTCGGGTAGGCGATGTCATCGGCATCCATTCGCGCAATATATTGCCCGCGGGCTAAGCTAACCGCCTGATTCAGGCGTGCTGCGAGACCTTCGTTAGAAATACCTGCGAGCACCCGCAAGCGCTGGTCTGCCAGCGCCGCCGCGTGCGCCATTGCCAACGTGGCATCCGTCGAGCCATCATCGATCAGGATCAATTCCCAATGTGTATGGGATTGCCAAACAATTGAACGCAGCGTTGCGTGCAAGGTGCGCTCCGCGTTGAACACCGGCATAACGATCGAGACCAATGGTTCACTCATGGCCTCAACTCTCACCGTAAAACAAGCGGCCTGGCCACCCTGCCGCAGTATAAGTGTGGCGGCCAGCGACCCGCCAGCAGACTTCAAAGAGGGCACGACGCGCGGCCCGTCTACCGCGCTGCGGGCCCCACAGCAACACGCATGGCGCCAATAGCAAGGCTCGGAGCCATTTCAAAAGCACTCCGGGTTTATGGCTGCGTTGCACATGCTCGAATTCGGTCCAGGCTATCCGTCTCGGATTGGGCAAGATCGGTCCGGCTTGCTCCAACCGTTCAAATAACCGGTGCAGCCGCATCTCGTAGGTATGTTCACGCGCCACGCGTGCGTGGCCATCCAGCGCAATCTGGTCGCGCAAATTTGGCGCGGCCAGCAACGCATGCGCTTTGCTCGCCAGCTCATCGTCGGTGGCAAATTGCACCACTTCGGCATCTTGTACAAAATACCGATCCAAATGGGGTGCCTTCTCGGTTAGCAGCATGCCGCCAGCAGCGGGGACCTCGAAAATGCGTGCCTTGATCTGCTTGCCAAATCCTTGCCCGGCTTCACTGAAATTCAAACTTACTACCGAGTCTCGCAAGATCTCCGGAATACGCTCCGCAGCCACTGGCCCGTTGGGCCAACCATGGCCAAAGCACTCGACGGCAATGCCTGCTTCGCGCAGCGCCGCAATGCGTGCAGGCCGGCTGCCATAGGCCGACCCAACAAAGGTCACCGCATAGCGGCATTCGGTAGCCGGCTTGGGTGCGGCCAGCCAAGCGGAGCTTGCCGCCCACTGCGTCGCATGAACATTGACAATACCGTCAGCGGCATACCAGGGAAGAGCATCCGGACAAGTGGTTGCCCAAAGATCAAAATCCGGCGCAACTAAGCGCGAGAATTCGCGATACTTCCAGGAATCGTCGGTCGCCCAGTTGACCACCTTGCAGCCCGCCTTCCGCATGAGTGCGATGGTCTCGAGCCACACTTCGGCCATCATCAGCACAGTGAATACCACATCGGGCTGCCACGCTTCGACGCGCTCAAGCAGCGCTCTATTAAGGGCCAAAAAGTCTATGTGCTCCGTACGGCAGAATGAATCAAAAAACAACACTTCATGGCCCAAGGTACGCAAGGCCGGAAGGAAATGCGTGTACTCGACCCCTTCGCCACGTGCCGGGTCACCATAGTTGTGCTGACCGAACACGCAGAGTATTTTCATGCCCGCAGATTTGCCTTGAAGTCAGGGCTTGCGAAATACGTACATGCCGCAGCCATAGTTAAGCTGACTGGCACTCTCGACGTGTGCGGTTGCATGGAAGACGCCTGAATCATCGACCAACGCAAAAGCCGCTTTCTCCAACGCGCCGAAAATATGCAGCAAACCATCAGGGGTAAAAACACGATGCGCGTTAAAACAGACCTGCTCGCGCCCGACCGGTGTCGAGAGATACAACGTACCACCGGGCGCAAGCACGCGCATCAGTTCAACGGCGGCACGCTCGCTACCCGCGGGATCGATGGGGTCCCCATAGCGACCCAGGCCAATGTGCTCAAGTACGTGCAAACATGAAAGAGATCTGATCGACCCGTCCTTGAACGGCAACTGGAGGACGCTTCCGCCCACGCAGAGCAGATTGGGCAGAAAGGCGCGCAGTGGACGGTAATCAACAAATACAGTTGGCACCTGCGCACTCAGTACGCTGAGCATTACCGTGCTCGACCCGATGTCGACATGGAGCGCCGGCTTGGTCTGCTGCAGGTGGCGCGCCAGCCAAGCCCCTTGATAAAAATAGTGGGGGTCAAACGGTGTCGCAGGCGACCAGTCGGTCAGGCAGGGATATGTATCAGCCAGCGTGGGTCGCGTTGCAGGTGCCGCCAAACGCCGAAAGTTCCACCAGTCACGCCAGTAGCGCGGCAGGAAGAAAAGGCCAATCAACGGTTTGGGCGCGACAAAAGCGAGCACCCAGCGCTTGAGAAGCTTCACCGCGCCCCCTTGCGATTGCGCCACGCCGGGCGGCGGACAAATATCGAATTCACATAGGTGTCGGCATAAACAAAGTAATCATTCGCCAGCATCAAATCGATGATTTCGGTAAGTTTTCGCTCGGACCGGTCTTCCGTGTATGACAGTGTTTCAACGCAGCAAACATCCGGCGCGTAACGGCTGAAGTCGAGGCTTTGCAAAATTGGCAGGTCCAAACCTTCGACGTCAAGCGACAACAGATCTGGTGCTCCGCCGAATTGCTCCGCCATCAACTCATTGATGTTGCGCAAGCGAACCTTCTCGACGCGTTCTATTTTTTGATTGCCGTAGGAAACAAGACGCTCCGCCTCTGCCTTTGAAAAGGTGTTGAGCGTTGGCGTGGTCATGACGTAAAACTCCGCCACACCATTCTCAGGCGCAATGCCGATATTGAGCAAACGATCGCCCGGTCTTTCTTTCGCAAAGGGCTTGACTAGCGCTGCGTCGGGCTCGACGCAGACACCCTGGCTTCCGTTTAGATAAAAATAATAGGTGTTGCTCAGATAGGTTGGATGATGTGCGCCGATATCCAAATAGGAAATATTGCGCATTCCCATGGAACGAAACACATATTGAATCAGCAAGTCCTCACCGCATTGAGCGTATGACATGCGGTCAAGCGACTTGATCCGATACCGCCAGTGCGTGAACCAGTTCCGCAAGGTACGAACGCTAACCACGCCGCGCCTTCCCATGCCGACTTTGTCGCAGGGCATCAAAATTTCGATACAAACCCATTCGCTCAAGGCCACGCCGTGCCGCGCCGCGAGCCGCATAGAGGGCACGGATCTTTACCTCTTGAAGTGCGGTGAGATAGCCATGCCGTTTGAGGGCCAGGATGGATTCATCAATTACGCGTGAACGCGCACGTGTACTAATGCCGCCAGCGCGGACCTTTGACACAAGCACCGGCGCATGCACCGCCCCAACCTGAGGAATCCCGCGCACGAATAACTCGAAATCCATCGCGACTCGGAAGGACGTGTCGAACACGCCAAATCGCTGGAAATAGCGTCGATGCATCAACATTCCCGGATGCGGCAGTGTTTCACGATTCAAAAATCGGGCCCGATCATAATGAATCACGGCGCGATACAAAAAGGCATCGGACTCAGGGTCGTGTAGGTCGCAATCGCCATAAATCACGTCAGGCCATGCGCTTTTGCGCGCCTGCTCGATCAATTCGCGAATGACCGTTGGCCCCGCTAGAGCGTCGTCCGAGTTGAGGAACATGATGTAGTCTCCCGTGGCGCGTGCCAACCCCTTGTTAAACGCATCGGCGATACCATCGTCCTTCTCGCTATGCCACCCTGCAAGCTGGGCGGCATGGGCTTGAATAATTTGCAAGGTCCCGTCAGTTGAACCGCCATCGATTACCCAGTGCTCAATTGGGCGATAGTCTTGCGTGGCAACGCTAGCCAGCGTCTGCTCCACAAACCGACACCCATTAAACACAACAGTGATGATGCTGACGGTAGGCTGAAGCGAGCTCACTGCACACCCCAAGTGCGCCGCACAGGCTCGATTTCATTTAGTATGCCAAATACACCTCGTACGAAATCGGTACTGGTCCATTTTTGCGCACGTATCTTGCCAGCGGCGATGAGGCGCGCCCGCAAGTCGCAATCGTCGAGAACCTGTCGGCAGGCCAATGCGATGTTCTGGGCAGAGCACGGATCCAGGTAAATTGCGCAGTCGCCCAATTGCTCTCGCGCACCCGGAATATCAGCCGCCAGGACCGGGCAACCCAAGGCGAACGCCTCTAGCGGCGGTAAATTTTCCGGCCCGCCAAACGATACATAGGCAAGTGCACTTGCCTGTCGGTAAAGGCCGACAAGGTCCAGATTCGGGACGAATCCCAAGTAATGGACAAACGGGGTCACTCCCAGCTCCCGAGTAACGCTTTCACAATGCGCACGATTACCTTTGTCAGAGCCTGAAAATACAAGATCAATCTCTCTGCCCTGCTTGCGCAAAAGCGCGAGCGCATGCAACAAGTTCACATGGTTTTTGTGCGCCCAGAATTGGGCTGGATAAAACAGGAAGGGCTGGTTAAGACCATACTTGCCGCGCACGTCCACTGCGGGCATTGACGCACCCGACTCCCCAGCGAGCAACGCGCTCGCTGGGGTCGGGTGCGGCAAGATCTTGATTTGTTTGGGTTGTATTTGATAGAAGCGAATCAGTTCATCACTGCCAACCTGCGTCCCTGTAATGACAGCTGTTGCGCGGCGCAAAAACCACGCGTTGGTAGCTTCACGCGCATCCCACTCGCCGTTGTATGACACTTCGGGGAACCAAGGAAGCGTGCGATG
This sequence comes from Burkholderiales bacterium, assembly GCA_947473125.1. Taxonomy (GTDB): domain Bacteria; phylum Pseudomonadota; class Gammaproteobacteria; order Burkholderiales; family JAEUOS01; genus CANJDH01. The sequence goes on from CANJDH010000001.1 coordinate 66,770, forward strand.
CTGAAGATCCCACACAACGGCAATGTAGGGCATGTCCAGAAAATGGCAATCACTGCCGAGGAACCACATGCACTCGACGCCTTCCGCTTGGGCGCAGCGTTGCAACAACCCCTTGCGCCGCCAATGGGTACGCACAAAAGAAGAATCCCTTTGCATCATGAACTGCGCCCGATCAGCCAATGAGCGTGAGGGCAATGCTGAAAAGCGCACTGCATTTGACGTTGCAGCCAAAACTGCCGCTTCAATCGCCTTTCTGCCAAAGACAACGAACTGGTGATCGCTTTCCGAAACCAGCTTTGCAAATGCTCCGAATAGCTCCGCCTGAAAGGTAAAACCTCCGCCAGAATCGGGCGCGTGATCACCGAGATAAATGCCAACTCTCATAAATCAAATTCTATGTGGGCACGCAAACCGGCGTCACGCCAGCGAAGGCGCCCGGCGAATCAATTCGGCGATTGAAGCGATGGCAGACTCGGTGAGGTTGCACGCAGACGGCAAATAAAAACCGGTTTCCCACAACCGCTCCGCCACCGGGCAAGCAACTTCGCGAAACCCTGCCTGGCGGCGCAAGAAGGGCTGCATGTTCATCGGACAAAAGAATGTACGGGTTTCCACCCCATGAGTGAAAAGGTATTGCGTCAATACGTCCCGGCCCATGCCAAACGCGCTGTCGATAGTGACGGCATACATCCAGTAAACATTGCGCGCGCCTGTCAGTTCTGCGGGAGTTTTCAACCCGGCTATACCGGCAAGATACCGGTTGTAGGTTTGCGCCATGGCGCGCTTTTGCCCCACAAAGCGTTCAATTTTTCGAAATTGCGCGCGCCCAAGAGCAGCTTGCATGCCTGTCATGCGGAACTGATATCCCGCAATCTGGTGCAGGAAACGCGGCTTGCCAAAGGCCAGGTTTCGCAGCAGTTTCAGTTTTTCGGCCAACGCGGCATCATTGGTGGTTACCATTCCCCCTTCACCAGTCGTGATGATCTTGTTCGCATAAAAGCTGAAACACGACATGTGGCCGAACGATCCGGTCATTTGCCCGTGCCAGGTAGCGCCATGAGACTCGGCGCAATCTTCAATGACCATCAGGCCATGGCGTTGCGCGATGTCCATTAGTTTGTCCATCGCAACGGGATGGCCAAACAAATGGACAGGGATGATCGCTTTGGTCTTGGGCGTGATCAGCGACTCCAGCAAGTCGAGGTCAAGGTTCCAGGTGACATTCTCCGAATCGACCGGAACTGGCACGCATCCGTTGTGATAGCAGGCCAGCGCTGTCGCCACGTTGGTCGAGGCGCTTATCAGAACCTCAGAGCCCTGTGGTAGATCGAGTGCGGCGATCGCCAAATGCAATGCAGTGGTACCGCTTGTCACCGCCACGCCGTGCGCACAACCCACATAGGAGGCGAACTCGCTCTCAAATGCAGGAATCGTTTCGCCAAATGAGCCGGAAATTTCCCCCCGCTTCAGGGCGGCGACCACCTCGGCGATATCATCTTCACCAATTTCTGGCTCAAAAACGGGGATCATCTTTTGACATCTACGACAACTTTGTCGTACTCCGTTCCCAGGAAAGGCCCTTGCTTCACGCTGATACATTGCATGTCTTCAATCACTCTGATGGCATGGACGCCATGGATCAACACGATGGCATCACCTGGATTAAGGATGACTTCACGCAAATGAGATCCGCCGTCACCATACAAATCAACCGCCACAATGCCGCGTTGAACCACGAACATTTGCTGCAGATCATTAATCTCGCGCTTGAACGGCTGGTGGAAATGAGGTTCTTCGATAAATCCAGCCTCATGCGCCAACAAACCGAATTGAAATGAGGACTCAGGCGGGGAAAAGAATCGGGTGATTTCAACTCTTGTGTCAGCCCAAATTACCTCCGCATAGCGGATGCCACCAAATTCGATGGTTTCAATGCTCATGACAAGTCCCTTTAGGTCAGTCGTTCCTGATGCTTCCTGTCCGTGTGAGGTATCACCTTAACCACTTTAGCTGGATTACCTCCCACAATGGTGTACGGCTCTACATCTTTGGTGACGACGCTTCCCGCTCCGACAATCGAGCCTTCTCCAATGGTGACGCCCTTGAGAATAATCGAACGCGCCCCGATCCACGCTCCACGGCAAATCCGAATCGGCTTGCTGGGTATCGCGCTCCAGTTGTACTCACGCCCGTTCTTGACGTCTGGTAGATCGTTCTTACGAGTTTCGAAATTCTGGCTGTGATTGTTGCTGTCCAGCAGCAAGCACTCATAGGAAACCAGCACGTCATCCTCCAGGACAATTGCGTCGGCACAATCTAGAACTGTATTGGCGCCAATAAATACATTGTTGCCGATAATGATGGTTGCATCATCATGCTCAGTGACAAGCAACCCTTGCAAGGTGCATTCGCTTCCGATTGTAATTTCGCATTTCGAACCACGAGCATCTACATATCCCTGGATGACGGTGTTAGATCCAAAAGACTTGACCCTACGCTTGTTCATGCGATCCTTCAGGCCCAACTTTATTCGATTGTAAGAACCGAAAATTCGGCCAATCAAACTCATCGCTCTGCTTCCTTATAGCAAGCAAACCATTTGCCTACCGAAAGACTGTCATTCCACGCCGAATCTAGAGCAACCACCCGCGGGAAAGCGTGACCATATTTTGCCATCCACCATTCCACCGAGTTATTGAAGAAACTCTGATAGGTCTTCATCCAGCCCTCGTCTTTGTTGCTACGTGACACTGGCACCATGTGAAAAGCAGCTCTTGAAGTAACTCTAGCCGATTCCGCTATTACTGAATCAAGGCCGGCATCGGTAAAGTGTTCGAATGAACCAATCGAATAAGAATATTCAAATGCCCCATCCGGATACTCCAGCTTTGTCGCATCTGCGACGGACAGTTTCGAAGCAGGAATTCCTCGTTCACGTGCCTTCGAAATAAGAAGGTCTGAGATATCGCACCCCGTAATGTCTAAGCGGGGGAATCGCGACAATACCTCCATGGTCTTCCCCGTTCCGCAGGCTATGTCAAGCACCCTTCCATGAGATTCATGCAGGAGTAGCTGAATTTCATTCCATACGTTGCCCTCGCCCCAACTTTCAAGAAGGGCGGCCATTTCATCATCCCAGTAGACGTCCAGGTCCTGAGCCGACGGATGCCCGCCCTGCACTCGCTCTATTGCAGGCCGCAGGCCGGCCTTAACGCGCTGCAACCCTCTCCAGGCAAGCGGCGGACATAAGTCCCGAACCACATTTTTCACACGGGAAACAGATTTCTTAGCCAATGTCTCAACCCTCTCTTTGATCCACGTATCAATTTCTTCACTGCGAGATAAGTCGATTGATCAACCTCAATCGCATTCGGCCAGACAAGCGTCTCACCGATTGGCTTCAATTCAACCTGCCCGAGATCGCTACGTTGCGAATGCGTACCGCTGCCGTCAAACCCGATATTTGAGATCAGACTCGACGGGGGATAAGCCGTAACTCCACCCAGCATGAATACATTCAGATACCAGACCGCACCCCAAGAGTTTACGCGCCCCTCAACATGGTCAGTCAGCAATTTTACGTAGTCATAGTGGCCATCCAGATTGAACGCTCTGCGTCGCCCTGGGTTGGCCTTCAAGCTCTCAAAACCCTTCAGGCTGGGGTCGTACGCGTTCCAGGCACGATGCCAAGTTCCCCATCCCCAACACGATGTCGTCGGTAACAACACCACCCGATTTCCATCCTGGCCGTCCACCGGATACATATACCTGGAAACCTGCATGACTCTCGACTCACCCTCAAATCGTCCAAGCGCCTCGTTCATAAACGTCAAAAATTGGGGCGCCGGAATCAAATCGTCTTCCAACACGATTACGCGCCCAAACTTCTCGCATAGATTCCTTACTTCACCCGTGATCGAAGCAACCAAGCCCAAATTGATGTCGCGCTCAATCAAGGTGATCTCACCAAACCCTTTGGCCCGCCTCGCCACAGCCCGGACCATATCCACTTTCGACCGATCCAGGTGACGCTTCGGCCCGTCCGAATACAAATAGAGACGGCTCTGTGACGCTAGAGGATTGAGAGAAAGCGCGTCAAGGCTTGCCTGTAGATGTTCCGGTCTGTTGTAGGCAAATAACGCGATTGGTGCCAGATTCATGCGGGCTCCACAATATGCACGCAATCATGCGTGCAGTGCAGGTGGCACTCGAAAACTCAGGTAAGGAATTGTATCTTCTGAATCGCCCCGAGAATTGAGCAATAGCACCAATCTGACAATTTCTCCCTGTACATTTTCAAATTGATTTCAGCTCTCAAAAGAGCCATCGTAAAAATTACTTCCTAAGTGAGTCTCTAAACCGATGAGTCTACCTTCTCGAACAATCCGACCCAACCGGACGCCTGTCCAATGATGCCCGCCGAAGCTCTGAATCCCAAGGCGCAGGCGAGATTGATCAGTTGCAAAAGCGGCGTGGTCCAGGATTTGACGTACAGCCCTCGGGCGTAAGCGACAGCGTGAGGGCTGCGCCGGAACCAAACATCCGCCAACTTGAGCCTGTGACGTCCGTAGTACTGGACTTGAGCCCCGCTGGCGCCGAAAACCATACTGAGCCCGACCGGCTGATAGGGTTTGATATGATCAAAGTCGTCAAAAAACCGCGCGCTAAGCAAAGGGGTCGCCACCAGTAGATGGCCGCCCGGGCGCAGGTAGTCGAGATAGCCGTCCAGAAAGGCCAACAAATCGCGCGGGGCAAAATGCTCGATTACGTGCGACATGATCAGGACGTCGGCTTGGATAGGTTGCGCTACGAACTCGGCAGGCGTAAAGCACTTCAGTCCGTCCTTGTTATTGCGGGCGACGATTTCAGGGTTGACGTCTATTCCAATGGCGTCGATGCCCGCCATCCGCAGGGCACGCAAGGCTCGGCCATAGCCGCAGCCCACGTCGACAATCTGGGAATTTTTTCGTCCTCCGACCGCCCGAAGCACAAATTGGATCAAGCGCGGCGTTTCGTTGTCTATCGCCAGAATCGCTCGATATGCTGCCTTGGCACCCTCAATCATTCCATCGGCGCTATTGCAGGCGCAACGCAAGCCGGGCGTTGAGTCTGGTTTCATTCGTGCCGGCTGAATCGCCAATACCCGAGATATCGACATCCTCGCAAACCAGTTCCCTGACCGTCGCATATCTGGCGAAAATCCGCGCGAGATTGCGAGCCTGCTGAATGTCGGTGCGCGTCAGCGGCGTTGTCGAGCCGTATCCACAGATCTGGTCGATCACCACGATTCCCCCGGGGCGCATCACTCGTATCACTTCCTGCACCAGCTTTCTGATTTCGTAGGACTTGTCAACCACGTTCTTCAAGAAGACGAATTGGAAGTGACCATCGTCAAAAGGCATTTGATGCATGTCGCCAGCAACCACCATCTCCGCGTCATCGGTGAACAGGTCAAGGCCTATGTGCTTGTGGAGTCCGACGATTTTCCTGAAAAATTCGATTTCAGTCACCCATCTCGGTCCAATCGAGAGCGACGGCAGCTCTGGCCGCAGCATGCCCCGGAAAAACCATCCGCGCAGCTTGATTTCCCAAAATGATCTCCGCAACACCCTCTCTATCAGGGTCGCCGGAGCAGTTGTCACGCTGCGGAGATAACGGCGCAGCTCTCCGGCCTGCCGGTGTGCGTTGTAGCGGGTACTTCGCACATTGTGTGCGCCCATTCCCAAGTCCTTCTGCAAAGAAATTACAGCATCAACCGAGTCGGTAACGCTCTTCTCAGACCAATGGTCGAAATCGGTTGCAGCCTTCGACATTCGCGCTGCTGAATGCGAGCTGTAACCCGAAGTGTCAACGCCACAGGCAGCGATCATCTGCGGCAATGCCAAAATGTCACGTTCCTGCTGACTCTCCGGATCCAGTAAATCAAATAACCGCATTAGTTCGGGTAGCCGCACCACACCGCCAGCATCGGTAACTCCATGATTCTCGATCAAAATATCGGGCAACAGATCTATCAGATCGCGGTCGTAGCTCAAAACGCAATTCTTGCGCAAGACGATGCTGTCGATGCAGGCCAAGATCGCAGCGTGATTCTCACTTGTGTTCATTCAATTGCCTGAAAAAGTTGGGGAAATTGCGCAATCCGCGCCTTGCGGCGGCCGGACGAGTTCAAAGCGGGCGATCCTGGGACGGGCATACGGATTCAGATGCTGATTCCACTTTCCCGAGATTGCGGAAAACCTCGTTGCGCGCCGACAATTCTTCATATTTGCCGGCATCAATAACTCTTCCGTTCTGCATCAAGTAGATCAAATCGCAATCACGGATGGTGGAAAACCTGTGTGCAATCAGAATAATTGTCTTGGCATGCGCCAACGAACGAATCGCGGCGATTATCGCATCCTCAGTGATGCCGTCAAGCGCGCTGGTGGCCTCGTCGAATACCAATATCTGCGGATCATGATATAGCGCGCGGGCGATTCCGATGCGCTGGCGCTGGCCACCCGAAAGCCGGATGCCGCGCTCGCCGATTACCGTCTCATATTTCATCGGCAGTTCCTGTTCGATGAAATCATGCACGCTGGCGAGCCTCGCGGCCGCCCTGACGCGCTCGGGATCGATCGCGTCAGGCGGCAGCCCGAAGGCGATATTCCGGGTGATCGAGGCTTCCGTCAGATAGATGTTCTGCGGCATATAGCCTATACCTTCTCGCCACGCGCGAAGTTGACGCGTCTGCAGCGGCTGGCCATCAACGATAATGGCACCGGCCGTCGGCTGAAGCAGTCCAAGAAATATGTCGATCAAAGTGGTCTTGCCGGCTCCCGAGGTTCCGACCAGGCCGACCGTGGTGTTCCTTGAAATCACGATGTCTACCGCCCGCAACGAGTCCTGCTCAGCTGATGGATAGCGGTAAGAAATGTCACGCAGTTCGATCTGGCGCTCGAACTGCACTGGCACTTGTACTTTGTCCGCAGCACCGATTTCGTCTGGTGTGCGCGCTAATTCGTCGAGTTCCCGATGTAGGTTGCCGAGGGACGAGAGGCTGAAACGAAGCTGGCCGAGGCCACCAAATATCTGCTGGATCGCCGGCAAGAGACGGTAGCCGGCGACCGCGTAAAGCGCGATCAGGGGCAACGCCTGATTGACGTCGCGACGCACCGACAGCAAATATAGGAGAATCAGGAGGATGCCGCCGAAGGCGATGCTTTCCATCGCATAACGAGGCAGCATCCCGAACAGACCGTTTTGCATCTGGTATTGGCCCAACTCCTTCGAAGCCCGGGAGAATTCACTCAGATAGTGCTGGGTACGGCCAAGAAGCTTTAGATCCTTGATGCCCTGGAGTACTTCGGTTGCCATGCTGAGCCTGGCGCGGTTAGCGTCAGCGGACAATGAACCTATCGCCGACAGGCGAGAACGAACAAAAATATAGACCAGCATGTAGCTTCCGCCGACAACAGCAGCAACGATCAGCGCGAGCACCGGATCGACCGCCAGAAGCAAGGAGAGCATTAGAAACGTAACTATTATCTTGGCGAATGTCTGCAGGCCAGGGACTATTACCCCCATCACCATGCCACTGGTTTCGCCGATCACGTTCAATACCATGGTGGCGGAGTTCCGAGCCAGAAAAAAAGAGTAAGGCTTGTCCAGATAACTCCTCAGCATGCGTACCGACAATTCGTGTCCAACGTCATAACTGAATTTGAGCATCAGCTTGGTCATGAGTGCGGCCAGCCCATTCCCCAGCAGCATGATGATTAATACCCCTAGTCCGAGCGCGAATAAGAAGCGATATTGGCTGGAAAATCCCAAGCTTTGGTAGATATAGTGGAGAATGCGGCTGGTTTCCACTGACTCGGGCCGCGCGACGACAGCCATGAACGGGAAAATCGACGATATGCCGACGACGTCAATCAGACCGACCAGGACGATCAACACCAGCAGCCGGGCGAGCGTACGCCGTTGCTGGTTGTTCAGGAGCGCATAAACTGCACGTAACTGCTCAATCATGTGTATCGGACTGGGTGCGCACGCCTAGCGAGGAGTGGCGGGATCCATCCAGCGGCTGAACACCCGGCGGTGCGCCGCCACGAAGCGGCGGAAAGAAGAATTATGGAATTGCGTGATAGTCCCCTTGCCGGGTAGCGCGGCACCAAAAAGGCTGTTGCTGAATTCGAATTCAAACATCAGGCGGTCGCCCTGCAGCACAGGCTTGCCCTTGTGCAGGCCGCGCGTATCCTCGGCGATGATGGTGCCACGCCGCCCGGTGAATTCGATCAGATCCTCGGCCGGGTAGCAGGCCGCCACTTCGGCGTCGGTTAGGCGCGCGTAACCTTGGGCAAGAAAGCTGTCCGGAATCCCGCCACTTCGGTGGGATCCGGCGACGAAACAATGCGGCCCGCGGGCCGGGGTCATATCGGTCAGGTAGATGAAAAATTTCAACCAGCGCACATGGTCCATATCAAAATGATAAAGTTGAGCGGCATTGCGGTCAGGCTGCTGTGAGTGCGCGGTACTCCACCACAGGTTCACCGTGTCGAGCACCGGCTGCGCACCAAGATAATCCTGCGCCAGCGCTAGCAAGGAGCCGTCCCCCATCAAGCGCTGGACGTCGGGCTGGTTGATCAGGTCGCCTGGATGGAATTCATAAATGATCGCCTGTGGTTCGCCGCGCGGATAAACGCCGGGCTGTGCCCGCGCTGCGTCGCCACTATCCGTCGCGCGCGCCGTGCACGGATGGGTCAGGGCGAATTGCAGCAGTTTGTCGCACAGCTCCGCGGGTAGCTGTTCTGGGAACAGGAAATAGCCGCGGGTGCGCAGCGCATCGGCCGCCGCATGCCGCTCGGCGTCGTTACGGAAGTTGAGTATGCCTTCGGGCTGCTCAAGATAGTACGGCCGCCGTAGGCGCCCGATCAAGGCTGCAAGCAGGTCATTGGATCGCCCGCGAGTAAGCGTGAACAGCCGAACAAGGGCCTGATAGGCGAATGCAGGCGTGCGCCCGCTCAGCCGGTATGCCGCCAGTCCCGCCAACACTCGCAGCGAGGACAAAGCCACCCGCGCCAAATGACGCAACGATGGGAAATTCTGCTGAGCAGGGGAGATGGTCATTTGAAAGTGACCTCCATATCGCGCATCCAGATATCCAGGTTGAGTAGTTGCCAAAGAAACATCATGTGATTATCCTTGGCTTCCTGCCCGGCTACGATGCGTTCGTGCTCGTTAAGGATAGCGTCCAGAGCCGGCGTCAGATAGATGCCGCGCTGGCGGAATGACGCTGAATGGATGGTATCGCGCAATGCCTCGAGCGCGCTGCCGGAAAACCAAACGTGGGCCGGTGCGTTCCAACCGGTCTTCTTGATCCTGGTGCGCGTCTCGTCCGGCAGAATGCCGCGCATCGCTTCACGCAGCAGTATTTTTGTAACGCCGCCATGGATTTTCATCGCACCTGGAACGCGAAACATGTATTCGACCAGACGATAGTCAAAGAACGGATCAAAGTGATCCATGCCGAAAGCCGCACCCTGGCGATCTTCCGCACGAAGGCAACAAGGCGCGGTCTCGCGGAAAATGTCCTGGTAGGTACGGTTTTTCATATAAGAAGTGTACGGGCTGTCCATCTCCGGCTGGAATGACTGGAGGGAATAGAAATCCGGATTGAGGACCGCGGCATAGCGGTCCAGGCGCCTGCGGTCCGGCAGGCAGATTCCAGGCCGGCTGAAATCCACCACCCGCCGGAAATGATCCTCGACCACGGCCATGTTCTTGCGGTGGATCGGGTGGTCGTGATATTTAACCCAGTTATCGACCTCCTGCTGCAATTCCTTTTCCCGGCCCTGCCGACGCAAATCGGCGAAATGATAAAAAAAGTATTCGTACTCGCCGGCATTGAGTTCGTCACCGCCCAGGCCGCCGAACAGGGTACCGAAGCCCTGCGCCGATGCCGACTCACAGATAAGATAGTGCGACAGCCAGGTGGCGGTAGCCACCGGCTCGTCGTGCGCCTCTATCATGCGCGCCACCAGAGCTGGGACGTCGGGAGTGCCGATTTTCAGTGGATGCCATTGCTCCACCGCACTGGCGAGCATGGAGGAGATTTCGTCCGATTCGTCATAGGTCTTGTCGTCGTAGACGGACGAGAAAGCATGCTGCTTTGCTCCACTGCCGCGTACCGCGCAGGCCAGCACCGATGAGGAATCCATACCGCCGGACAGCGTGAAAGCGGGCCGCTCGGCCACCTGCATACGAATGTTGACCGCATCGATCAGCAACTCGCGATAGCCTGCAGCCAGGTCTTCGAGCGAGCCCCTATGCTCCGGCAGCTCGCTTAGATCCCAATACCTTGTGACCTTGATGTCACCAACCCCGCGCGCTTGCAAATAGTGCCCGGCCGGCAGTTGCGCAATGTCGGCGAAGGGCGATGTTGCCGGGTCGTTGTCGAAAGTGCGGTAATGCGAAGCCGCGAACAGGGCTGCGAAACGCCGGTTCGCGCACCTGGACACACCGGGCTGATCCAGCAGAGCACGCAGCCGCGACGCGAAGGCCATGCCATCGGCGGCCCGTGCGTAATACAAAGGCTTGACTCCGACGCGGTCGCGCCCCAGCCAAAGGGTGTTGCTGGCGCTGTCGTACACCGCCGCAGCGAAATCGCCGTTCAGAGCGCGCAAGGCCTTTTCAAAGCCTCGCTCCCGCACCAGCGCCAACAGTACCGCGGCAGGGCTCTTGTCGCTCGCGCCTAACTCGGCGCGATTGAATATGTGTCCATCGAACACCACCACCAAACCGCCTTCGCATGCCCAGCCCGGCACGGTGCCACCGCACACGCCGAGCCCAGCCTGACCCGCAGTTTCGACATGCGATGCCGAACCGGGCGCACACTCCAGCGCCAGCATGGCACCGACGCGCCGACGCTGCTCCGCGGCCGGCATGGGGGAAAACAATCCTGCAATACGTGCCATGGATGTCCGATCGGAGTTCAGCCGCGATTCTTTAAGCAAACCAAGAATTTCCAATAATGCGGGTAGTCGATCACCAACTCCGGGCCGTCGCCGGCGCGCCGGTCCCTGACCACCTCGACGTCATAGCCATAGGAGCGGATGAACTCGGTCAGCTCGCCCAACGCATACGTATTAACGTGCACCTTCAGATCGACGCCGGGGTCCAGGAAGCGATCCTTGACGTAGGCATAGCTGGCCTCCTCCGCACAGGATTCGCGCATGATCACCGACTTGCGCGCCACATTGAGCAGGCGTTCCAGCGGGCGATGATAGTTGTCGATGTTCGACAGCACATTGATGCAGACCGCGTGGTCGACAGAGCCGTTCAGGTCTTCGATGCGCATGACCCGCAACCGGTCAGCCCGCAGACCATGGGCCGGCAAGACCTCCTGGCCGATGCCGACCAGCGACGGCGCCGCATCGACGCCAAGGTAGTCCAGATCGATAGCACGCGCGCGCAGGGAATGAAAAAAATACCCGCTGCCGCAACCGGCGTCGAGCAGGGTTTCACCTTCCCGGACGTGGGCCATGAGCAGTTCCGCCGCCTGCGCATGGCAGGTCATCTCCTCACTTTCCAGCCGGCAGCGGCGGGCATACAGCGCCTTAACCGTCGCGCTATGCTCCCAGATGTTGTAGCGGCCGTAGCCGTCGCCTGTGATCAAGCGCGCGTTCCGGTAACGAAAAACGCCGAGGCCATGAAATAGCCGCGCCAGTCGGCCGGGTCCTCCATCGCCAGGCTGGCGGAGCGGAACAGCTCGGGCGCGGCCTGCTCGAACATCGGCGGCAGGCAATGGTAGTGGTAAAAGTGCGCTTTGACACTGGCAAAGCCGGCCTTTTCGAAGCGCTCCTTGAGTACGAAAGGGTTGTGGGTGCGCGACAGGACCTGATCGTAGCCCGGCTCGCCGCTCTTGCCTTGGCGCACCGGCGGAATGTCCATGCGAAAACGCTGCTTGAGTTCCTCCAGCAACGCATCCACCACCTCGGCCGAACCAGCGTCGCGCAGTTGCTGCGCGCGGATCAATTCGGAGGAAAACAGTTCGTACGAATAGCGGTTCAGGGTGAACAGTCCAAACAGCTGGTTGCGCGCTTCCACCACCACCAGTCCGCCGGGTCGGACCGAATCGCGCAGGTGTCCGATGACATCGGTCTCGATAGATTCGGGGATATGCGGAAAGACGCCGACGCAAATCGTGGCGTCGACCGCCGGCATTTCCGCCGAGCAGAACGAAGCCGCATCGGCGACGCTGCCCTGCCAAATGTGTTCCGGCGGCATGCCGAATTGCCCGACCACTTGCTTGGCCACTTCTACCATCTCGGGCGTGAGGTCGAACCCATAAAGGTCCATCCCCATGTCCGCCAGGCCACGCAGCATCGACGCCGGGCCACAGCCGGCATCCAGGAGCACTCTGGTGCCGGCGTCGCGCAGCAACCTGCGGACAAGGTCAACGTGCACCGGCGGGTAGGCCGCGCCGGTGTAATAGTCGCGAAAATAAGAATCGGCCCAGGTCGAATAGCAATTCTTGACGGCCGATTCGGCGGCGGTTACAGAAGCGCTTTTAGTCATACATTCCTCAAAGCCGCCGGGCAGCGATCCACAAGTGCGACGACAGGCCATTAGCTGCGATGAACTGCTGGAACGGCCAGCCCAGGCGATCCCATTCTTCGATCAGAACCCGACGCATGAAAGGGTCCAACGAGACGGCGCCCGCCAGCGCCGCATCACGCACGATCTCTGTGTCCAGACGGCCCGGGGTGGTGGTTTCCAGCACAGCAAAACCGCTGACTTCCAAAAGCCCACCCAGCGACTGCGGATTGAACAGATTGACATGCTCAGCATCGATCGCCTGCGATCCCGCACCAAGCATGCAGATGTCAAAGCCCAAGCCGTTGGGACAGGAAAGCACCAATAGGCCGCCGGGCTTGAGCAAGCGCGCGGCCTGCCTCACCAGATCCTTCGGATCGAACAGGTGTTCGATAACCTCGAACGACACGATCACGTCGGCAGCCGACAGTTCGGCGGCGCTGATGTCCTCGATGCGGCGTTCGATCACCTGGACGCCGCGCGCCCGGCACGCCGCCGCCATCTCGGGCGTGGGTTCGACCGCGATCACGCGCTCAAATCGACCGGACTGCGTCGCCAACGCGGCGAAAGTGCCGAAGCCCGGGCCAATCTCCAGCAAGGTGCCGCGCGCGATGCCATGGCGGTCGCAGATGCCGGTGACGCGCTCCAGCCAGGGCTTATGGATTTTCTCGCGACGCGAGGTTTCGGATGCCGGGAAAATATGCGCAGCCCAGTAGGCGTAATTCTCCGAGTTCGAGTAGTAGTCGGACATTACCGCAGGCGAGGGCCGCGGGCTCATGTAGATGGTTTTGCAGGCGGCACAGCTGCGGAATGCGAAGCCGTATTTCTCGAACGCCAGGGCGGATGCGGCGCCGCCGCAGGCCGGGCAGTCCACCGCGACGAACTCGCCGCTGCGCTCGTGCAGGCGCGCGATATCGCGCGCAAAGGCCGCCTCCTGGCCCGCCAGCAGGTCGGCCGGGCACAACTCGGCCTCGGTCAGGCGCGCGCCGATTTCGCCCACCTGATTCTCCAGCGAGCTCATGCGCCGCCCTCCGGCCGCCAGGGATCATCTTTGCGCCATTGATCGCCTTCCATATCCCAGACGCGCGGATCACGAAAAGTGTCGGCCATGCGGTCGAACCACTCTTCGGTGGTGCCGGTATATTCCAGCCAGCGCTTGAGGTCGCTAGATTTGACATGGTCCATCTGGCGCACCAGTTCGAGGCCGCGCTCGCGGGTCATCAGGCCGGCGCGGATGTCCTTGCAGACGTGGTCGGTGCAGCGCCCGTAGCCAAACTTGATGAACTTCAGGTAGTCATGAACGCCGTTTTCATGCATGTCGTCGAGATTGGACATGCGGCGATAGGTGCGCTCGAAAGAAATGTCGCTGGTCTCGAAACCGTACTGTTCGACCACCATCTTGGCGTGATCGTTGGCTTCCCAGTAGACGTAGTTGCCCAGATAGATGCCGCGCAGGTCGAGGTCGAAAATCTCCTGGTCGGAGGGGTACTTCCAGGGAATCAGATCGCCACTTTTCAGTCCGTCGCGGCCGACGAAATAATTCCACTCGTAGCCGCGCGCAAAATGCTCGAGACGGTCGCGGTAGCTCATCTCCGGAAAGTCATCCATCGAGAACTGGCCGCACAGATCAAGGTAACCGTGCTCGCCCCAGATCACCAGCGGGATGCGGTTCTGCACCGCCACACGCACCGGCGCCGTGGTGATGCCGACATGGGCATGCCAGTTCATGTCGCCCATCACCTCGAATGCCAGGCGGTTGAGCTTTTGTAACACCTCGACGGAAGGCCGAACCACCACATGGTCGCAACCGAAAACCTCGCGCATACGCACCATGTTGCGCCAGCCCGGCTCGGTCCAGTTGTTGCCATCGTAGGTCACCAGTAGAGGGTTGAGACCGAATTCGTGCTTGATCACATGAGTTTGGAACCAACTGTCCTTGCCGCCGCTGACGGCGATTACCACGTCGTGCCGACTACCATCGCGGCAGCGGTACTTCTCCAGGATTTCACGCAGCAACTCCTTGCGGCGGACCCAATCGCCCGGGTCGATCGCGGTCTTCACCTCGGCCATGCGGCAACCCATGCAAACGCCGTCGGCGTCGAACTCCATCGGCGCGGCGCTGATGGACGGATAGACGCAGCGGGTGCACCAACGGATATTGCTCTTTTCGCGACGCGGCGCGGCGGCAAGATAATTGCCGGTGCGGGCGCGCTCGCGGCGGTCCCTCAAGCGCTTATCCTCGGCTGCGAGGTCGTATTCGGGCTCGCGCTTTTGCCACAGGCTGTCGAGCTTGACCGGGCGCATCGGCACCCCCGCGTCGATGGTGCGCTGCTTGGCAACCGGGTAGCTGAGCTCGAAAAAGTGAAATATATTCGCCGCAGCGACCGCGCTGGCGCCGCCCTGGACAATGCCGGCGGCAAGGTCCTCGTAAGTGCCGACACCGCCGCATGCGATCACGGGTATCTCGACGGCTTCTGCGACGCGCCGGATCAGCTCAATGTCGTAGCCCAATGCCGAGCCGTCGCGGTCGATCGAATTGAGAAAGATCTCGCCCGCACCCAGGCTCGCAACCTGCATGGCCCAGGCTACCGGGTCCAGGCCGGAGGCGCTCTTGCCGTCGTTACCGAACACTTCATAACGCCCGTCTGCATGCTGCTTGACGTCGATCGACACCACGATGCACTGCGCGCCGAAGCGCCGCGAAGCCGCAGTGACGAAGCCGGGGTTGTCGAGCGCGGCGGTATTGACCACGACCTTGTCTGCACCCGCCGCAATGCGCTCGCCGATGTCCTCAAGGTTGCGGATGCGCCCACCGAAGGCCAGCGGCATGAAACAGACCTTGGATACCTCGCGCAACACATCCATTGCGCTGGTGCCCTGGTAGCGCTGCTGGATGTCATCGCGCCGCAGGTCGTGATAGTCGTCGGCGCTGATGTCCAGGAGGATCAGTTCATCGACGTTCCAGTTGGACAGGCGTTGCACGGTGCTCATCGGATTGCCGATCACCTGATGCACCTTGAACAACTGGCTGCGCACGATCACGCCATGTTTGAGCAGCAGAACTGGGATCAAACGCGGCCGGATCATTGCTTTTTCCCCTTGACTGCACGCACATGGGCGAGAAAGTTCGACAGCACCCGCAGCCCATCATCCTGGCTCTTCTCAGTGTGGAATTGAACCCCGAATACATTGCCTGCAGCAATTGCCACCGTGATATCGCGTCCGCTGAACTCCGCGGTCGCCGCCGACGCAGCCGGGTCTTCGGGAACAAAGTGAAAGCTGTGCACGTGGTAAAAGCAGCCGCCCTGTGCATCGGGAAACAGCGGGCTGGGACACACCGGCCGCACATCGCACCAGCCGATATTAGGCACGCGATAGCCCGGTTCGGTCGCCGTCAGGCGTTCGACCCGCCCGGGCACCAGGTCCAGGCCTTGATGATCGCCATACTCGGCGCTTCGAGAGGCAAGGAGCTGCATGCCCAGGCAGATGCCTAAAACTGGGATGCCGCGCCCCGCGGCCGCGCGGATCGGCCCCGACAGACCTTGTGCCTCGAGGCTGGCCATGCCGTCGCCAAAGGCGCCGACGCCGGGCAGCAATATCGCGTCCGCTTCGGCCACGTTCGCGGGAGTTGCGAACCGGTGACCGCCAGCACCCACCAGGCGCAGCGCCTGGACCACCGAAGCCAAATTGCTGATCTTCAGGTCCACCACGGTAATCATGTCTGGCCACGCTGCACACGCCGCGCCGGGGCGCGCTGCATTGGTTCGAATTCCAACCTGACCAGGCCCTTGGCCTCGAAGCGCTTCAGGTAGTTGAACACCCGTTCGAAAGGCAGATCGTGCTTCTGGGCGATCTCGAGCAGGGTCATATTGCCGTCGAAGTAGCGCAGGAGGCTGTCGAGCAGATTGCCCCATTTCTCCGAGTCCGCCGGGAGGTTTTTGGCAATCGCCGGGTCCTCCCGCTCCATGTAGAGGTCGTATTGGGGATTTGACAGGCACACCAAGCCGTCAAAGTTGCGGAACACGCGGGCGTTGCGCTCCAGGCTCAGGACCGCCTGCTTGAAAACGGTCAGCATTTCCTCGAGCTGCGCAGGCTCCATCAGCTCGGGCGTGTCCAGACTGGTGTGATACTCGCGGTAAGGATGCATCAGGTTCTCAGAACGCGTGATCTCGAGGAACGGCACCTCGTAGCCGGGCGCCTCCCATACCGTCTCGTCGTTGCCGGCGCCACTACGCCACGGCACCGGGACATAGGCCTTGGCGTGGTGCCTGGCCGCGTTGGCGAATGCATGGTCGATCGGCAACCCGCCCAGAAATGTCGAGGCGATCTTGATCGCGCCTTGAGTACCCGGCATCTCCTCGAATACGCCGCACACCATGCGGTCCAGTTCGGCCTGCGGCATGTCGCGCAGATAGAACACCGTGCCCAGGTGTTCGGGGCCGATCACCAAGCGATAGCTGTAGTGCGTATCCTGCTTGGCCAGCCATTGGAACAGGGCGATCAGCAGCGCCGTGCCGGCAAAGCCGTCGTTGGCCATGTGCGGGTGGCAGGAATTGGAATGGAACACGATGGTCTGGTCGCTGCGGCCGCGCTTTTCGTGCTGGCCCACCAGCATTTCACCGGGAAGGTATTCGGTCTGGAGGTCGACTTCGTAATCCCCCGGCCCGAAGTCTCGATAGATTTCGTATGGCACCGACAAAGCCCAATCGGCCGCCCATGGCCGGTATTGCCACATGCAATGGAACACATAGGCATCGGGCAAGTCCGGGTTGGTCACCAGCCTGGGCTTCAATTCTTCCCAGGTAAGCCTTCCGGTGAAGGACTTGGCATAGCGCGCCACCCCCAGCGTATGGCTGCGGCCATCGAACAACAACTTGCCGTCGCGCCGGATTTCGGCCTTGATCACGCGCCAGTTGTCCGGTACCACCCAGCCGTTGTAGGTGTCTCCGGACCCATAGCGAAACATCGTGAAAGGCAATTCCTGGCCGATGCGGTCGAACAGTGCAGCATTTTCGTCGGCCACCACGCCCGTGGCGAAAACGCACAGGTCGCGCGCGAGGTTGACCATGAAATTGGGGGCGGGAGCGTCAGTCACGAGAGACAAGAATATGATCCTGCAATGCCGCTAGATCGGGATCGAAAATGATGCGACCGCCGCTCGGAACCATCGCCGGCGAAACAGCTTGGCGTTACGTGGGACTGAGAAGCTTGTCGCCGGCCAGCTAAGAGCGATTGGCGTAGCGGTCAAGCTTATATTTTAGCGTATTCGTGGCTCCCACCGACGATGACTGATACATGATATTGATCATCCGGCCGATCTCCCGGCGCAGGCCAGCCGACTCCTCCTCAATGGCGACCCGCTCGAAGCCTGCCTCTGCCCGGATATCGAGCACGGTGCTGCGGCATTCGGACAACAACTGGTTGATCAATGGACGCGCCGACAGGCCGGAGGCGCGCCGGGCGCAGTCCCTAATTTGCAGGTAAAGCGGGTTGACGGCGCGGCGAATTCGGTTGACCAGACGCACTGGGAGCGGCGCATGGCGGTTCTCGGACACCACATAGCTTTCGGACAAGTCTATCATCGCCTTTTCGTACTCCAATACATACCACCTGTAGGCCGACCTGATGTGATCTTCGCTCCAACCGGATTTCAATGCGAATTCAACTTGTTCGAAATAGCCGTCGCGGCTTTCACTCACGTAGTTCAGTTCCGGAGGATAGACCAGCAAATCCGGGGCGTAGGTAACCACTGGAATTCCGAGAAGGGTCAACTCCTTTCCCGCGCTCGACCACGCATTCAGGCAAACATCAGCTATCTCCGCTGCCTCATACAGTGATATCCCGTCAGCCGGCCAGTTGACCTTCACATTGACCGGTAAATCCGCCAATGCTAGCGCCAGCTTTTTTGAACTCTCGGAAGCCACTGCGTCGCGCTTGTTTGGAAGTTCGCGCGGATGCACCCTGACAATCAGGAACAAGTCCGACCGCTTGGATACGAATGAGACGATGGCCTCGACCCACTCGACCAAGCTCGAAAAAATCGGGACGAAATCGCTAGGCCAAAGTCCGACAATCTGCGACGCATATATTTCGTCATAACTGCTCAATGCAGCCAGCAATACTTTTTGGTCGTCCTGGATGCCGAAATACTGGCGCAGGTCACCGCGAGCGTTACTAATCGGCGCCGAATAGGCCAGCGGGTTCTTGCCCCGAAACAGCTCCTGGAAATGGTCGGTAACATACCGCAGGGAATCGGCCGAGCAAGGAAGATCCTTCAACGTTCGCCAGTGCGCAATATTGTTTTTCTGAAAATTCATTGCGTGCCCTTTGGCAACTACGAGCCGCTGCAGGCGGTCGGACAGGTTGCCCGCTGCCGCCAGGTAGTAGTGCGGAATTCCCCGCGCCGCCGCCAATTCGCAGCACACGAGGTTGACCGAGTAGGCGGCGACGTAAACCATGACCCGATCGGGCTTTTCCGTCTCAATCGCGCGCTTGCACCCGATAAACGCGTACAGCACGTTTCGCAACTCCACCTGCAGCCGCGTCCACTCCGCGGCGGTGAATTCCAGACTGATCTTCTTCTGATTGATCAGGAAATGGCTCAAGGCGCATTTGCCAACCTCGATGCCTTCGATTACGAGATCGAATAGGTCAGTCGCGCTGGCCTTCGCGCAAATCTCATCGACCCAATCGTGGTCCGCCTGGGTGAATTTCTGGCTAATATCGTACCCGGCAAAGCCGAACTCCTTCCGGATGAGACCCTTGTGCCGGTCGCATAAATCGCAGATCCTTTCCTTTGCCGACGCTGCAGCATCGAGACCCACGCCGTAGGCACCCATCGATACGCACAGTTTCGAAAAAGTACGGCCACAGGTCAAGTAGACAATCTCATGCCCTGACTGCTTGAGCGACTCGACCACCAGTGCCTCGGGAAATGCATGTACCCAGATTGCAGAGAACGGTGCGAAAACAAGAATTTTCAAGCCCGCCTCTCCCGCAGGTTCTTGCGAATCATCCGGAACACGGAATCAGACAGAAAGCACTCCCGCACCGCCGCATCCTGATAGTCTTCATTGGAACCCAGCATTTCGTAACGTAGGAGTTCGCCGCCGATATCAAGCGCGACGTGGCCGCTATCGCTGCGCCAACTTGCTTGATTCAAGCCCGTAGTCCTGAACACACTTTCGATCGCTGGAGTTAGTCGGCCGAAATTCTTTGGACTCGATTGGTATGCGGTCATGGTCATTTCGGGAGCGCATATAAAATCGACAGTGTTCACGATCGTCGGGCTTAGCAAATCGCGCCACCTTTCGAGCGACTGTCCATAGATACCGCTGTTATCGCCGTAACTGCTGTTTCCGGTCCATCCTGCCGCCGAGACTTCAAGCATCTCCGGCCGGTACTTCAATCCCAAATGTTTGCATGCCTCCTCCGCGATTCGTGCGGGATCGCGCACCAATCGCTCGTAAGAAACGAATTGAATCCGTCCGCGCAATCTTTCATCGGATTCGAACATCCGCCCGAGCGCTATGGCCTTGCGCCAGTGTCTGACATATGAAATGAAATGCGCCGCTTGACTAGCGTCCTTTTCCCCCATGGCGAGCAAGGACGCAACGACCGCGCGAGGGTCGCGCTCAATGAGAAAAAACCGGGCGCCCGGGTACAGCCGCGACAGCAGCGGCAGAAAGTCTATGGCCCATACTTCCTTGGTTCCGCTCCAAAGCGTTCCATGCTTCGATTCGCCGACTATGCGCAGCACATCGTCAAGAAAGCCCTTATATGACTCGCCCGTTGCCTGGGTCAGCGAATCGGCCAGCGTAGGAGACTCGAGCGCCGCGCGTTCGACGATGCAGCCCCGAAGATTCTTCATCTCAAGCGCCGGTAGCAACGACTGGCCGTCCGATTCAAGAAGCAAATCAAGCAGCTCGGGAGCATGGGCTTGAAAATAATTGTCTTGGAATGCCGCATCAGGCAAAAACACCAGCTTGACTGATTCCGGGGCGTGCCGCTCAACGATTTCATTGCGCAATGACTTGAAGAAAGGCAGCAAGGGATCAAGCGCGCAGACGGCCGAAGGATGACGATCGATCATCCGGGCCAATAAATTGGTCCCGGACCGTGCGATGCCGAAAATAAAGAAATTGTTGGGCATTGGCTAGTGGCAGTTCTTCCGCAACTTAGTCCACTGGAACCGCTGCGATGATCAGGTCGTCGCATTGGCGACCGGCATCCAACGCCGCCTGAAGCGGATTGACCATGCTCGCAAGCGCGCTCAGGGTGGAGTCACCGTCAAGTTTCATGGATGCCTGGATCAATAATTCGTAAGCATCCATGCCGAAGTACCACGCCGCCACGGGTTTGAAACCCTCCTCCACCAATGCAGTGCAGAGGGACGAATCGGTAAAGCAATTGATGTGGCTGGTGGGGTCCATATGCCTCGCAACCACCGCTCCCTCCATAGCCTGAACAGCAGAGCCGACACAATTGAAGCGCGGTACTTCGACGATCAACATGCCCGCGTGTTCAAACAGCCGCTTTCTTGCTGCCGCCATGAAGCGCCTGGGCTCGGGTACATACTCAAGCAGTCCCCAAAAAGTGATCAGGTCGGCGCCATTGCCGCCCACATCCAGGAAGTCGGCATCTATCAGGTCAATTTGAAATGCCTCCCGCGCAAAGTTCCGAGAAGAAGCACTTTTCTCATAGCCTATGGCCTCCAGTCCCTGCATCTGCGCCGCCTTGACGAAATGGCCACCACCCGCGCCGACGTCGATCAGACTTGCCGGAGCCTTGGCAAACAGCCTGTTGTAGTGACGCATCGCCCAATCCAGCTTCGGCTTCGAGATTTGCTGTACCCGGAACTTTTGCGCCTCCAGATCCGCGTCCGTGTACTCCTCGCTGTGCCCGGCGGACTCTGTAAAGAGTTCGCTCAATGCCGCTTGGGAAGGTTGATCGCGGACAAATGCATGCCCGCACCCTAGACATTGAACATATACGCCGGCGAACACGCGCATGGCCGCACTCGCATCCCCAGAGGGCCGGCCGCAGCAGGGGCAGGCCTCGACCAACCTCTGGGGTGCGTCGGGCGAGTACACACGGTCCGAGACCGACCTTAGGAATGTCGAATAGCGGCGCACCTCGTCTGTGGAGGCGCCCTTCAGGGACAGTACGTCCAGCTTCTTCCCCGAGGTGACGTCCACCGGGTACCGTTGGCCGCGGTACTCCCAAGACTCAATCAGCCTGTCGCGCGGCACCCCATCCAGAGGCGCATGCTTCATCCAGGTCGAGGAGAAATCGGTCGTCTGGTCAACTTCCTTGTTCATGCCTGATCCGTCCAACTGGTAGATTGTGATTGTGCGCCGACTGACCGTGCTTTATCGCTTGACAGTAGCACGTGTATGTCGCGCCGCACCATGTTGCGTCGAAGAGCCTATAGGCTCAGTCCACGCACAATCTTCTCAACACACGCGTCTGGGTGGTCGTGCAGCGTGTCTAGTTCGAGTTCCGACGCTTCCGGCGCCTCATAGGCGCTGTCGATGCCGGTGAAATTCTTCAGCTCTCCGCGCCACGCCTTGGCATACAGGTGCTTGGGGTCGCGGCGCTCGCATTCTTCCAGCGGGGCATTGACATAGATTTCCTGGAACTCGCCGGCCTCGAACAGGGAGCGTGCGAACGCCCGCTCGGCGCGGTAAGGCGAAATGAAGGACACGATCACGATCAGGCCGGCGTCGACCATCAACCTGGCCACCTCGGCGACGCGGCGGATGTTCTCCACCCGGTCGGCTTCGGTGAATCCGAGGTCGCGGTTCAGGCCATGGCGCACGTTGTCGCCGTCGAGCATGCAGGTGTGACGGCCGGCGGCGTGCAGGCGCTTTTCCAGCAGGTTGGCGATGGTCGATTTGCCGGACCCCGACAGCCCGGTGAGCCAGAGGCATCTCGGCCGCTGCAGCTTGAGCGCGGCGCGCGCACCCTTGTCCACCGACATAGCCTGCCAGTGCAGGTTGGCGGCCCGGCGCAGTGGAAAGTCGATCATGCCAGCGCCGGCCGTCTCGTTGGTCAGCCGGTCGATCAGGATGAAGGCGCCCAGACGTTTGCCTTGCTCGTAGATTTCGTAGGGCACCGGACGATCGGTACTGACGTTGATCACGCCAATCTCGTTCAAGGCCAAGCTGGTCGCGGCCAGGTGCGCGCCGCTGTTGACGTCCATCCGGAACTTGATCCGGCTGACCACCGCGCCGACCTGGCTGGAGTGTATTTTCAGAAAATAGGGGCGGCCGGCGACGAGCGGATGCTCAGACATCCATAGCAGGCGCGCTTCGAACTGGTCGGTCACCGGTACCGGGGCGGCGGCCGCCGCGATCACGTCGCCCCTGCCGACATCGACTTCATCGGCCAAGGTCAGGGTGATGGAGTCGCCTTGGCCGGCTGCGCCGACCTCGGCTCCGGCGCCTATTACGGTCTTGACTGTCGATTCGATACCGCTCGGAAGGACGACCACGCGGTCTCCCGGTTTGACACCGCCGCTCGCCACCCTGCCGCAGAAGCCACGAAAATCCAGGTGGGGTCGATTAACCCATTGCACTGGCATGCGAAACGGCGCTTCGGCTCGGGTGCCTGCAGTCTCGACGCCTTCAAGGTAGGTCAGCAAAGGTGGCCCCGGGTACCAAGGGGTATGCGCGCTGGCAGCAGTGACGTTGTCTCCGGTCAGCGCCGAGAGCGGGATAGCCTGCACCGCCGTGAATTGCAGCTCCGCTGCGAACGCCCGGTAATCGGCGACGATCTTGTCGAACACCTGGGGGTCCCACCCCATCAGATCCATTTTATTGACCGCCAGCACCACATGCTTCACCCCGAGCATGGCGACGATCCGGCTGTGCCGACATGTCTGGATCAGCACACCCTTGCGCGCATCGATCAACAACACGGCCAACTGGGCTGTCGAAGCACCGGTGGCCATGTTTCGGGTGTACTGTTCATGCCCCGGGGTATCGGCAACAATGAAGCGGCGCGCCGGCGTGCCAAAAAAGCGATATGCGACGTCGATGGTGATGCCCTGCTCCCGTTCTGCGTGCAAGCCGTCGACCAGCAGGGCGAGGTCTAGTTCGTCGCCCTGGGTACCGAAGCGCGACGAATCCTTTTGTAGCGCACTCATCTGATCGTCGAATACCTGATGAGATTCGTAGAGCAGGCGGCCAACCAGAGTCGACTTGCCGTCATCGACACTGCCGCAGGTGATGAAACGCAATAGGCTAAGCATTAGAAATAGCCCTCCTGCTTCTTGCGCTCCATCGAGGCCGCGCCGTCGTGGTCGATCAGGCGCCCCTGCCGTTCGGAAGTGCGTGCATAAAGCGTTTCACGAACAATTTCCGCCAAGGTCGTCGCCTGGCTTTCGATTGCCGCGGTCAATGGGTAGCAACCGAGGGTGCGAAAACGCACCATGCGCATCTGCGGCACTTCGCCGGGCTCCAGCGGCATGCGCTCATCATCAACCATCAGCCATTGCCCCCCGCGCGGCACCACCGGGCGCAACTTGGCGAAATACAGCGGCACGATGGGAATGTGCTCCTGTTCGATGTATTGCCAGATGTCTGCCTCGGTCCAGTTCGAAAGCGGGAACACCCGGATCGACTCGCCTGGATTGATGCGCGTGTTGTACAGGTTCCACAGTTCCGGGCGCTGTGCCTTCGGGTCCCAGCGGTGCCCGGGCGCCCGGAAGGAGAACACGCGCTCTTTCGCCCGTGACTTCTCCTCGTCGCGGCGCGCGCCGCCAAAGGCAAGATCAAATCCGTGGGCATCCAGCGCCTGCTTGAGGGCTACCGTCTTCATCAGGTCGGTATGGCGCTCGGAGCCATGTGTGAACGGATTGATCCCCTGGGCCAGCGCCTCGCGGTTGGTATGCACGATCAGGCGGACGCCGGTTTCGCGCTCGATACAATCACGAAACTCAATCATTTCCCGGAACTTCCAGGTAGTGTCAATGTGCATCAGCGGGAAAGGGAGCGGCGCCGGCCAGAACGCCTTTTGCGCCAGCCTCAGCATCACGGAGGAATCCTTGCCGATCGAGTACAGCATCACCGGCCGCGCTGCCGTGGCCATCGCTTCGCGGATGATTTCGATTGCGTCCGATTCGAGTTCGTTGAGCATTATTCAGGAAATTGAAGGGGGGCGCGTCAAAAAAGCACGCAGGGTGAACTTGGCGCTGGGTTCGCGCAGGCGCTCCAGCGCATGCACCTCGAACCCGGAATTTTGGGCGCATATCTTAAATGACGTGAGGCTGAAAACGTGATGGTGATCGATGAAAAATTCCTCCCGGCCCGAGCCCTCGGCCATCGCCGCCTCACCATCGGGAACTTCGACATACACCAGAGCGCCATCATTCAGGTTGCCCGCAGCCCGCGCCAGCATGGCAACCGGGTCCAGCACGTGCTCGATCACCTTGTTCAGGGTAATCAGGTCAAACCGCCCCAAGCCGTCGGCCTGCATGAAATCGGCGCACACGGCCTGCACCCCCGCTTCGGTCTTCGCATGTTCAACGGCGCGCGGATCGGGGTCCAGCGCGGTACAGGGCCACCCCGTAAGCTCGTGCAGCCGATATAGAAAAACGCAGAGTCCTGAGCCGATGTCCAGCACCTTTGGCGCAAAGCCCACGCCACGCCCCTTGAAATAAGCGGAGACGAATTCCGTCACCCGTTCGACTCTTCCGACGTTGTCCGAACGCACAGTGGCCAGGGCGTTGATGCGCGCAAATGCGGCGCGCAAACCATCGCTACCGTAGGTGCTGTTCACATAGTGCCCGCCATACAGTTCCTTCATGTCGATGTCGTGCACCGAGAGGAAATGGCCGCAGTTCCGGCAGCGCAGGATTTCACGCCGGTACGGCCCCGGACCGAAATCGAATTTGACCTCGCCTGCCGGCGCTTCGAGGTAGGTGAATATGGTATCGAAGGCGCTGGCGCCGCAAATGCAGCGTATGTCCCGCGTGCCGCTCAAGGCTGCGCACCCGCTTTTTTGAGCGCCGACTCGAGGTGCTCCAGGTTTTTAGTGGAATCCATCCTGGCGATGATTTCCAGTTCCTCCAGGCGCATGTACTCGTCGAATTCGGCTTGCTTGCCATCTTCCATCAGCAACACAAAATAACGGCCAATCTTGTTCTTCACCAGTACCGCGTGCAGGCCAAACTGCACCAGCCGGCCATTGAGCGAGGGCGTGGCGTAAAAGCCCCAGTTCTTGCGTGCCAGGTCATATTCCGCGCCTTGCTCGGTGGTGAAGGTCAGCTGTTCATCGGCTTGCAGGCGCACGCTGCCACAATCCTGCATACGCACCACCGCGCCGCGGCCGACTTCATAGACCCGGGGGGGGTTCTTCGGTTCTATCTTCATGTCCACTTCCAGTCCAGGATCAGGAATCCCGGAATAGTCCAGATACCGTCCTGGCGTTTCCAGATGCCGTGGTTGCGGAAACCTTCGGCAATCTCCCAAAAGCGGGCCACGCTGATGCCGGTGAATGCGCAGAATTTTTCGATATCCGCATGCGGCGTCTGATCACCCGTGCGGCGGATGATGTCGATGGCCTGGTCGCCGTTCATCCGGCCGTTACGAATTTCCAGGGACAGATTGTCGAACAAGCGCGTGAATCCGAATTTATACCATTTGAGGTAATGGTGAATCGAGATAAAATCATCGTCGATGTCGGCATAGTCATAAAGCCCAGTCTTCGCTCCGCCGGCACTGGCCTGGAATCCGTGTTCGCGCGCAACGCGGAATGTCGCTTCCGGGTCCCATTCGAAGTAGTAGCCGAGAAACACGGCGTTGATGCCGGCCCGCGCCAGTTCGCCGTCGCCAGGGCCGAAATAGGCGGTCAGCACCCTTTCGCTCAATTCCCCGCCAACCCAGTCCCGTGCCGTAGTGCCGTGGGTGACGCCGTATTTGCGCAACCAGCCGCTGTCGAGCCGGAAGCCAGTGCGCTCTTCGCTTGCACCGCCGTACTCGAATGCCGAATTCTCTCCCCAAACCACCAGCGGAATGCCGAAACGCACGGCAATGCTCAAGGGAATGTTGAACAGGGCCATGTGCATGGGTATGGCCGTGCTGCCGAATTTCTCGTAGGCGCGCAGCATGAATGCCGCTTCGACCTTGGGATTGATCTGGTAGTCGATGTGGTCGACGCCGAGCGCCACCAGGTTGTCGAGGTTGCGCTGGCCTATCGCGGTGCGCGCCGGCGTCTTCCAGGTCACCGCCAGCGGATTGAGCCCCGCCTCCTGGCATTGGATGACCTGCCAGGTGCTGTCCTTGCCGCCACTGACCGGAACCAGGCAATCGTAGCCCTTGCTCTTTTGCTTCGCGTTCTGCACGACCTCGGCAAACAGCGCCTTGCGCCCGGCCCAGTCGATCGCGGTCTTCGTGGCATGGCTGTGGCAGGCGTTGCAAACGCCATCGTCTTCGATCACCAGATTGGGTCGCGAATCCGGCAGTACGCAGCGCTGGCAATATTTCATGGTCAACCGGCGAATTCTTCGAGGAACAGCTTGCAGTTAAGAAAATAGAACACGAACTTGCTCTCGCTATTGGGCAGGTCGGCCTTGCCCAGCAGGGCTTCGATTTTGTCGCGCCGGATCATCTCGAATACCGGGCTGTCGCGCAGCAGTTCGCGGCGCACCGCCGGATCGCCGACATCGAGAAAGGAATGGATGGGCGCGTTGAAACCTACCTTGCGCCGGTTTTGCATCACCAGGTCGGGGCCGATGCCGGCCAGCGCGTCGCGCAGCACCGACTTGGCACGGCCGTCACGGATCAGGTGCCGGGTCGGTATGGTGTTGCAGAACTCGAACAGGTCGCGGTCGAGAAAAGGCGAGCGGTTCTCCACCGAAAAATACATGGCGTTAAGGTCGTCCTCGTGCAGGATCACCGGCACGGCTTCGTGGAACAGTTCGTTGAGCATGCGGTTGCGCAGCAGGCGCTCGCTGTAGCGCTCTTCGGCGAACGCCTCCGCCCACGGGTCGGTCAGGTAATCGGCGAAGCCTTCGGCATCGAAGAATATATGGTCGCGGAATTCCGGCGCGTCGATAAACAGGCCCGGCTTGCGCAGATGCGGATTGCGCACGATCGGTAGGATGTGCTCGGTCCATGCCTGGCGCGAGCTCTCCAGCAGCGCAGGCTCGCCGCGGATTTCCTGAAAATACGCCAGATGATGATCGTAGTAGCCGGAGAACAATTCATCGGCCGCCGTGCCGCTCACGGAGATGCGGTAGCCGGCGGCAGCGATCGCTTCCTGCAGCATCCATTGCGCGTAATAAGTGATAGTGGACACTGGCGCGTCGTGATAGCGCACCAGTTCGCGCAGGCGCGGCAGGAAGCTCGCGGTGGTAACGGGCAGCAAGGTGCTGCGCACCCCCAGTTCGCGCACTGCGTGCTCAACCATTTCCTGCTCTTCGTAGCGCGCGTCGTCGTTAACGATGGTGAATCCGTGCACGTCGTAGTTGAACACGCGCTTGGCGATGCTGATCAGCGCATTGGAATCGACGCCGCCGCTCATGCAAAAGGCCAGTGGAACGTCGGCGCGCAGCCGCAGTTCCACCGAGCGAATCAGGCGATCGCGGGCGCCGCGCACCGACGCCTCGTAGCTCATCGCATCGTCCGGTGCCACGGCAGGCTGCCAGTAGCGCCAGCCGCGCTCGGCGCCGTTGGCGCCGATGGTGAGGGCGGTACCCGCCGGCAGTTCCTCAATGCCCTCGAAAAAGGTTTCCTTGCCCTTGTAAAGTGCCTTGTAGCCATTCACCAGGTAACGCTGCAAATGGTTGGGGTTGACCTTGAGCGGGCGGCCCAACAAGACGGCGATCGCCTTGATCTCGGAGGCGAAATACAGCCCGGTGGCGTCGCGGTAGAGATACAGCGGCTTTTCGCCGAAGCGGTCACGGCACAGCGTCAGCGAGCCCTCGGCTTCGCTGTTGACCCCGAAGGCCCACATACCCTCGCAGCGATCAAGTATCGGCCAGCCCTTTTTGCGCAAGGCGGCCAGCAGGACCTCGGTATCGGATTGGGTGACAAAGCTCTCGCCCTCCGCAAGAAGTTGCTTGCGCAGCTCGACGTAGTTGTAGATCTCGCCGTTGAAGGCGATCCAGTCGCCCTCACGCCTGAGAGGCTGGTTGGCGCGCGGATCGAGGTCGATGATCGACAGCCGCGCATGCAGCAGATAGGCATTGCGGCCAGCCGGCCCGGTCCAGGCCTTGTAGGCCTGGTGATCGGGACCGCGGCGGCGCATGGTGGCCAAGCAGGCGTTCAGCGTCTGCTCGCCCAGCGTGCGCGTACCGATGTATCCGGCGACGCCGCACATGTTCAGTCCAGGTCCTGCCAGACCAGCACGGCATGGCGCGGCAGTGCCCGGCTCAGGGTCTTGCCCAGCACCTCGGCCAATTCGGGGGGGGCGATGCCGCCGCCGGGGCGGACAAAGTCCATATCCTCGGCGCGCAGCACGGTGCCGGCGGCGAGGTCACGCGCGGCAACGATGCTGCGCCTGACTGCCTGCGCCATCGCGCGATCGGCGATCTGCTCGCCCTTGTTGCCATCGCCGAGCACTTCCGCGTAGCCGCGCACAGCGGCAGCGAGGCGGCGCATCTCTGCCGGATCGGCCGACAGCGCATGATCGCGGAAACTGGTGCGCGACTTGTCCAGCGTGAAGTGCTTTTCGATCATTTTTGCGCCCAGGCCCAGCGCCAACAACGCTACGTCGATGCCCAGGGTATGGTCCGAATAGCCGGTCGTCAGGGAAAACGTGTCGCTCAGCAATCGCATCGCGCCCAGGTTGGCCTGCTGCGGCAAGGTCGGGTAGAGCGAAACGCAATGCAGCAGCGCCAGCTTGTCGCCCAATTGCTGGCCGGCGGGAAGATGCGTGCCGATGACGCCGACCGCCGCGTGTATTTCCTCGAGCGTGGCCATGCCGGTGGACAGCACGATGGGCTTGCCGATGTGGGCGGCAGCGGCCAGCAGGGGGTGAAAATTGAGGTCGCCGGAAGCGATCTTAATGGCGTCGCAATAGGGCTCGACGCGCGCCAGCGAACCGGTATCGAAGGCCGAGGCCATGAACCAGGCGCCATGCTTGCGCGTGCGCTCGGCCATCGCGGCGATGGTGGCATCGGAGAGGCCGAAGCGCGTCAATTGCGCAATGCGCTCAGCCTGCGCGAGATTGACCAGGCGCGGCGGGTCTATAACCTGGATCTTGACTGCGTCGACCCCGGCTTCGAGCGCCGCATCCACCAAAGCCAGTGCCTGCGCCGGATCACCCTCATGGTTGTTGCCGATCTCGGCGATCAGCAGCGGCCGCACCGCGGTGTCGTTGGCACCGATTTTCATAGCAATTTGCCGTCCCTTACATGAGCATGCAATACGTAGCTCGCATCTACCATCGCAAAGCCGCACTGATGGTATAGCCGCAGCGAAACCACATTGGCGATCTGGGTGCCGACGCGCAGCACTTCAGCCCGCGCGCACCAGTTGCGCACGAAATACCGCACAAGCGCTGCCCCGACGCCCCGGCCGCGGCTGCCCGCATCGACCGCGATCAAGTCAATCACCGCGGTCGTCTTGCCGCCGATGTCGGCGGACAGTACCGCCAGAAACCCCGTCACCCGTCCGCTCTGGCGCGCCACCAGCAGGCACTCGCCGCGCCGCCCCTCGCAATAGCTGCGGATCCACTCGCGCTTGATGCGGTTCGCTGCCTCGGCGGGAAAACTCGGGTCAAGATGAAAGCGCGAATACACAAAGGCGCTGCCCGCAATTTGCTGCGCCTGCTCATGATCCTCGGGTCCGGCGACGGCAATTTCAATCCCTTCCGGCGCCGCTTCATCGAGCACCGCGCCGCTCCAGTCCAGAGTGACATTGGTATCGACCATATAAAAACCCGTCGCCGAAATCGCCTTGACTCGATCGACATGCTGCACCGGTATTTTGCAAAATGCGAAGGCGACCGGCCGCGGTGCCTGCGCCGCCCAGCCCTCCGCAAGTTCGACGCCCGCATCCAGGCGCAGGCACGCAAAGCCGGCGGCCTGGCTGAGCCAATGATCGGGGGCCAGCGGCGCCATGCCTACTTCTTAACGCGCTGCGAAGTATTCGGGATGCCGGCGCGCCAGGTCCTTGTACCACTCGATATAGCGGGGAAAGCCCTTTTCCAACGGAAATGCCGGAGCGTAACCGATCATTTTCCTCGCCTTTTCAACCGACAGGGTGCCGCGCTCGGGCATCAAGCCGTCGCGCGGCTGGTATTTGACCTCGATGCCGGGAAAATTGGCGCGCATGACCTCGATCATCTGGTTCAGGGTGCGCGCGCTGCCGTAGGTCAGATTGAAGGTCTGGTTGCGCGCCTCCGGCTTTTCGATGCACAGGCGCACGCCCTGCACCAGATCGGCAATGTAGGTAAAGTCGAGCCCATCGCTGCCGTCGCCGTTTACAGTGAGCGGCAGGCCGCGCACCGCATTCTCAATGAACGCCTGGCCGACCCGGCGGCTGACGCAGCGCTCGCCGTACAGGGCCGAGGGCCGCACGATGGTATAGGGCAGGTCGAACACCTGGTTGTAGGCGATCACCAGCTTTTCGCCGCCGTACTTGAGGGCGCCGTAGATGCCCATCGGGTCGCAGTGGCGCTCCTCGCTCACGGCTTCGCCCTCGAAATTGCCATACACCATCGAGGAGGAAAAATAAATGAAATGACAGCCAGTGCCACGCGCGCAGTCTAGGGCATTCTCCAAGGTACGAAAGCTGTGATCGAAGGTGGAAAACGGGTCCTTGTTAGCGCGATTGGCGTGCGCGATCGCCGCGAGCTGGACGATGGTGTCGGCCTGGATGTCGCTCAGGCAGCGCGACAAGATTTGGTAATCGCGCGCATCGGTCACGTGCAGCGGCACGCCGATCTCGCGCAGGGCATTCAGGCGTTCGTAGATCAGCTGCATATAAAGGCGCTTGGAAGGATCGGCGCCCGAACTGTTGGAGAACGCGCCCAGATTGTTGACCTGCAGGCTGTCGATGATGTGCACGTCGGCACCACGAGATTTGAGGTCGATCGCCAGGTTATGGCCGATGAATCCGGCGCCGCCGATCAGGGCAACGCGGCGACCCGCCAAAGACTCAGACATTAAAGCTTCTCCTTGATAATCCGCTCGAATGCGGCGCCAATATAGGCGATGTCGCCTTCCTGCAGGTGCGGCCCGACCGGCAAGGCGATCGACTGGTCGCTGATACGCGCAGCATTCGGATAAAGCGCAAGGTCGTTATTATATTTGTTGCGGTAGTAGGTCAGGCGCGGCACCGGCTGGGGGTAGTAGATGCTGGTGCCCACGCCGGCGGCGTTGAGCGCCTTAACCACAGCGTTGCGGCGTTCCGTGCTCACCCCTTCGAGTACCACGGTGAGGCAGTACCAGCTCTGCAGTGCCTCGGGCCGGTCGACGTCCAGCACCATGGTGCCGGGCACTCGCGCCAGCAATCGCTTGAGCGCTTCGAAGTTGGTGCGGCGCGCCTGCAGGATCGCGTCGATCCTCTTGAGTTGCTCGCGACCGATCGAGGCATTGATGTCGCTCATGCGGTAGTTGATACCCAGGGTCGGCACGTCGTACATGCCGGGCACCTCGCGCTCGCCGAAGCTGCGGTCGACGCCGAAAGCGCGCGCCTTGGACACCTTGGCCGCGAGGTCGGCGTGGCGGGAGGCGAACATACCGCCATCGCCGGTGGTGATGTGCTTGACCGGGTAGAAGGAAAATATCGCGGCATCGCCTATTAGTCCGACATGTTTGTCGCGGAATCGCGCACCCACCGCCAGCGCGCAATCCTCCACCACCTTGAGCTCATGTTGCCCGGCAATGGCCATGATGGCGTCCATGTCGCAGGGAATGCCGTTGTAGTGCACCACACCGATTGCACGGGTACGCGGCGTCACCAAGCGTGCGACTGCCTGCGGGTCAATGTTGCCGGTGGTAAGGTCACAATCAGCGAACACCGGGGTGGCGCCAACCACTTCCACCGCGTGTACAGTGGCGACGTGGGTTTGCGCCGGCACGATCACCTCGTCGCCCGGGCCGATGCCTAGTTGCCAGTACGCCAGATGCAGCGCCGCCATACCGGAACTCACAGTCAGGCAGTGGGCGCCCGCGCCCATGAAGGTGGCGAACTCCTCCTCGAAGGCACGCGCCTGCGGCCCGTGGGTGAGGATGTCGCCGTCGAGCACGCGCAGCACGGCTTCGCGCTCTGCCGTTGTAATCCAAGGTTTACCAAATGGAATTTGACGCAATTGATTCATACGTATTCAACTTTCTCTGTCCGCCCTGAGTCCGCAGCACGATCGCAGGCGATGGCGACGCTAATACCGTCAAAAATACTCTGTGTATCTTCGGTGGTGTCCCGATTCTCCAAAATCGACGTGATAAATCCAGCGATAAGATCGCCTTTTCCTGACGGCAAGGGAGCATGCAAAACGGGGGCTGGCGCTACGGCCGGGTCCCTCGACTCGTGTAGCCTGGGTCCAGCATCATCGTACAAAAATGTCTTTCGTGTCCCAAAAACCCGCATGACGTGGTGGTGTCGATGAACACAACCGTAATTGGCGCTAATGCGGCCCACCATTCCACTTTCGAAAGACAATGTCGCCGCACAAAAATCGTTGTAACGAAAGCGGGAATTACGTGAGCTGATGCGATTGCCGACGGCTGTCACCGTCACAGGGCGCTGCCTCATGAGCCACAGCATGAGATCAATCAAATGAATTCCGCCTCCCTGCATGACCGAGTAATCGCCAACTTCACGCCGCCAGCCTTCGGTAATCTTGTGCAAGCGCCCATAAAGATAATCACCGTCAAAAGCATAAATTTCGCCAAACTCGCCATCGACGAAGGCTTGGCGCAACCACCGATATAGTGGCGCCGCACGCAATATCAAGTTACTGCCCAACTTTAGGCGCCCGTTCGATGCCTCCCAGAGGCGCTTGATTTCTGCCAATTCCGCCAGGTTCCGGCAAAGCGGCTTTTCGACAAACACATGCTTTCCGGCCTCAAGGGCTTGCACTACTTGCCCATAATGCGCGTCGTCAAAAGACGCAATGGAGACTATCGAAACCGAAGCCTCGTTTAGGACTTGCTCAAAGTCTTCAGCTACACGAGCTCCCCGGACGCGCGACGCAACTACCGCCGCATGATTGCGATCAAGATCCAATACCCAAAGCGGACCAATTCCTTCATGAGCAGCGTACGCCCTGGCGTGTTGCTCACCGACGCCGAGCCCAATTACCGCGACTCCCATCCGTACACTCACGCGAAGCCCCCCCGAACCACTCCGAAGTAACGCGGAAACTTCCCAGCTTGCATCAGCGGCTCCAGCCTCTGAAGGTCATCTTTGGTATCCACCACATACGATTGTTCGCGCCAGTGATGATCATTTCCCTCTACGTTGCAAATTTGGTATCGCTCAGGATTTCTATAGAAAACTTGCGTCAAGTGCTCTTTTTCTTCATGGTGAAGATCCCCAAAATTGAGCTTCTCAAACGTGCGGGCATTGATGAACTCTACGCTTTGTCCCGGCGGAAATGTCCGCTTTTGCACGTTGGTGACCAAGTCCAGATCAGGTGAACAGTGTCGTGACAGGCAGGTAATGATGCCTGGATCCAACATGGGGCTATCCCCACAAATTCGCACAATCCAATCCGCCGGATAGTCGTCCAGGCAATCCCTGAATCGGACTGCAACGTTATTCAAATCACCACGAAAAACCTGGAAACCCAAGCCGGCGACGTGCGCCGCCAAGGGATCATCGGTGGCATCAGCACTGGTTGTTAACGTAATACGTTCCGGTAAAACGGCTAATGACACACGCTCTAAGACCCAGTCGACCAACGGTCGGCCGGCTGTAATTCTCAGCATCTTGCCCGGAAAGCGCCTGGAAGACATGCGGGCTTGGACGAATACGCGATAAAAAATTTTGATCCCGCACGGTTCCGCATGAGCACGCCTGAAACCGGCGTTTCGTCAATTGGACGAGTTAGCAGTACTTACGGTTAGAACACAAAAGATTATACCGATTGCGGGCAGTCAGTCACTGACGTTGGCTGAAAAAAGACCGCAACGACTAGCAACATCGGCAGAATAGAGAACGAAAATAGAACGGATACCGCTAGGGGTTAAGAGCCGTAATTTCGGGCAGAGGTTGGGGAACTGTTAGTGGCGGAAGATCAATCTGTAGAGCGAGCAAAAGCGAAATGGCCATTTTTACATGCCAGCAGGTTGTACAACTTGCTCAGTGACGCCCGCAAAATATATTCCACCTCTCAACACGGCAGGCTACTCAACTGCCCTCCCCAATTCAGGCTTTACCTTCTTCCAAAGGGCATTCAGGATTCGCGTCAACGGCTTTTCGCATGTCAAGTAAATTGCGCGCCCGCCCAACACAGCCACCAACAAAGCCAGCGGGATGAGCGCATCGACGGGAAGCCAGCCCGCCACCCCACAAATCATCACACCCTTAAAAAATAGTGCCAGCGAGATTGAATGGCTCAAATAGATCGAGTAACACTCGTCGCCAATCCGCAGCAACCACGCGGGGGATGTGAACCGGCCATGCACCTCGAGTGAAACAAGGCCGACCAAAATCAGGAGCGCCGGTATGCCGCGGGTGAACAGCCGTCCTATATCCCACTCGCCGGCAAGAAACTGGATCCCAAACAGGGTGATCCCTGCAACAATCAGGCCCCACGCAGCGTGCCTCCTGAAACAATGACCACGCAACAACAGGTAGGCCGCCAGTCCGCCCAAAAAAAACTCCAATACCAGTTGGTTGAACAGCACATACAGCGTTGGCGAACTGTGCGGCACCAAGTACGCCGCAAGTACACTTAGCGTAAAGAGGACTCCCATGGCCCAGATTGCAAAGCGCACCGTCCCCAGCATGGCGATACCAAACAACGCGTAAAAATACATTTCATACGACAGCGTCCAGCCCACATTGAGCATCGGGAAGTTCTCACCTGCCGAGTTGGTGGTCGGAATAAAGAGGAACGACTCAATCGCATGCCTGAATTCGAATTTGAGGGTGGCGAACATACCCGGAGCAAACAGCAGCACGGCAAGATACAAGGCGGAGATCAGCCAGTACATTGGCACGATGCGGATGACCCGCCGGACCAGAAAATCGAGCCACGCATAAGGCTTTTGAAAATCCTTTGCGTAAACATAAAACATCGTAAATCCGCTGATCAGAAAGAAAAAGTCAACGCTCGACGCACATACATACAGATAATCCTGGAAGGAGCGCGGCAAAATGGTCGGATGAACCGGAAATTTCAGATTCACAGACCCAAGTGCATGAATCAACACCACCATCAGGGAAGCGAGGCCACGCAGAAAATGGATCGACTGCAGTGTCTTGGGGGGCGCAACGTCAACCATGTCGCCCATCCATGCCCGCTTGCGCCCGAAAAACTTTTGCATAACTCGCCACAAGCCCCTCGCGTAACGACAGACTGCTCGCCCAGCCAAGTCTTCTAAGTCGCTCTACGTCAAGCAGTTTGCGCGGCGTGCCGTCGGGCTTGGACACATCAAATACAAGGTTGCCGCGATAGCCCACCACGTCTGCGACCAAACGTGCCAGCTCGTCGATCGTCTGGTCGCGGCCGCTGCCGATATTGACCAGAGGGGCTGCATCACGCTGCGCAGTCAGCACGTCGAGAGCATCGTCCGGCAGGGTCACCAAAAAGTGGCAGGCGTCAGCCATTTCATCCGAATAGAGGAATTCGCGCATCGGCTTGCCAGTCCCCCAAATCACGACTTCGTCTGCCCCAGCCACCTTGGCCTCGTGCATCTTGCGCATCAGCGCAGGAATCACGTGCGAATTCTGCAAATCAAAATTGTCACCTGGACCGTAAAGGTTGGTAGGCATCACGGCAAGAAAGCGCGTGCCGTATTGCCGGTTGTAGCTCCAGCACATTTCTACTCCTGCTATCTTGGCCAGCGCATAGGCGCGATTGGTGGCTTCGAGCGGGCCCGTCAGGAGATATTCTTCCTTGATCGGTTGCGGGCAATCCCGTGGATAAATGCATGACGACCCGAGAAACAGCAAGCGGCTAACGCCGGCTCGCCAGGCCTCGTGTATCACGTTGGTCTGGATCGTAAGATTCTCGCGAATAAATTCGGCGGGATAGGTTTCGTTGGCCAAAATCCCACCCACCTTGGCGGCGGCCAAAAAGACATATTCCGGCCGCTCGTCCTCAAAAAATCGACGCGTTGCTACGGGGTCGATAAGGTCGAGCTCGGCGTGACTGCGCGTCAGGATGTGGCCATAGCCGGCACTTTTCAGCCGCCGAACAATTGCTGACCCAGCAAGGCCCCGGTGCCCGGCCACATAGATGCGTGCAGTCAACTGCATGTCAATCGTGGCGCGGCGACACCGTGTATCCGTGCTTTTCGACCAAGCGGTCGCGTTCAGCGAGCTTAAAATCTTCCCGCGCCATTTCGGCCACCAATGCCTGGAACCCTACCTTGGGTGACCAACCCAGCCGGCTTTTGGCCTTGCTCGGGTCACCAAGCAGGGTTTCGACCTCGGTAGGTCTGAAATACCGTGAATCGACCGCCACCACACAACGCCCCTGCGCATCAAACGCTTTTTCGTCAACACCCGCCCCGCGCCACGTCAAGGACATGCCCAGTTCACCGGCGGCGGCATTGACAAAATCGCGCACGCTGTGCTGCTCCCCTGTCGCGATGACAAAATCATCTGGCTGATCCTGCTGCAGCATGAGCCACTGCGCCTCGACAAAATCGCTCGCATGTCCCCAGTCGCGCAAGGCGTTGAGGTTGCCAAGGTAGAGCTTGTCCTGCAGGCCGAGCTTGATGCGTGCCAGCGCAATCGTGATCTTGCGAGTCACGAAGGTCTCGCCGCGCCTGGGCGACTCATGGTTGAACAATATCCCGTTACAAGCGAACATGCCGTAGGCTTCCCGGTAATTTACGGTGATCCAGTAGGCGTAGATCTTAGCCGCCGCGTAAGGCGAGCGCGGATAGAAGGGCGTAGTCTCGCTTTGCGGTATCTCTTGCACATTGCCGTACAGTTCAGACGTTGACGCCTGGTAAAAGCGCGTTTTCTTCTCGAGCCCAAGGATGCGGATTGCTTCAAGCACGCGCAACGTGCCAATGCCGTCGGAATTTGCGGTGTATTCGGGCTCTTCAAACGACACGGCTACATGGCTCTGGGCGGCGAGGTTGTAGATTTCATCGGGCTGCACCTTCTGGATGATGCGGGTCAGACTCATTGAGTCGGTCATATCGCCATAGTGCAAAATGAAGTGCCGGTCGTTGACATGCGGATCTTGATACAGATGGTCGATCCGGTCAGTGTTAAGCAACGATGCTCGCCGCTTGATGCCATGCACAACATAGCCCTTGCCGAGAAGGAATTCAGCCAGATACGACCCATCTTGCCCCGTTATGCCGGTGATCAATGCGACTTTTGCGCTCATGAATTCGTTGTGGCAACCGCTTAAACATATAATTATACGGATTAGCCCATCCCCACGAGAATGCCCCTACACGTCTGCCAACTTTGTGCGGTCGATTTCACCCTTAAGCATTTCCTTACCGGGCTGATTGATGGCATGCAGACACAGGGCTGGCGCGTCACAGCCGTATGCTCGGATGGCCCTTTCGTCCCGGGTCTTCGCAAGCGTGGCTATCGCATCGAAACTCTACCCATTTCCCGCGGCCTCAATCCATTCCGCCATGCGGTTTCGTTGGTACGCCTGATCGCGCTGTTTCGCCGCGAGCGTTTTGACGTCGTGCATGTCCACACGCCAGTTGCAGCGCTGCTTGGGCGCGTTGCCGCCAGACTGGCGGGGGTGCCAATGGCGGTGTACACCGCGCACGGCTTTTATTTTCACGACTACATGCCGCCCGTCCCGCGGGCGCTTTTTACCCTAATTGAGCGCGTTGGCGGTCGACTTACCGACCTGCTGTTTACCCAAAGCGAGGAGGACGCACGCACCGCCATAGATAAAAAACTGGTGGCGCCTGCAAATGTGTTCGCGATTGGCAACGGTGTAGAGGTGAATTGTTTTGATCCGTCGCAAGCTAATGCGCGCGAAGCGCGTGTCGGCATTCGCACTACGCTGGGCATCCCCGACGGGGCGGTGGTGATCGGCATGATCGGGCGCATGGTGGCCGAAAAGGGTTATGCGGAATTTTTTGATGCCGCGAAGATCGTTGTGGCGCAAGGGTTTCCGGCCTATTTTGTGGCGGTGGGCGAACGCCTGAAGAGCGACCACGCGGCCGGCATAGAGACGCATTTGGCCGAAGCGGTGCGTGTACTGGGCCCGCGGCTGATTGTCACAGGGCTGCGCAGCGACATTCCGCAGCTGCTTTCGGCATTCGATATTTTTACGCTCCCCTCCTGGCGTGAAGGCATGCCGCGCACCATTATCGAGGCAATGCTGATGGCGAAACCTGTGGTTGCGACCGATATCAGAGGCTCACGCGAAGAAGTGGTGCCGGGAAAGACCGGACTGCTGGTGCCGTTGCGCAGTGCCACTGCATTGGCGCAGGCGTTGATTGAGCTCGTGGGCGACGCAACCCTGCGCGCACGAATGGGCCAGGCCGGTCGTGCGCGCGCACTTGAACTCTATGACGAAGCCAAGGTGGTTGATTTGCAGATCTCCACGATTCGGTCGCGCTTGCCTGCACCATTACGTGATCGAACCTGAAGC
The DNA here is from genome assembly GCA_947473125.1 of Burkholderiales bacterium. Lineage (GTDB taxonomy): Bacteria > Pseudomonadota > Gammaproteobacteria > Burkholderiales > JAEUOS01 > CANJDH01. The sequence continues at coordinate 106,061 of CANJDH010000001.1, forward strand.
GTGCAGTTCTTCTTGAATCTGCTTCCTTTCGGACTCGCTTTAGCGGTCAGCGCCGGCCTCACGTACTGGATGGTCACCGCTGACTGGAAATGGGCTGTGGACCTGCCGGGCGAACGTTCGCTGCACACCCGACCGGTGCCGCGCACGGGTGGTATCGGCCTATTTGCCGGCGTGCTCGTCTCAGGCGCATTCGTTAGTCTGAAGGGAAGTCAATGGCCCTGGCTTGAACCCATCATTGCCTGCGCACTGTGCGCAATTTCGTTGGTCGATGACAGGCGTGGACTATCGGTCGCCGTGCGTCTGTCGGCCCACCTCGGGGCCGCACTGCTGTTCCTCGTCTGCGTGCTGGTCGATGGGCGCGGTCAGCTGGCAAATCTGCCGGCTTGGCTATGGCTGCCCTTGGCATTTCTGACCATTGTGGCAATGAGCAATTTCTACAACTTCATGGATGGCGCCAATGGCATGGCCGGCGGGATGACGTTGATCGGCTTTGGCGCATTCACCGCCGCAGCAATCACTACCCAGCCTGGATTGGCGGCACTCTGCGCCGCCCTCGCAGGCGCCGCATTGGGGTTCTTGTTGTTCAACTGGCCAGGACGGATTTTCATGGGAGACTGCGGCTCGGTGCCGCTCGGATTTCTGGCGGCGAGCATAGGCGTATCGGGCTGGCTCGCCGGCGCATGGGCGTTCTGGTTTCCTGCTATTGTTTTCGCACCATTCATTGTCGACGCGTCAGTTACCTTGTTACGTCGCTTCTGGCGCGGCGACCGCATCTGGCAGGCGCATCGCGAGCACTATTACCAGCGGGCAGTGCGCATGGGGCTGAGCCACGGCAGGGTGGCGATGTGGGAGTATGTCCTGATGGTGGCATGTGCTGCAGCCGCGCTGGCACTCCCCGGGTTCGACGCCGCTGGCCAAGCGCTGATTTTTGCGACAATCGGGCTTCTCTTCATGCTCGTGATGGTGGTAATCGACGTCCGTTGGCGCCGTCACCTTGCACAGCACCCCTACTGATCCACCATGCGCCCCCTGTTCGGCTTCAATTTCCTTACGCTACTGGCCTTCGCACACGATGTGGCCGCGACGCTGGCCGCTTGGTTTTTGGCCTACTGGCTGCGTCTTAACCTGGACATTCCCGCTGACTGGGTCGATGGGTTGACATCTGCGCTCGTCGTGTGCGTCCCTGTGCAAGCGATTGCCTTTTACGGATTCGGGCTATACCGCGGAGTCTGGCGCTTTGCGTCGCTTCCTGACTTGCGCCGCATCCTGATTGCAGTCGCGGTGGGCGCTGTGGTCGGGCCATTCCTCCTACTGATGCTTAAGCTCAATGGCGGGGTACCGCGCTCGGTGTTCCTGCTCGAACCCTTGCTCCTGGTTCTGATCATGGGAGGCAGCCGCTTCGCCTATCGGTCCTGGAAGGAACATCTCCTTTTCGGCTCTACCGTTTCCAAGGGCGCTCCAGTGCTGGTCGTTGGCACGGGCGATGCGGCGGTAACGCTGGTCAAGGAACTGACACGCTCACCAGACTGGCGCGTGGTGGGCCTGATCGATGATGACCCGCAACTGACTGGTCGCGTACTTCAGGAGATCCGCGTGCTCGGCAGTCTTGCCGAAATGGCGAAGTACGCGACGGCACTCGACGTGGGCCATGTCATCATCGCGCGCCCGGATGCACCGCCGCGCGAACGGCGCCGCATCGTGGAAATTTGCCGCAACGCCGGGCTCAAGGTGCTGACGGTGCCGTCATTCGATGACCTCATGAGCGGCAAGGTGCAGATGTCGGCAGTACGCCGCATCGAGCTCGACGACTTGCTTGGGCGCGATGCGGTAGTACTCGATAACGCCGGGCTCACCACGCTGCTGGCAAAGCAAACGGTGCTCATTACCGGCGCCGGCGGGTCGATAGGCTCGGAGCTGGTGCGTCAGATTACCCGTTTCGAGCCCGCGCGCCTGATCCTGCTGGAGAATGCAGAATTGCCCCTCTATGCCATCGAGCAGGAGTTGGTGCGAACCGGCGCCGCGGTTTCCTACGTCTGCGTCATCGGGGATGTTCGCGACAGCACGCGCATGCACAACGTCATGCGTCAGTACCGTCCGACAATCGTGTTCCACGCCGCCGCCTACAAGCATGTGCCGCTGATGGAAAACGAAAACGCCTGGGAGGCATTGACCAACAACACGCTCGGAACCTACGTCACGGGGCGTGCCGCGATCGACGCGGGCGTACGGAAATTCGTGCTGATCTCGACCGACAAGGCGGTCAATCCCACCAATGTGATGGGAGCTTCCAAACGGCTCGCCGAGCTGGTCTGCCAGTCGCTCGATACGCCCGAACACACCCGATTTGTCATGGTCCGATTCGGCAATGTCCTGGGCTCTACCGGGAGCGTGATCCCAAAATTCAGGGAACAGATCGCGCGCGGCGGACCGATCACTGTCACACACCCGGAAATCGTGCGGTATTTCATGTCAATACCGGAAGCCGCACAACTGGTGCTGCAGGCCGGCCTGATGGGCCGGGGTGGCGAGATTTTTGTCCTCGACATGGGCGACCCGGTAAAAATCGTCGACTTGGCGCGTGAAATGATCCGCCTATCGGGCCTTGCGGATGACGAAATACGGATTGAATTTACCGGGTTGCGGCCGGGAGAGAAGCTGTACGAAGAATTGCTGGCCGACAGCGAATCGACCTTGCCAACACCGCACGCCAAGTTGCGCGTGGCGCGCCCGGGCCAGGTGCCCGCTGGCGCCTGGCTTGAACCAGTACTCGGGTGGCTAAGACATCAGCCTCATCCGGCCGAGGTCGAAATCAAGCGGGAATTGCAACGCCTGATCCCTGAGTACCAGCCGCAAATAATAGACGCAAAGTGACCCAGTCGATTTTCTGAACCCGCTGGAAAGCACGGGTAGCGGCTACTGCCGCGCTGCAACCCTTGGCAGGAGCCGCTCCCATGCCGAAATCACGTCCGCCACCGGGACATCGGCGACGTCGCCCGATGCTGCTTGCACGACCTCGTGCTCGACGCGCCACGGGCGCCAGCGCGATACCGGCGAATCGCCGAACAGGGCCACCACTGGCTTGCCCAAGGCGGCTGCCAGATGCATGGCGCCGCCGTCGGCCAGCATCGCGGCGTCGCATAACGAAAGTCCGGCAATCAATTGCTCGAGGCGTGTGGTGGCCAGCGAAAACACCGGCATCCCGGCAGGCAGCAGGGAGCGTAGCTCGTGCGCCAGGGCATCGTCGCCCGGATGCCGCTGGTCATCAGCAGCGCCGGGGGCCCAGTACAAAATAAAGCCGGCCCCCAATTGTCGATGCAGGGAGTGCATCGCCTCGGCAAACCGCCCAACCGGCCAGCGCTGCGTGACACGGCGCGCGCTAAGGTGAACACCAATCCAGGGTCGATGGCTGCCAAGGGCGCGCGCAGCCTCCTCACGACCGAGCTCCACCAGCCGCGCATCGGGGCGCACCACACAGCCTGGCACCTCGCCGCCGATGCCCAGCATTTGCAGCAGGCGAAATACATCTTCAGCTTCGTGGAGATGCGCACCTTCGCCGTACGGCATCGGCGACGTGATGCCGGTCGGGGCAAAGTCGCCTGTGGTGAATCCGATCACATTTTTGGCGCCGATCCAGCGCACAAGTTTCCAGGCCTGGCGTTGCGCAGCGGGCCCGGCCAGAATCACATGATCAAGATCAAGATGGCGCAGTGCCAGCAGAGTTCGTGCCGTAGCGGCATACACGGACAAGCGACTCCGGTCGGACCGGTGCTTGGCTTTGTCGTAGGCGTAGACCGCGTTTAGGTCGGAATTGCCCGCCAGTACTGCTGCATTGTAGGTATTGACCAGTGCACCGATCCAGGCTTGCGGTCGGGCAACTCGCAAGGCCCTGATGAGAGGAGTGGTCAATACAAGGTCGCCGATATTGTCGCGGCGTACCACCAAGATACGTTCCGGCAGAGTCACGAAGCTTCCGGCATGGCCGAACGTCCCGGATGTGCCGGCAACGCAGGAATCAGCATCGCCAGCATGGTGACCGCCAGCATTGCATGTTCGTGATGCATTGTGGTGTTGACGACACCAATGACCACCGTGACGAACCATGCGGAAAATGCCGCATACCAAATCGTGGATTGGATGAGCGGACTGGATGCATCCGGCCTGCGGTGAACCAGCGCCACTGCCCATGCTCCCAGTATGGCAAGCAACACCGCCAGCCCCACCAAGCCACGCTCGGTCACGGTGTTGATGTACAAGCTGTGGCCGTGAGGAGCCCTCGCGTAGTCGCGCTCCACATGGGTGCGCTGTTGTTCGGCGAGCCATGACTTCAGCCGCTCGTCGGTGATACGGGAAAAATTGTCCATGCCGACACCGAACCAGGGCGCCGCCCGCACCGCCACCAGTGCGCGATTCCAGATCAGGTCGCGCTCACTCAAAATGTTGTTTGCCTCAATGTTCTGGATCTGCCGCTCCAGACTGCCCGTTCCACCGAGGACGGCTGCCGCGCCGATGACCGAGGCGAACGCCAGCGCTCCGAATACCGCTCCAATCCTGGTCCGCCCCAACACAAAAATGGCTGCCAATAAAGACAGTGCCGCAAGCACCGCCGCACGACTTTCGCCGGCAAACACGCTTGCCAACAGGAAAAAAATCGCTGCTGCAAGCAAACCGCGCCATGCAGGTCGAAGGATCTGGCCGATCGACACCATCATGCCGGCTCCTGCACCGAGGCAAATCACGATGTAGATCGCGCTGTGATTGACGTGGCCGACCGAGACCAGTTCGATCCATTTCCGTTTATGGACAACGCGCCAGTTCCAGATGCCTTCCAGGGTTCCGGCCACGCACGACACCAGCAAAACAATCAGCAAGGCGGCGCACTGTTCAAGGGTATAGCCGGCGCGTCGAACGCAAAATAGTAGGACCGCATAGCGCACCAGGTCATTCACCGCTCCCCATTCATTGCCCTCGGGTGTGCGGATGCCGGCAAACAGTGCTGCGAGGTAGCCGGAGCCCAACCAAAGGAGAATCAGCGTGTCCCAGCCATCCCAGCGCCCGCCCCACTCGCGCGAACGCACCCGATTGACGACCCATACAACGACATAGGCCAGCCAGAACAGGTTTTTCGGTGCCTCGCGCAACGGCAGGAAAAACGCCAACGCCAGAAGCAAGGCGAACTCGACGGGAAAGCGCCATTCGCGCCAGATTTTCGAAACCATGGGAGGGCCGGTGAAGCGTGCTCGGGTATTATACGGGCCGCATTTCCCTCTCCGGCGCGCTCCTCGCGGCCCCCATGCCCCGCCGCATCCTTTTTGCCATCCGCAGCAAGCTCGGTGACACCCTGATCAGCTTTGCCTGCGTGCGCGCCTATGCCGACGCGCACCCGGACGAGCAGGTGACGTTGCTGACGCGCAGCGCGTATGCCAGTCTTTTGCGCGATGAGGACGGCCTGCGCGTAATCGGATTTGACAGCCGCGTTGAAATGTTTTTCAAGCTGGCATGGCTGCGCCTCACCGAACCGGCCTTCGACGTTCTCGCGGTGCTGTGGGGCTCAGGTGCGCCGATACGCCGCATCGGCCAATGGGTCAAGGCCAGACGCAAGATCGCCTGGACCAGGCGCTTCGCGCCAGACATTTTCGAAGAAGGCCGGTTAACGCCGGACCATTGGCTGGTGGACCCGGCCGTCAGCGTAATCCAGGCTTTCGAGCCAGCGTTCAAAGCGCCCGAACTGCTGCTCATTCCGAGCCTGTCGCGGCGCTATCGCGCGAGCGCGCATCATGCCGTGGGCGTGGTACCGATTGCGGATGAACGGCGTCGCAATTTCGATGCGGCAACACTCGCCAATCTGCTGGCCGAAGTACGCCGGCGCCACCCCGACGACCCGATTCACGTGTTTGTCAACCCGGGCAACCATGGCGCGGAAAGCCTTGTCCACCAACGGTTTCCGGCCGGTGTCGAGCTTCGCTCGTTCACTGATCTGGGTAGCCTGCTGCAGGAGTACCTGGGCCTCAAGGCCTGGTACGGTACCGACACCGGGCTGTACCACCTTGCGGTGTCGGTCGGCGTTCCGGCAACAGTATTTTTTGGGCCGACCCAGCCGCACAAAATCGTGATGCCGGCGCAGCCCGACGCGCGCTGGGTGCGCCTGCAGGAGATGGGCGACTCGCATTGTGAAATAAAAACGTGCGACAAGCCCCTGTGCCTGCACCAGGCCGTGGCCACCTTCTGCAACGCGCTCCCCGCCGTGAGGCTCGCCGACACGCCAGCCACCTGCCCCTTGCGCACGTGGGAACCAGACCTGTTGCCCAAGATCCGTGTAGTGCAACCTGTCGAGGGCGTAGCGTGAAAGTCCTGATCCTCAAGCGCGACAAGGTCGGCGACATGCTGCTGGTCACGCCGATGCTCGAACATTTGCGCAACAGCCTTCCGCAGGCGCAGATCCACATGCTCGCCAACGACTACAACGCCTGGGTGCTCGAGGGCAATCCCAACATCGACCGACTGTGGGTCTACCCGCGGGTGCGCCACGGCGCCAGTGTGCGTCCCTGGGCTGTGATCTCGCAGCTGCGACAGGTGTGGCAACTCAAGCGCGAGCGCTTTGATTTCGCGATTGCCGCAGGCGGCGTGATCTCGCCGCGCGCGGTCGAACGCATCCTGCGCCTCGGCGCCAAACGAACAGTGGCCTACGCCGGCGACAACAAGGACAACCGCAGCGCGGATCGCGCCCTGTTTGCAAAACTCACCGACCCCGTTGCTTACACCGGGGAGCGCCATGAGGTCGAATCGAACCTGCACCTCCTTGCGCCGCTGGGAATCGCTGCACCGAGCAAGGTGATCTATCCGCGCTATCAACTGGCGCAAACCTGGATCAGCGCGGGCCGCGCCTGGATCGAAAGCCAAGGCCTGCTGCCGGGCCGCTTCGTGGTCATCGGCCTGAATGCGCGACGCGTCAAGCGCAAGCCCACTACTGATCAGATCCTGCGCTGGTCGCAACACTTCAAACAAGCCTTCGGACTCGACAGCGTCCTGATCTGGCAGCCCGGACCGGAGGATGACCGGGTCTATCCGGGCGACGATGAAATCGTTGCGCCCTTCATCAAGACCCTGCCCGATTACCTCAAGCCGTTCAGCAACCCCGCCGATGTGCGCTCGGCGCTGGGCATCATCTGGCACGCTGCCACGTCGGTATTTCCGGACGGCGGCATTGCGCACCTCGCCTCGGTGGCGCCTGGCGGCGTATTGGCGCTGTTTGCCGAAACCGATGTCTCTCCGCACCCGGACAACTGGCGTCCCTACGCGATCAAAGGCACCTACCTCGAAGCGCAAAAAACCGTCGCCGAACTCACCGACGCGCAGGTCTTCGCCAA
>CANJDH010000002.1 GCA_947473125.1 Burkholderiales bacterium
AGTGCCGGCCCCTGCTTCCGGGTGCATGCCGGATTGGAAAACATTGATGACTTGATTGCGGATATGGGACGCGGGTTTGCAGCACTGCGACTTTATTCATAGGGCAACCAGAGACCGACTGCCCCCCCAGCTGATATGCCTCGTCACACTAAGAGTGCAGGCGGACCACCCTTTTCCCAGCGACACTCCAACAGCAGAACGAGTGATGCCACCCGACTACACGCCTGCGGCGCATCGACCCGAGATCGACGGGCTGCGCGCGATCGCGGTACTGGCCGTAGTGATATTCATGCGGCGCCAAACTGGCTGCCCGGCGGTTTCCTCGGTGTTGACGTGTTCTTCGTGATCTCCGGATTCCTGATAACCCGCCTTATCTCGCAGGGGATGGCTGAAGGAAGCTTTTCATTCGCTGATTTTTATGCGCGTCGCATCCGACGCATTTTCCCCGCTCTGATCCTGGTGCTCCTTGCCTGTTTCGGCTTTGGATGGGTGGGGCTGTTCGCGAGTGAACTCGAGGCACTGGGCCGCCACATTGCCGCAGGCGCAGGCTTCGTCTCAAATTTCGTTCTGTGGAGTGAGGTGGGCTATTTCGATGCCGCCGCCGAGACCAAGCCGCTGCTCCATTTGTGGTCACTGGCCCTCGAAGAGCAGTTCTACCTGGCATGGCCTCCGTTGCTTTGGCTGGCCGTCCGTGTGCGCATCAATCTGACCATTGCCAATGGCGTAGTCGCAGCCACATCGCTTGCCATCTGCGCCCTTCTGGTGATGCTAGATTCAGTCGGTGCGTTCTATTCGCCGCTGGCGCGTATGTGGGAGCTGCAGCTCGGTGCTGCCTTGGCGCTTACTCCTGCCATGGCGCTTACTGATATGCACCCACACCGATTGCGATCGGAAGCCGCAGCAATGGCCGGCCTGGCGCTGATCGCCGTGCCACTGCTTTGGGCAGGGCATGACAGCTCGATGCAGATCGTCCCGACGCTGGCAGCTGCCATTGGCACCGCACTGATCCTCGCCACCGGGCCAGAAACCCGCCTCCACAGGATGTTGCTGTCACATCGCGCAATGGTCGGCATCGGCCTCGTGAGCTACCCGCTCTACCTTTGGCATTGGCCAATGCTCGCCCTGGCACGCATCGTCGAAGGCGGTACCATTACCCCGGCCATCGCTGGCGCAGCAGTCAGTGCAAGCCTGGTCTGCGCCGTAATTACCTTCACGTTGGTAGAGCGTCCGATCCGCTCACCCCGCCACAGCACCGCGCAGCGCCGCTGCATTGCCCTCACGCTGGTTGCCGTGATGATCGGTGTCGGTATGGGCGGTTGGCTCACCGGCGAGCATCATGGCTGGCCCGATCGACTCGCCAACGCGGCCATCGCCAGGAACCAGGCGTTCGAGCGCCCGGGCTTGGCGCGTACCTCCGATGGATCGTGCGCCAGGCTTGCCATGCACATGCCAGCGACCAACGAGGTGTGTGTGACCAATTCGGCAAACCCCGAAGTACTGCTCCTGGGAGACAGCCACGCGATGGCGCTGTACGCGGGGATTCAGTCCGGTCGCATAACGCAGCCCACGTTGCTGTTGGGCGCACACGGCTGCCTGCCATTCGAGCATTACTCCAGCATCGAGCCGCATGAACGCCTGGCCGAGAAAAATTGCCCGGGTGTCGCCCGTGCGGCGCTGGCCACGCTGGAGAAGCTGCCCTCGATCCACACCGTGTGGCTGGTCACGCGCGGTTCGCTTTATGTAACCGGTCGCGGATACGGCATAGAAGGCAACATCGGCATGCGCATCGTGCGGCCCGATGGAAGCGCCGTGCCAAGCGCTGCGCAGGCATTTCTGGACGGATACACAGAGCTGGTGGCACGGCTGCTTGCCACGGGCAAGAAGGTCGTATTCATCACCGACGTACCTGAACTCGGCGCTGACCCGCGCCTGTGCGTGGCAGCGCGACCACTGAGCATCACGTCCCGCGCTGCGCCAGAGTGCAACCTGCCACGAGCTACCGTTGAGGCGCGCCAGCAATCCTATCGGGTCCTGGTAGACACTCTTGCGCGCGCGCAACCTGCATTGCAGGTATTCGACAGCCTCGCAACCTTTTGCGACGCCACAACCTGCCGCGCCTTTAATGCGCGCGAATCCTACTATTGGGATGATGATCATCTTTCTGTGGCCGGCAGCACAAAACTACTCCGCGCCATCCTTGGTGAACCGACCATTCCGTGAATCCGACAATCCTCATCAATGAAATTGACGCGCCACCCGAGCGCGTCTACACCTTCGCTTCCAATCCGGCCAACATGCCGCTGTGGGCCCCGGCCTTCGTCAAGTCCATCACCCGAGTGGACGGCGAATGGATCATCGATTCGAACATGGGGCCGGTGCGCGTTGCGTTCGCACCCGCCAATCCGTTCGGCGTGCTCGACCACGTGGTCACGCTGCCGTCCGGCGAGATATTCAACAACCCGATGCGGGTGGTGCCGGCGGGTGCGGGCAGCCTGGTGACTTTCACGCTGTTCCGGCAGCCAGGCATGAGCGATGCCGATTTCGCGCGTCATGGGGGCATGGTCAAAAGCGATCTGCAGGCCTTGAAGCACGCCCTGGAGACGTTGCCGGGTTAACCGGTCAATTGCGTCGTCGCCACCGCCACCAACCAGCGCCGCACGTGGCGCGCGGTTTGAGGGTCCATGCCGGCGAGCAGGCGATCTTCGACCAGGTCGGCGTAACGTTTGCCCAACTTGAGGCGCGCGCGCCCGGCCGCGGTGAGCGCCACGCGCAGCACGCGGCCGTGGGTTTCGTGCGCATCGCGCGCCACCAGCGCATCGCGCTCCAGGCGGCGCACCACCAGGTTGATGGTTTGCGGGGTCAACTGGCCCAGGCGCGCAAGTTGTGCCCCGGAAATGCCTGGGTAAGCGTCAAGCAGGTTGAGCACCAGGAACTGCGGCGACGTGAGGCCCGCCTCGGCCAGCGCGGTGTCGAGCGCGGCACGCACGGCGCCATGCGCCTGGCGCAGCAGGTAGGCGACGTGGCCCGCCTCGCCGCGCTTGCCTTGGCCTGCGGCGGGCAAGGTTTGGCGTGGCGCGAGCGCTGGTCGGGCCGGTTGTTTTCGGGGCATGCGCCATATTATCAGTGTGTTGACAATATATCAATGCACTGATACATTGAAGTGGCCATCCCGCCACTGGAACCGCCATGCTGCAACTGACCCCCGCCAACGCCGAGATCCTGCTGCGCCATGTCAAGGCCGAGACCGCCTTCGACATGGAAGGCACGCTGGCCACGCTCACCGAAGACTGCCTGTTCGAAGACATGCCGAGCGGCCGGAGCCATCGCGGCCGCGAGGCGGTGCGCCGCTACTACCAGGAGTGGTGGGACGCGTTCGGCAACACGCCCTCGCAGAGCAAGCGCCATGCGGCGGCGGCCGACATGCTGATCGTCGAGACGCGCTTTGTCGGCACCCATCGCGGCCCGTGGCGCGGCGTGCCGGCCAGCGGCAAGGCGATCGACCTGCCGGTGGCTATCTTCATCGGCTTTCGCGACAACCTGATGTCGGGCGAGCGCTTTTACTACGACAGCGCCACCCTGCTGGCGCAAATCGGCGCGCGCTGACATGCGCGTCGCCGTCCTCGGCGCCTCCGGTGTGGCCGGGCGCCAGTTCGTGCCTCTGGCACAGGCACGCGGTTTTAATGTGCTCACGCAGCGCGTCGACCTGTTCGACCTCGAAACACTTACCGCACACCTTTCGGGTTGCGACGCCGTCGTCAATCTGGTGACATCGATCCCCAAGGCCGGCGGGCGCGGCGATTGGGCGGTGAATGACCGGGTGCGCCGTGAAGGCACGGGCGTACTGCTCGCAGCTGCTGCCGCCGCAACCGTGGGCCTGGTGGTGCAACAAAGCGTGGCGATGCTCCATTGCGTCAGCGACGCCGTGCCGCAAACCGAAGACGACCCGGTCGCGGGCGCCGGCGCCATCGCTTCGGCGTTTGACATGGAAACCTTGTGCCGCGCCAGCCTGCTCGATGTGCGCCTTGTGCGCGGCGGGCTGTTTTACGGCCCGGGCCCCGGTCGCGAAGAGCAGTGGCAACGCGAAGTGCGTGATCCGGCATTCCGAATTCCCGGTGACGGCACGGCCTGGTGGTCGCCCGTGCATGTGGCCGATTACGCGTCGGCCGTGCTGGCCGTGCTGGAGCACGGCGCGGTGCGTAGCGCCTACATCGCCGCCGAAGACGTGCCCTTGCAGTTGCATGAGCTCTACGGGCTGCTTGCGACGGATGCGGGCGTGCCTCCCCTGCAAACGGGCGGCGTCGAGCGCATGCGTTCGTTCCGCGCGTCCAATGCGCGCCTGCGCGGCCTGGGCTGGGCGCCGGCCTTTCACCGGGCGTGGCGCACAATGAATGCCCCACCTGCGGCTCTCTGAATCGGATTTGGATGAATCATCGTCTCGCCGCCGCCACAGCGCGCCTCGGCCTCACCTGCCTGCTAATGTTGAACTGCACCGCACAGGCGGGCGAACTCACCGTGCTCAGCGGCAACGGTGCACGCGCCGCGGTCACCGAGCTGGCAGCACAATTCGAGCGCGCCAGCGGGCACAAGGTCACAGTTCACTTCGACGTCAACCCCGATGTCAAACGCAAAGTCGAAGCCGGCGCTGCCTTTGATGTATTGGTGCTCAACCCCCCGGTGCTCGACGAGCTGATCAGACAAGGCCATGTGCTGCCCGTCACGCGCGCCATGATCGGGCGCGCCGGCATCGGCGCCGCGGTGCGTGCCGGTACGCCACTGCCCGATATTTCTACAGTCGAGGCCTTCCGCCGCACGCTGCTCGGGGTCAGGTCGGTGGCCTACCCCGGTGAGGGCGCCAGCGGCAAATATTTCGTCAGCGTGGTCGAGCGCCTCGGCATCACCGACCAAATGCGAACAACCATGCGGCCGATGCCGGCTGAATACAACGTCGAGGTCGTAGCGCGCGGCGAGGTCGATCTGGTCGTGGTGGTGGCTTCGCGCGTCGCCGGCGTGGCCGGCGTTACCCTGATCGGTCCGATTCCGCAGGAACTGCCGACCTGGATCGGTTTTGCCGCCGGCGTCGGCAGCCGGGCCAACGCGCCCGATGCTGCGCGTGCACTGGTGCGGTTTCTCACGGCACCGGCAGCGGCGCCGGTGTTGCGTTCGCTGGGAGTGGAACCGTTTGTCGAGTGAAGAACAGGCGCAAAGCGGCGACAGCCCGTGCCGGCAATGCGGCGCTTGCTGCGCGGCATTTCGCGTGTCGTTTTACTGGTCCGAGGCCGGTACTTTGCCGGCTGCGAAAACCGAGCGCCTGGGCCCCCTGATGGCTTGCATGGCCGGCACCAACAGTGCCACGCCGCACTGTACAGCCCTGACGGGAGTGGTGGGGCAACAGGTGCAGTGCATCGTGTACGACCAGCGCCCTTCCCCGTGCCGCGAAGTCGAGCCCGGGGACGACAAATGTATCCGCGCACGCGCGCGCCACGGCCTGGCGCCGCTCGCCGTTGCGACTACTTAGGCCTCCTGCCCGGCATCAAACCTGAAGCCGGCCTGCTTGAAATGCCCGAGTGCGCCGGGCGCCGCCGATTCGATCTTCTCGGCGGCATGGGCCGAAAAGGCAATGTCGGTCATGTCGTGCACGCCACCGGTGATCAGCACCTGCAGTATGCCTTCACTATCGCCGACATTGCGAAACGCGCGGCACACGCCGGGCGGCACCGAAATGGTGTCGAATTGTTCAAGCACCAGACGGTTCTCGCCGTTGTCGTTCCAGGTGATTTCGAACACGCCGGCAAGTACCGTAAACGTTTCAAAGGTGGCACGGTGCGAATGCAACCCCGGCCCCTGGCCCGGCGGGCATACCGCCAGGGTCATGGTCATGCCGGCGGCGCCGGTAATCGGGGCGGCGCTGTTGATCGGGGTCTTGGCGCTGCCGTCGAGCCCAATCACCGACAGTAGCTGGCGCGCGTAAACCACGTCGCGCGCTGCCTGGGGCACGGCATCACCCTGCTGGATCGCCAGCGGTTTGAGGCGCTTGAAGCGCGCCACGCGATGTTCCATGGCGTCCTGGGAAATGTGCAGTGTCTTCATGGCGCAGGCTCGACAATTGGGGAGGCGCAATTATGCCTCTGCGGCCGAATTTCCCGAACCGGCGAAAAACTGATAACTTAGCCACCCGTAGCGCACCACCCGACACCACAACCAGATCCGGAGACCATGATGGCCAACCACACCGATTCGCCGAGCGGGCACGACATGCGCCGCCGCAACCTCGTCAAGGCGGTTGGCGCCGGCGCCGCCCTCGCCGGCTTCCCTGCCATCGTGCGGGCGCAGTCGACCAAATTGAAAGTGGGCGTGATCCTGCCGCGCTCCGGTGTGCAGGGCTTGATCGGCCAGTCCTGCCAGATCGGTGCCGATATCGCACCAGCGTTGATCAAGGACATGCTCGGCGTCGACATCGAGCTCATGAATGCCGACTGGGAAACCAACGTCGACGTGGCGCGCACCCGCGCGGAGCGCCTGATCCAGGAAGGTGCGCACGTGCTGGTCGGCCCGTTTGATTCGGGTGCCGCGTCGGCGATCGCCCAGGTGGCCGAGCAGAAAGGCGTGCCCTTCGTCATCAACATTGCCGCCGCGCCGCCGATCACCGAGCAGGGCTACAAGTTCGTGTTCCGCAATTTCCCGACTGCCATCGACCTCACCGTCAATGGCCTGGCGCTGATCGGCGACCTGTTCCGCGCCACCAACGTGGCGCCGCGCAGCGCCGTATTCATGCACGTCAACGACACCTTCGGCCAGGCGATGAACCGCGGCATCGGCGCGACGCTGCCGCGCCTGACGCAGCTGCCGTTCAAGATCGTCGACACGATTTCGTATGACCCGGCCGCCAAGGACCTGTCGGTCGAAGTCTCCAAGGCGAAGGCCTCGAAAGCCGACTTCCTGCTGCTGGTGTGCCGCCTCAACGACGCCATCATCCTGCGCCGCGAGATCGTCAAGCAGCGCTGGAACATCATGGGCATGATCAGCCCCGGCTCCCCGGGCATTTATGAAGACCAGTTCCAGAAAGCGCTCGGCAAGCTCTCCGAGAACTGCATCTCCAACAACCCCTGGTACAACCCCAAGACGGCGATGACCGCCGCCGTGATCAAGCAGATGGCCAAACAGTTCCCCAAAGAAAAGCTGCACAGCCACGGCGCCAACGTGAGCTACACGTTCGAGTCGATCCTGATCGCAGCCGATGCCTTCAAGCGGGCCAGGACCACCAACCCGAAAGAACTGGCCGATGCGATTCGCCAGACCAACCTGACCGACCGTGTCAGCCTCGGCGGGCCGATCAAGTTCAACGCCAAGGGTCAGGTCGAAGGCAACCTCTCGGCGGCGCTGATCAACAAGGACGGACGTCCGCAGGTGATGCTGCCGGCCAGCGCGGCAGAGACCAAGCCGGTGTTCCCGTGGCCGGACTACAAGGCCTGATGCGGCGACTCCGTCAGACAGCAGCGCACATCACGAGGCAGACGGGCCGGCTCCACCGGCCCGTTTTTTTGCGTGGCGCACCGCCGAACGCTGCGCCATGACCTGGGACCTGGTCGCCAACGTGTTGATCGCCGGCCTGCTCACCGGCATGGTGTATGGGCTGATGGCGCTCGGGTTGTCGGTGATCTTCGGTGTGGTGCGTGTGGTCAACTTTGCCCACGGCGAAATGATGACCATCGCCATGTATGCTGCCGTGATCCTGTTTGTCGGCTTCAGGCTCGACCCGTTTCTGGCGGTGTTGCCGGTGGCGGCGGCCTTCTTCGTGTTCGGTTACTGGCTGCAAAAGGGCTTGATCAACCCGTTCATCACACGCCCGGAGCATTCTCAGTTCATGCTGCTGGTGGCGGTGGCGATCATCATGGTCAACGTACTGCTCATGGTGTTTGGCCCGGATGCGCGCAACCTGCAGGTCGACTACCAGCTCGAATCGTTCGAGATCGGGCGCCTGCTGGTCGACAAGGCGCGGGTCTACGCCGCTGGCGTGGCGCTGCTTACCGCCGGCGCGCTGTTCGGCTTTTTCCGTTTCACGCTGACCGGCAAGGCGATCCGCGCCTGCGCCGACAACCATCTGGGTGCGCTGGTGGTGGGCCTGAACGTCAAGCACCTTTACGCCCTGACCTTTGGCATCGGCTCGGCGTGCGTGGCTGTGGCCGGCTGCATGATGGTGTTGCTGGTCGACGTCACGCCCAATCTGGGCCCCGCCTACACCCTGCTCGCCTTCATCACGGTGATCGTGGGCGGCATGGGTTCGATGCCCGGCGCGATTGTCGGCGGCATCCTGATCGGCATGTCGGAAGCTCTGGCGGGGTTGCTGATTTCGCCGTCGGCCAAGAGCATGTTCAGCTTCGGCCTGTTGATCCTGGTGCTGTTGCTGCGGCCGCAAGGCTTGTTGGGGAAAAAGCCGTGAATCGGCGCGCGCTCGTCTCGCTCCTGATCCTCGGCGTGGCGCTGTTGTTGCTGCCGCTGTTCGCCAACAGCTACCTGCTGTCGGTGGCGACGCTGATCCTGTTCTTTGCGTTTGCCGGCCAGGCCTGGAATGTGATGATGGGCTTTTGCGGCCAGCTCTCGCTCGGGCACTCGCTGTATGTCGGCGTGGGCGCCTATGTGGCGGCCGGCTTGTTCGTGCATCTCGGCATCGGCCCCTGGGCCGGCGTGTGGCTGGCTGTTGCGCTGTGCGTGGCGCTCGGGTGCACCATCGGTTTTCTCGCCTTTCGCTTCGGCATCTCGGGCGTGTATTTTGCATTGCTCACGATTGCGTTTGCCGAGTTCACGCGCATCGGCTTCGACCACCTGCAATGGACCGGCGGCCCAGGCGGCCTGTTTTTGAAAGTGGCGCAGCGCGACACCATCGACATTGCCAATTTTCGCGGTCCGCCGGCCATGTATTACTACGCCATCCTGGCGCTTGCCGCCGGTGCGCTGGCCTTGTGCAGCTGGTTGCTCAAAAGCCGCGCCGGCTTCTACTGGCAGGCGATCCGGGAGAACGAAGAAGCCGCGCAGGCCCTTGGCATCAATACCTTCCGCTGGAAGATGCTGGCCGTGGCGATCAGCTCGGCCATGACCGCGGTGGCCGGAGTGTTTTACGCGTTCTATTACAACAACCTGTTCCCCGAGCAGATATTCCATATCAGCCGCTCGATTGAAATCATCCTCGGCCCGATCATCGGCGGCGTCGGCACCCTGTTCGGGCCGATCCTGGGTGCCGTGGTGTTGACAGTGCTGGCCGACGGCATCACCGAACTGCTCGCTGCCGTCGGCGTCGAAGTGCCGGGCATCAAACAGGTGTTCTACGGCATCGTGCTGCTGATGGTGATCATGTTCTTGCCCAACGGCATCTGGCCCACGCTGGCAAGGAAGCTTGGCCTGGTGCACGCCGAGGGGGGCAAATGAGCGCGCTGCTCGAAGTGCGCAATCTGTCGAAGGCGTTTCGCGGCCTCAAGGCGGTGAACAACGTCAGCTTCGAGGTACCTGCCAAGGGCATCGTGGCGCTGATCGGCCCGAACGGCGCGGGCAAGACCACCTGCTTCAACCTGATTGCCGGTGAATTCGCCGCAGACACCGGCGAAGTGCGGCTCGGCGGCACACTGCTCAGCGGCATGCGCTCCGACCAGGCCTGCAAGGCCGGCATCGGCCGTACCTACCAGGTGGTCAAGCCATTTCCCGAAATGACGGTCGAAGAAAACGTGGTGGTCGGCGCGCTCAACCGTGCGCCAACGGTGGCGGCGGCGCGATGTGCCGCCAACGAAGTGTTGAAACTGGTGCACCTCGACAAAAAGGCCCATATCCGAGCGGCACACCTGACGCTGCCCGAACGCAAGCGCCTTGAAGTGGCGCGCGCGCTGGCAACGCAACCCCGGATCCTGCTGCTTGATGAAGTCATGGCCGGCCTGCGCCCCACCGAGGTAGACGAAATTGTCGCGGTGTTTCGCACCGTGAACCAGGAAACCGGTCTCGCGATCCTGTTCGTCGAGCATGTGATGCGCGCCGTGATGGCACTGGCGCAAGAAGTGGTGGTGCTGCATCACGGCGAAATGATCGCGCGCGGCGCGCCCGATGCTGTGGTGCGCGACCCGAAGGTGATCGAGTCGTACCTGGGAGCGGAGGCCGTCGATGGCTGACGCCGCCGCCAGCGCAGGCAACCGGACCTTGCTGCAAATTGAAGGGCTGAACCTCTTCTATGGCGACGCGCAGGCGCTCGCCAATATCTCGATGCAGGTGCTGGACAAAGGCATCGTGGCGGTGGTTGGCGCCAACGGCGCCGGCAAGACCAGCCTGATCCGCGCCATCGCCGGGATCGAGAGGCCACGTGCCGGCTCGATCCGGTTCAAGGGCAGCGAAATTGTCGGCCTGCCCAGCCACGCGATCTGCGAACTCGGCATCGGCCAGGTGGCAGAGGGTCGGCAGATCTTTCCGACCATGAGCGTCGCGGAAAACCTCGAAATGGGCGGCCTGCTCAAACGCGCCCGGCCCCGTGCTGCGCAGGCCATGGAAGACGTCTTCACGCTGTTTCCGCGCTTGCGGGAACGGACCCACCAGGCCGCCGGTACGCTATCGGGCGGTGAGCAGCAAATGCTCGCCATCGGCCGCTGCCTGATGGGCAATCCCGAACTCATCATGTTCGACGAGCCCTCGCTGGGCCTGGCGCCAGCCGTGGTGCAGGAAGTGTTCCGCGTCATCAAGGCACTCAACGCGCGCGGCATCACCATCGTGCTGGTCGAGCAGAATGTGGCCGCCTCGCTGCGCCTGGCAACACGCGCCTACGTGCTCGAAACCGGCGAAGTGGCGCTCGAAGGCTCGGGCGCGGAACTGCTCGCCGACGACCGGGTGCGCAAGGCGTATCTGGGGCTGTAGGCCGCGCCCGCGGAAGCCCGCAGCGGGAGTGCGGTGCGGCCCGGTAAGGGCCTATTTCCCGGTGTGCGCTACCCGATAGGCGAGGCCCGTTTCGCTGGGCGCCGCTTCCATGCGCACGGGCTGGTTGCAGCCCGGGCAATCGGCATACCAATCCACGCCGCTCTGGTACACCCTGGGATCGCTCAGGTCACTGCCGAACGCATGCTCATCCAGATGCTGCGCATGAAAGATGATTTCGTTGCAGTGCGGGCAATGCTGGTTCATGGGGAAGTCCCTTCCATAAATCCTGACTGGCTACAGTGTGCGAACAAACCACTCCAAGCGTTTGACCCATGTCAAACCTCAAGGAGGATATAAAAATACTCCGCCGCAATCCTTCAAGAACCGCTCCCACCAACGATTTTCTGCCATACCGTCCATAACACCCGCTCCCACCAACGGTTTCGTGACTCCGGTTTTCTCCGATTTTGTACGCGGCTCAGCACTGTAAGCTTGCACGCATCCCATCCCTCTGCTGATAATCCATGACACCCATCGCCAACATCGTCGTCGGCCTCGTCGCCGCGCTGCACATCTACTTCCTCGTGCTCGAGATGTTCCTGTGGGACAAACCACTCGGCCTGCGCACCTTCAGGCAGACGCCAGAGCACGCCGCCATCTCCAAAACCCTCGCTGCCAATCAGGGCCTGTACAACGGCTTTCTTGCCGCCGGCCTGATCTGGGGCATCACCCTCGGCCCGGCCGGCGCCAGCGTCAAGATATTCTTCTTGTGCTGCGTGGTGGTGGCCGGCGTGTATGGTGCGGCGACCGTAGGCAAAAAAATCCTGTTTGTGCAGGCATTGCCGGCCGCGATCGGATTGGCCCTGGTGCTGCTGTCGTGAAGCAGGCGATAGACCCAGCATGGCCGCGCGACGACTTCTCGCGCGTGCCGTATGCAGTCTTCACCGATGCCGAGATCTATCGCCTGGAAAACCAACGCATTTTTCGCGGCCCCGTGTGGAATTACCTGTGCCACGACATCGAGCTGCCAAAGACCGGTGATTTCGTCACCACCTGGGTCGGTGACACCCACGTGATCGTGGCGCGCAATGGCGCAGGCCTGGTGCACGCGTTTGAGAATTCCTGTGCCCATCGCGGCGCCAAGCTCACGTCTGCCGTGCGCGGCAATGCGGCGCACCTGACCTGCCCGTACCACTTGTGGACTTACACCCTCGAAGGGGACCTGCAGGGCGTGACCTTTCAACGCGGCGTGGGTGGCAAGGGTGGCATGCCGGCCTGCTTCGAGAAAAAGGACCACGGGCTCAACAAGCTGCGCGTCGCAATCTACGGCGGCCTGGTGTTCGGCACCTTCAGCGACCATGCGCCGCCGCTGGAAGAATTTCTCGGGCCGCACTCGCTGTCACAGATCGACCGTCTGCTGGTGCAGCGCAAACCCAAGGTGCTGGGATATCTGCGCCAGCGCATCCCCGGCAACTGGAAGCTTTACAACGAAAACGTGCGCGACCCGTATCACGGTTCGCTGCTGCACCAGTTCCAGGTGTCGTTCGGCTTGCAGCAACCCACCATGCGCGGCGGCATCAAGCTCGACGCCGATTTAAAGAACACCTGGAACCATTCGATCATTACCGAACAGGACGCGGCCAGCCAGAAAATCGTGGCCGAAGCCTATGCCGGCACCGGCAAGTTCAACCCCGACCTGAAAATGGCCGACCCGGCATTGACCCGCGTGCCGCTGGACCTCGGTGACAACTACAAGACCACCATCCTCTCCATGTTCCCCACGCTGATCGTGGCGCAGGTAGATAACACCTATGCGATACGGCACCTGCGTCCCAAGGGGCCGGACCTGGTCGAGCTGCACATCACCTACCTGGGCTTTGAATCGGATACGCCCGAGCAAACCCGCGACAAGCTCCTGACGGTCAACTTCATCGGGCCGGCCGGCTACATCTCGCTGGAAGACGGTGAGGCGCTGCGCCTGGTACAGCAAGGCATACGTCATCGGCGTCCGGGAGGCCACGAAGTGCTGGAGATGGGCGGGGTCGGGCCGATCGTCGATACCGACTATCTGTCGCAGGAGATTTCGATACGCGGCTTCTGGTCGTTCTACCACCAGATCATGGGGCTGCCCGCTGCCGGCCGGGCAGAGGCGACGCCATGACCCGCGACATGATCGACTGGACGATGCAGGCGCGGGTGGAAGCGTTTTTGTACGAATATGCCGCCAGCCTTGACGAAGAGCGTTTCGACGACTGGATCACGTTATTCGACGCGGCCGGCTGCACCTACGAGGTGTTGTCGCGCGAGAACCGCGACCTCGGTCTGCCGGCACCGATCATGGGGTGCTACTCCTACGGCATGGTGTGCGACCGCGTGGCGATGTTGGTCAAGGGCGTGCTGACCTATCGCCACAACCACCTTCTCCGACAGGTGGGAAACGTGCGGGTGCGCGGCGACGCCGGGAATGCCGGCGCTGAATTAAGCGTTCGGGCCGGGTTGGTGGTCTATCAATCCGACGAGGAAGGCGTATCGTCGCTTTACATGGTGGCGCGCTATGAAGCGCAACTCACCGACATCGGCGGCAGTTTCCTGATCAGGCGCATGGCCGTGGCGGTTGATTCGTTCGGCATCGATACGATGCTCGCGGTGCCCCTCTGAGCGGCCGTTCAGGCGCGCATTGGTGCGATCGTGCGCAGCGGCCAGGTCGGCTGGCGCGTCAGTGTCCGTAGAAGTGCATGCCGCCATCCACAGGAATCACGGCACCCGTGATGTAGCGCGCCAGCGGGGACGCCAGAAACGCCACCAGGTGACCAATATCCTCGGGCTCGCCAAAATAGCCGATCGGGATGTTCTCGGCGATGAAGGCGCGGCGCGAGGCTTCGGTGGGGTGCAGCTTTTCGAGGATCTGTTCGCTGTTGATGCGCCCCGGTGGAATCGTATTGATGGTGACGCCGTCGGCCGCGACGTCGCGCGACAGGCCCTTGGCCCACAGGTGTAGCGCCGCCTTGGCGGCGCTCGCGGCATTGAGCGAGCGCGGCTCCATCGAGCCGCTGATGTTGATGATGCGCCCCCAGTGGCGCACGCGCATCGCCGGCAGCAGCGCTTCGGTGAGGTGGCGCGCCGCTGTGAAGTTGAGGGCAAAGGCTTCCTCCCAGGCGGCGTCGACGGCGTCGGTAGTGAGCGGCCGTGAGCCGCCGGCGCTGTTGACCAGTATGTCGATGGTGCCGAGCGCGCTGCGCGCGGCGGCGGCGATGCGCGTGACTTCGCCGCCATCGGTGATGTCGCCGGCCAGCACCAGCGGCGGCGGGGCGCCGCTGGCGGCAATTGCGGCAGCGAGTGCTTCGAGCTTGTCGGCACGGCGTGCGGTGATGGCGAGGCGTACGCCCTCGCCGGCCAGCACCCGCGCAATGCCGGCGCCAATGCCCGAGCTCGCGCCGGAGACCAGCGCGGTGCGCCCCTGTAAATCGATTTGCATGATGTTCTCTATTGTCGAATCAAGCGCTTCAGGCCGCGAGCGGGATGCCGGGTTCGAAAACGCTGGCGCAGAGTACCCGCCCGCCCTTGGGCGCGGTGACCACCAGCGAGCGTCGGTCGGTGCCGGCGAAACACACGTTGGTCGGAAAACTCGGGCCCAGCGGCACCAGGCGCTGACCCTTGCCGCAGGCCTCGATCACCACCAGTGCATCTGCCTTGGTCGCGGCCACCCAGAGGCGACCTGACGCATCGAAGGCCATGCCGTCGGGTTCGCCATGCAACAGCGTTGCGTAGATGCCGGCGTGGCGCCAGCCGTCTACCGATTTCACCAGCTTGATGACGTGGCCGCGATGCGTCTCGCCGACAAACAGCGTGTCGGGGTCGAGGCCGAAGGCCAGGCCGTTCGGATGCGCGAGGCCGTCGAGGATCACTTCGCAAGCGCCGGTCACGGTATCGAGCGCGCGCAGGCAGCCCGGCTTGGGCTCGTGCGCTTCGGAAGAGCCGGTCGGGTCGGTGAACCAGAGGCGTCCGTCAGGGCCGAAAGCGCAGTCGTTAGGCGCGTTGAGCCCGCCTTGCAATACCAAGTTCACGTCGCCGTCGATACCAACCTTCTGGATCGACGGCACGCAGGCAATCGACGATTTGGTCGGCACCACCTTGCCGCCGTTTTGCGCAACCCAGAGATTGCCGGCCGCATCGATGGCTATGCCATTCGGGCCGCCGCCGGTTTCGACCAGCGGCTTTGCCTCGCCGCCGCCGAGACCGACGCTGAACAGCATGCCGCGATTGATGCTGGTGAACACCACTTCATTGCCGCGCGCCACCGGGCCTTCGGTAAATCCGCAGCCGGTAGCCAGCTCGTGCCATTCAAGATTCAGGACGGCATCGGTACTCATATGGATTTCTCCAGCGTTTCGCGGTCGCGCGGATCGGCAATCGCAATCAAAGCCTTGCGGCGCTGCGACAGAGGTTTATCGGCCAGCTCGGCAATGCCCCATTCGGTGGCGATGATGTCGACGTCGCTGCGCGCGGTGGTCACCACCCCACCCGAGAGCGAGGCCACGATGCGCGATTTTCCGCTCGGCGTGCGCGAGCGCAGCACGACAAATGAGCGGCCGCGCGCCGCAGCGCGTGCACCGCGCACGAAATCGACCTGCCCACCGACGCCGCCGACAAAGCGGCCGACGTATTCGGCATTGACCTGGCCGCTGAGGTCCACTTCGATGGCCGAGTTCACCGAGATGAAGCGGTCGAGTTTGGCCATCACTGCCGGATCGTGGGTATAGACGCCTGGATAGAGACTGATCTCGGACATCTTTTCGGCTTCGCGGTAGAGGCGGTGCGTACCGTAGAGCGCGCAGCAGACGCTGAACCCGGCATCGATGGTCTTGGCGGCATTGGTGATAACGCCGGCTTTCATCAGGTCGAGGATCGGGTCGCTCAACATGCCGGTGTGCACGCCGAGGTCCTTGTGGCCACGCAAGGCTTCGAGGATCGCCGAGGGCACGCCGCCGACGCCCACCTGGATGGTGGCGCGGTCTTCGATGTAGGGCAGCACGTGGGCGGCGATGGCGCGGTCGGTATCGTCGGGCACCGCCAGCGGCATTTCGGCCATCGGCACATTGCTGTGCACCAGCACGTCAATGTCTTCACGCCGCACCCCGCCGCGCCCGGGGATCACCGGCGCGTTCTGGTTGATTTCAGCGATCACCACGCGCGCATGCTTGATCGCGCCGGCCGAATAACCGTGGTCTGCACCGAGTGTGTAGGTGCCGTCTTCGGAGGCGCGTGACAACTGCACGAAGAACACGTCGGGGCGAAACTTGCCGGCGACCACGTCGTTGCAAAAGCGGCTGAAGTGCACCGGGTGCACGTCGATCAATCCGGCCTTCGCGAGGCGCGCATGGGTGCCGAGGCCACCGAAGCCTTCGAACGACAAGTGGTCGGCATGCTCGGGCTGCAGGGTCGCGCTGAACGAAATCGACAGGTAGACGCGCACCCCGCCGAGCAGAGAGCGCTGCGCCACCAAAGCCTCGATCAGGGTGAGGGGCTCGGCGCTGCCCTGCCCCCACAGCACGCGCTCGCCCGGGCGCACCCACTTGCGCAGGTCGAGGTCGGCCGCCGCCACTTCCAGGCCGGCCCTAGCCATGGGCGGCGGTGCTGCGCGAAGCGAGGATCTTGAGCGCCTGTTCACGTAGCAGGAACTTGGGCACCTTGCCGCTGGCAACCCGCGGCATGTCGGCCGAACCCATGAAAAACACGTAATGCGGCACCTTGAAGCGCGCTGCGTTGGTGGCGACAAACTCCTTGATGTCGGCTTCGGTGAGCGTGGCTGCGCCGGCATCGACAAAGGCCGCCATCAGCTCGCCCTTGGTGTCGTCGGGTATGCCGACGATGTGGCACTCGGCCACGTCTGGGTGCAGGCCGATGATGTTCTCGACCTCGATCGGCGCGATGTTGACGCCGCCGATCTTGAGGATTTCCTTTTTGCGCGACGAGAAGCGCAGGCGCCCGTCGTCGCCCATGCGCACAATGTCGCCGGTGCGAAACCAGCCGTCGTCGGTAAAGGCCTCGAGGTTCGCGGCGTCGTTATGCAGGTAGCCGGGCGTCACTGCACCGCGCACTTCGAGCAGGCCCAGCTCGCCGGTGGACACCGGCTTGCCTGCATCGTCGAGGATCCGGTACTCCCAACCCTCGACCAGCTTGCCCTGGGTGGTGGTGCGCACCTCGACGCTGTCGGAAGCTTCGGTGATGAAGCAGTTGCCGTAGGTTTCGGTCAAGCCGTACATGGCACAGCAGTAGGTGATGCCGAGCCCGTCGATCACCATGCGCAGGTCATCGGTGGAAAACCCGGCGATGCCCTTCTTGAGGGAAGAGATGTCGCGCTTGGGACGGTCCGGGTGGAAATACAGCGCACGCGTCATGTTGGCCAGCGCCACATAGGTGGTGGGCCGGTACTGTTCGATCAGGGCCAGCGACTCGCCCGCGTCGAAGGTTTCCTGGAGCAGGATCGCGCCGCCGTGGGTCCAGATCGCGGGGATCGCGTTGATCGTCGAGAGGCCGTAGAACATCGGCGTCGCGATCCAGGTCATGTCGTGCTCGGTCAGGCCCTGGCGCTCGCCGAGCTTGAAGTCGTTGCCCAGGATGTCGCCGTGCACCATGCGCACACCCTTGGGAATGCCGGTCGAGCCGCTGGTGTACATGATGAACAAGTCGTCGGAGGGCTGCACCAGCGCTTCGGCCGCAGCCAGTTGCTCCGCTGTCACCGCTGCACCGGCCGCGAGCCAGGCCTGCAGCGGCGTCGCGCCGGCGAGGATCTCGCCGCGCAGCTGGATCACCTCGCGCAGCGTCGGAAACAGTGCGAACCGCCCGGCGTGCGTGGCACCGCCAGTCAGCTCGGGCAACAGGCGCTGCCACATGTCGCGATAGTCGTTGCGGCGGATACGGTCGACCAGCAGCAGGATCTCGGGCTGGGAGTGCTGCATCTGCTGCACGATTTCGGCATCGCGATGGAAGGTAT
This sequence comes from Burkholderiales bacterium, assembly GCA_947473125.1. Lineage (GTDB taxonomy): Bacteria > Pseudomonadota > Gammaproteobacteria > Burkholderiales > JAEUOS01 > CANJDH01. The sequence goes on from CANJDH010000002.1 coordinate 17,876, forward strand.
TGAGCGGCCCCAGACGGGCGCCAATGCGCGCACAACCGAGCGCCACATAGAGCCACTCGGGGCGGTTGGCGCAATGGATCGCCACCATCGATTCGCGGCGCACCCCGGACGCGAGCAGAGCGCGCGCATAGGTGTCGACGATGCGGTCGAGCTCGCGCCAGATGCAGGTCAGGCCTTCGAAGATGATGGCGGGCCGCTCGGGCAAACGCGCCGCGTTGGCACGGATCAGGCCACCATAGGTATCGGCCGGCGGTTTCGGGGACTGGCTCATGCGGATTCCTTCATGCTGGTTGCTGCCTGTTCCTGGAGAAGGCGCCTGCCGATGGCCAGCAGGTCGTCATAGGTGCCGTTGCGCGCCACGCGCGCGCGCGAGGGCACGCCGATCACGCCGGCGAACCATTCGCCGGCGGCGCGCAGCACCGCGAGGTCGACGCCGGTGTCGGCACCGATGGTGTGGAACATATTGACCACGTCTTCAGTCGGCACGTTGCCCATGCCGTTGACGCTGACCGGCATGGCGATGCCGCCGCCGTAGCCACCGGTGCAGGCCTCGAAACTGGTGGCGCCGGCCTGCCAGCCGGCGTAGACATTGGCAATCGCCATGCCGCTCATGTCGTGCAGGTGCAGACCCAGCTTCAGGTGCGGGTGTTTCTGCAGGATCATGTCGACGCGCTCGGCGACCTCGGCCGGGCCGGCGTGGCCGATGCTGTCGGCGATCGAGATCTCGTCGATGCCGAGCGCCACAAAATAATCGACCAGGCCGAGGATGCGCTGTGCCGGCACCGGCCCCTCGTAGGGACACAGGAAGCAGATGCCCATACCGACGTCGACCGCGTGGCCGTCGCGCCGCGCCAGGTCGACAATGCGCTCGATGTCCTGCTTGTTTTCCTCGATCGACATGTTCGAGTTCTTGCGCTGGTAGGTCTCGCTCGCCACCACCAGGCACGAGACCTTGCGCATGCCGGCGTCGAACGCGCGCATCGCACCACGCAGGTTCGGCACCAACGCGCGCAGCACTACCCCGCTCATGCCGGCGGTCTGGCGCGCCACTTCCTCGGCATCGGCCAGTTGCGGGATCACCTTGGGATGGACAAAGCCGGTGATCTCGATCTCGGGCACGCCGGCCGCAGCGGCGCGGCGGATGAATTCGACCTTCTGCGCGGTGGTCGGCGGGGTCCAGGCCGACTCGTGCACCATGGTCTGCAGGCCGTCGCGCGGCAGCAGCTCGACGATATGCGGCTTGCGCAGTGTGTTGGGTGTGGCCACGGGTGTTCCTCTACTCAGGTTGGCTTGGTGGGCACGGGCAGGCGGTCGCGCGGCGGCAGCAGGCCCGCGGGCTGGCCGGCACGCGCCAGCAGCGCCTCGGCCAGTTCGGCAACCGGGTAATCGACAAAATAACCGTCGATCACCACTGCGGCGCTGCCGCGGCCGATCGCCTCGACAAAAGCCTGCACCTGGCGCAGCGCCAGTTGTGCTTCGGCTTCGCTGGGGCGAAAGCCGGCGCGCACCACCTCGAGCTGCGACGGGTGGATGCAAAACTTGCCACCGAACCCGGCGGCACGGGCCCGCGCGGTGTCGTCCACCAGCTGAGGCGTGTCGCCGACGGTCGGCACCACGGTATCGAGCGGTGCGGCGAGGCCGGCCGCCCGCGACACGATGCCGAGGTGGCAGCGCGCATGCTGGGCCATCGGCCCGTCTGGCGCCCAGGGAATGCCAAGGTCGCGCGACAAATCGCCCAGGCCCAGTGACATCCGGGCGAGACGCCCGGGAGCCAGCCGGGCAATCGCCGCCGCCGCCTCGAGGCCGGCAGCGGTTTCAATGATCGGGATCACCGGAACGTCAGCGCCGCAGGCGTCGAGTGCATCGAGCGCCAGCCGTAGGTCGGCCACACTCTGGCATTTGGGCAGCACGATCACCGCCGCGTGGGGTGCCGCCGCCAGGATGTCCTCGCGGCAGCGCCCAGTCTCGGCCGCATTCACGCGCACCCAGGTGAGGTGCCGGTGGCCTGGCGCAAGCTGCGCGACCCAGTCGCGCGCCTCGCTCTTGCGCGCGTCGGGCACGGCATCTTCCAGGTCGATGATCACCGCCTCGGCCAGGGTCCAGGCCTTGTGCAGCTTGCGCTCGTCGAGCGCCGGCACGAACAGGGGGGCCACCACCAGCCCGGCGCGGGCCGGCGGCGCCATGCCGGCCGCCATCAGCGCCCCGGGCCGAACTGGCTGCGGATCTTGTCGAGCACGCCCGGGCCCCAGACCTTGTCGGCCTGCTCGCGGCCAACGTCCTTGACGGCGGCGACAAACGGTGCGACGTTGATCTCGTGGACCTTCATGCCCTTCGATTTGACCGTCTGCAGGTACTGGTCGTCTTCAGCGCGCAGGGTCTTCTCGATGCCGGCGGCCATGTCGTTGGCTGCCGTCTGCAGCGACTTCTGGTCGTCGGCCGAGAGCCGCTTCATCGAGTTGGCGTTGATCATGAAGTAGCGCGGCGCCTGGGCGTGGCCCGACAGGGTCAGGTCGCTCTGCACTTCGAACAGGCTGTTGCTGACGATGAAGTTGAGCGGGTTTTCCTGGGCGTCGAGGTTGCCGGTCTGCAGGCCGACGTAGAGCTCGCCGACCGCCATCGCCACCACGTTCGCGTTCCAGCCCTTGAATGCATCGACCAAGGTCGGCAATTGCGGCACGCGGATCTTCACGCCTTTGAGATCATCGGGCTTGGTGACCGGCTTTTTCGCGGTGATGTGGCGCGGGCCGAAATAGACGTAGGACAGCAGGTTCACGTTCCAGTCCTTGAGCAGCGACTGGCGCCAGGACTCGCCGATCTCGCTGCGCGTGAACGCCATCATGCGGTCCTTGCCAAACAGGTAGGGCACGTACAGCATCTGGAACTTGTCGTAGCCGGACACGCCAACCTGGCACATGTCGAGCGTGCCCGCGCGCACCTGCTTGACCATGTCGAGCTCGTTGCCGAGCTGGGTGCCGGTGAGCACCTGGATCTTCACGCGCCCCTTGGTGCGCGCTTCGACATCCTTGGCGAAGCCCTGCAGGCCGCGGTCATACGCCGAATTCGACTGCACGTCGCCGACGCGCAGCGTCACGAGCGGGTCGGCAGCTTTAGCGGGCATGACTGCCGCAGCGGCGGCCAGTGAGGTTGCGCCGATCAGAAAATCCCTACGTCCGTTGTGTTGGTCCATTGCTTGTTGCTCCTTTACTTGAGGAAAGACGGCAACCATAAGGTCAGCGCCGGGAAAAAAGCCAGTATGTAGGCAGCGATCGCCAACAGCCCGACATAAGGCCAGGAGGCGCGCATCATCGGCGCCAGCGGTACGCCCGAGGTCACCGCGACGGTGAACAGGTTGAGCCCGACGGGGGGCGAGATCAGGCCGATCATCAGCGTCACCGTCATGACGACGCTGAAGTGGATCGGGTCGATGTGCAGGCCGGCAAGCTGCGGGTACATGATCGGGATCAGGATCAGCATGATCGGGATCGGTTCCAGCGCCAGGCCCAGCAGCAGCAGCGCGGTGACGATCAGGAACCACAGCAGCATCGGCTGGGCCGCGAACTGCAGCAGGAACTGGCCGATGTGCGCGCCGAAGCCCTCGCGCGCCATCACCCAGCCGACCGCACTGCTCGCGGCCAGGGCGATCAGGATCGAGCCGGCGGTCATTGCCGAATCGCGCAACGTGGCGAAAATTACGCGCGGGTCGCGCACCCCGAACACCGTGACCAGGCCCAGGGCGGCCAACCCGCAGCCGAACGCGGCCGACTCGGTCACGGTGGCAAAGCCGAAGATGATCGACCCGAGGATCACTGCGGGAATCGACAATGCGAACGCCAGCCTGAACGACGAAATGAGCGCGCTGCCGGTTTGCGGAAACACGTCGTCCACATTGACCCGCGGCAGGTGCCGGCTGCGGATCGCGACCCAGACCAGCAGCACCAGCGCCATCACCAGCCCCGGGATGACACCGGCCACAAACAGCTTGCCGATTGAAATGCCGGCCAGGCCGCCGATCAGCACGAAGGGAATGCTCGGCGGGATGATCGGGCCGATGGTGGCGGCCGCAGCGGTCAGCGCGCCAGCCTCGGCGCCGTCGTAGCCGGTGCGGATCATCGGGCGGATCAACACCGCACTGGTGGCGGCGGCGTCGGCCACGGCCGAGCCGGACATGCCGGACATGATCACGTTGGCGATCACATTGACATAGCCGAGCGGCCCCGGCAGCCACTGCAGCCCGCGCAACAGCGCGCGCATCAGGGCTTCGGTGATGCCGCTGACATGCATCAGGGAACCGAGCAGCACAAACAAGGGCACGGCGAGCAGCAATTCGTCATTGATGCCGTCACCCATCAGTTGCGGAATCGCCGGCGTCAGGTTGACGCCATCGACACTGTACGACGCCGCCATGTAGAACAGGGTCGCGGCGATCATCGCGAAGGTGATATCGAAGCCGATCACGATCAGCGCGATCATGATCGCGAACATGATCAAGGCGTAGGTCATGCAAGGGCCCCGCGCCAGGCGGCCAGCAGGCGCTTCAGGCTGATCAACGACAGACCGATGGCGAACAGGCCGATCGGGATGTGCGAAATGCCTTCGGGAACGCCCAGCAGCGACGAGGCATCGGGGCGGAAACCCTGCTTGAGCAGCATCTGCACCGTGAGGCCTGTCAAGCCCAGCGACAGGACCGACATTGCCGCCTGATAGGACACCGTGTCCTCGCGCCACCATCCGGGCACGCACAGGTTGGTGCGGTGCGCATACGCGATGACGGCGGACAGCGCAACCAGATAGACGAACAGGACGCGCACGAACTCGTAGACGGCCGGCGCGGTGTACCCCTGATGGCGCAGCACCGCCCCGCCCAGGAGCAGCAGGAGCAGGAATGCAAGAAGCAACGCACACAACACCTCGACCGCCAGCAGCGGTTTGCTGGCAGGGGGCGCCGCTGCAACACGAGGCGCGCCGGGCGCCTGTGCTTCTGTCATGGCATCTCCTGTGGCCGATGCAGCGCCGACACGCCCGGACCAAGCTGTCGACACATCGCGCCTTTGTCTCAGTTCAGCCGTTCACATCGAGCGGCTCCGTGGCCTGTTGCTGCACCAACTGGCGCCAGAGTAAGACCGCCGAGTCGCAAAGACTAGCTATACTTATTCATCACAATCCATGAGCTTTCATCATGAGTCGATTAAGTCTGATAAATCTCGAAACCCTGTGCTGGATCGCGCGGCTGGGCAGTTTCACCGCGGCAGCGAAACGCCTCAATACCACCCAGCCGGCGGTGTCACGGCGCGTCCGGGAGCTCGAGCAGGCGCTGCGCATCGACTTGTTCCATCGCCAGGGGCGGCGCATGGAGCTGACGATCCAGGGGCGCGATCTGGTGAATCGCGCGCAGCCGCTGCTGCATCGCCTCGACGATGTCGTCGCATCGCTGGAGAACTCGATGGCCGCCACCGGCACTGTGCGCATGGGCGTCGGCGAAATGGTCACCCTGACCTGGTTTGCCGCCTTCATGACGCGCCTGAAGCGCGACATGCCGCGCGTCAACTACGAGATCGAGGTCGGGCTGACGATCAACATGCACCAGAAGCTTGAGATGGGGGCACTGGACCTGGCGATTACCGCCTCGCCGATCGAGAGCGTCGGAATCACCACCCGACACATTGGCAGCGCCCAGGTACAGTGGCTGGTGGCACGCTCGCTACGTGATAAAAATCGAAAGCGCACGACCAGCATCAAGGATTTGTTCGAGGCCCAGACACTGTGGTGCGTCGCGCGCCCAGCCCAGTTGCATCTGATGGCAATGGACAGCCTGCGTCGTCATGGCGTCTCTCCGGGAAACATCAACACCTCGGATAACCTGCAGAGCATCATTGAGGTAGTGGCCAGCGGCGCCGGGATCGCACTGCTTCCGACTTACGCCCTCGGCAGGCCGCTCAATCGAGGTGCGCTGGTGCCGTTGTCCTCGCAGTTGCCACCTGAGGAACTCGGGTTCTCGATAGCCAGCCACCGCCACCAGAGTCAGGCCATTCTCCAGCACATCATCGATGTCGCTGCGGAAGAGTGCACTTTTCCAAAAACCTGATTTACGAAGCCGTCACTCCGCGGCGCTCACGCATGGCCCGCCCTACCTTCTCGAGCTCTGCGTCGCCGAGCAGGCGCCCGGCCATCGGCAGGAGCTCACTCTCTTCGCGCTCGATGTGGCGCGCGTAGGCGTTGCTCAATGCCTCCACCTGTTGCGCATCGAGCATCACCGGCTCGCGCGCCACCACACCCACAAGGACGACGCGTATTGCATGCCACAACCCTTCAAGGACGCGATGCTCCGCCTTGAGGGCGTCTGTAAGCTCGCGAATACACACCGCGTCCGACCCGGCCATGGATTCGAGCAGCGCGGGAAACAGGTCCACCTCCTCGTCTTCGTGGTGATGCTTCGCTGCGGTATCGAAATAGCGCATCACGTTGGCCGCAGCAGCACGCGCCTGATCGTCGGCGCCATGTTCAGCCAGGTGCGGTACGAGGCGCATGAGTGTGGCGCACTGGCGCTCAACGCGGCCGTGGCAGGCCACCAGCATTTCGAGCGGCGCCTCCGGCCCGGCGTCCGGTGTGGCAAAGCCGGGGAAGGTATGGTCCTGGCTCACGCGGGCCTAATCGTAGGCGCGAAAGCGGATCGTCGGGTCGCGGCGAATCTGTTCGACCAGCGCCACTTCCCAGTCGAGATAGGCACGTGCGTGCTTTTCGTAATCCCCCTCGTGCTCGTGGTCGTAAGGTTTGTACCAAACATCGTCCAACGTGGTCGTGCTGTTGTGTGTGCCGATGCCGGCTTCGACCGCCAGACCAGCAGCACCCCAGGCGGCAGTGCCGCCTTCGATCACCAACACCTCCGCGTCCGGCCACAGGGCGGCGGCCTCGGGAGCGGCCAAATGCGCAAGCAGCCCGTCGTCGGAGCTCAGCAGGACGCTTGTGTGGGAGCCGAGATGGGTGCGGGCTGCGGAGAGTCGTGAACGCACGGCCCACCAGGCGTCAGCGATGTGACGCGCGCGAAATTTCAGGCTGTTGGCGAGATCCAGCACCAGGGTTTCGCCTTGCCCTCCCTGCTCTTTGCGCTGCGCTGCTTCCTGAGGGGTAACGCTGGTCCAAGGCGCGAAACCGGCGAGCACCTGGACGCGCGAGCCGCTCTCCAGAGGCCAGGCGGCAAACCCGTCGGCGCCCTCCGGTTCGAGCACATGCACATCGTCCCATCCGAGCTGGTTGAGCCACGAAGCGGTCATCACCGAACGCACCCTGGAGGGGTCAACCAGAACGAGGCGCGCTCCCCGTACCGCGACGAACTCGTCGGTCGCTTGCACCAGTTGGCCACCGGGCGCGTGGCGTGACCCGGCGATACGCCGGGTTTCGAATTCCGCTTTGGTACGCACGTCGAGCAGGTACAGCGTGCGGCCCGGTTCGGCCTGCCATGCCTGGACCTGTTGCCGCGATGCGAACTTGACTTCGAAGTGCTGTGCCACATGTTCCGCAGCGGCACGCGCCTTGGCGGTGCCGGCGGGGGACGGCGCCGGCGCTTCGCGCGTCGAGCCGCGCTCGCATTCAAACCCTGCCAGCTCCCAGCCCATGGTGCCGTCCTTGAGCGCCACCACCGGATTGGGAATGCCGGCATTGCGCAAAGACTGGCAGCCGATGATGCTGCGCGTACGGCCGGCACAGTTGACTACCACCAAAGTATCGGGGTCGGGGGCCACATCGTGCACGCGATACACCAGCTCGGCGCCGGGTGCGTCTACGCCGCCGGGAATGCTCATGCGGTGAAATTCGTCGTAAGGGCGCGAGTCGAGAATCACCATCTTGCGGCCCGCAGCGATCAGCTGCTGAATCTCGGCCGGCGGCACGCGCGGCGTGTCGTAGTGGTGCTCGATGAATTCACCGAAGGCCTTGGACGGCACGTTGACCCCGGAAAACAGTTCGCCACCGGCAGCTTTCCAGCCGGCGCAACCCCCATCGAGAATCGCGATATCGGTGTAGCCGGATGCAGCAAGTTTGGCCGCAGCGCGCTCGGCCAGCCCTTCGCCGCCGCCGTCAAGCAGCACCAGCGGCGCATCGAAGCGCGGCACCAGGTCGCACGCCATGCGCTCCAGGTGCGACAGCGGCAGAGAACACGCAAAGAACGGATGGCCCTGGTAATGCACACCCTGTTCGCGCACGTCGAGCAGCGCCAACTCGCCACCTGCGAGCAGCAGGTCGCGCACCGCAGCGGTGGAGATCGATTTGCTCATGGGAGTGCGGCGCGCGCCTCGCGGATGTCGGTGTGCGGCGGGAAGATCGCCCAGGCTTTTTCGTCCAGCTTGTAATACTCACGCCGTTCCAGCTGTTCCAGCCCGAAACCGTACATGTGGAAATTGAGCAACTGCCCGTCGATATGGATCGAATGCAGGTCGTCGGGCATGAACGACACGCCGGTGCCCTGGCGCACGACATGCTGGCCTTTTTCGCTGACGCCGTTCTCGGGTGTGCGGTCGTAAAAGCGGTTCAATTCTTCGCCCTCGACCCCGACGATCACCGCCCAGGTGGTGTGATTGTGTGCCGGCGTGCCGTAGTGGCCGCTGGCCGCGTTGGCGTACAGGGCAAAACGATGGTCGGCATCTTCGGCGAGCCGATACAAGCAGGACGTGCGCTTGCCGCCGGGTTCGGGCGGCGGGTAGTCCGCCAGCGTGAAAAGATCGGTGCGCGCCGCCAGCTGCATCAGTCGTTCGCGCATTTTTGCCAGTGAAGACCGATTCACGCCATGCTGCTGCTCGATGGCACGAATGTCGGCCATGGTGGCCTCGATGGCTTGCGCACGCTGTTCGGTTCGGTCCATGGTCTGCTCCAGTGCCCGTCCATGCGGGATGAAAAGGATAGCCCGTTGCGGATGAACTGACGGGCGCAAGCGCATGATGACACGAACTGCGCATCGCCCCCCGGGGGACTCAGAATTCGTTCTGAATGCGCCGGTAGTCACGGGCCAACTGCAGGTTGGTGCGCACCACGTCTTCGGAAAAGCCTTCGGCTTCGGGCGTCACACGCGGCAGGGTGGCCAGATCGGTCTCGTGGTTGACCTTGGTCGAGGATGGCACATAAAAGCGCTCCGGAATGACACGGCCGTCAATCACGCAGCTATGGCGCACCACGGCGTGGTCGTGCACCACGCAGTTGAACAGCACGGAATTGAACCCGACGAAGACGTAGTTGCCCACCGTGCATGGGCCATGGACGATGGAGCGGTGCGCGATGGTGGTGCTCTCACCGATCGACACCAGGGCACCGGCCTTGGAGTGGATCACTACGCCGTCCTGGATGTTCGAATTGGCGCCGATGATGATCGGTTCCATGTCGCCGTTGGCGTTGACTTCGTCGGCGCGAATCACCGCATACGGACCGATGAAGACGTTTTCACAGACGATCACCTGGCCGCACAGGATGGCGGTATGGTCGACGAACGCGGTCTCATGCACCTCAGGTGTGTCGCCACGCGGATTGCGCCGGATCATCGCGGCATCAGTTGAGCATGACGCCAAGGCCCTGGCGGTCGAATGGAATGAAAGCGCCAATTTGCCCAGCCTTGATCGACGCCACCATGCGGTTGAGCGCGCCCTCGGCGGCTGCATCGCTGGGCGCCTGGCCCTGCTGGCCGGAAAGGGCCGCGACGAACACGATGGCCCATTCGCTGCCGTAATCGCGTGCTTCTTCGACCAGCGATGCGAAGGTCGCCAGCTCGGCCGGCGCCTTGTCTACACACATGATCGGCGTCAGCGTCCCGCCCTGCCCCTGCTCGAACTGCGTACGTTCCGCCAGCGTGGCATCGTCGGGCAATTCGGCCCCGGCAAACACGAACAACAGGCGTTGCGGCTCGGCTTGCGCGCGCGCCGCCTGCAGCAGATCGTCAAAACTGGAAATGTCCATGATGTTGTGCGTAGTCGAGTGTCGCTACTGCACCAGCGGTGTCGCGGAGGCGTCAAGTTCGACGCCTTCGACCAGCGCCTGGCCGGCCAGCAGTTGCAGATATTGGCGCAGCGCGGTCACGTAGGTCTGCTGGTGCAGCGACATCGCCACCGCACCCTTGACTGCCTCGAACGGCTGCTGCATTCCGGCATCCCGTTCCAGCACTTCAACCACATGCAACCCGAAACGGCTGTGCACCAAGCGCGGCAGCACGCCGACCTCGATGTGGCCGAACAGTTCTCGGGCGAACTCGGGGGCGCAGTCCTCGCTCTCCAGCCAGCCAAGGTCGCCGCCTTCGGCGCCGCTCGGGCAGTTCGACAACTGGCGCGCTGTGGCGCCAAAGGTCTCAGCGGCCTTGCCATCGAAGCAGCGCACCTCAAGCAGCGCCATCTCGGCGCGTTTGCGCAACGCCACCACGTCGACACCGGGGGTCACGGCGAACAGGATGTGGCGCACCCGCACCCGCTCGCCAGTGCGATACAGAGCCTGGTGAGCCGCATAGTTGCGCCGGCAGGCTTCGTCGGACGGATCGGGCAGGCTCAGCGATTGTTCGAGCAGCGCTTCGATGGCATCGGCAGCGGCTTCGCTGATCGCACCGTCGGTGCCGGGGGCATCGTCGGCGTCAAGCAGCTCGGCCTGCTGCGCGGCCTGGCGCAGCAACTCGGTGCAGGCGCGCTGGCGCAATTCATCGGCCGGCAGCGTCGCGTCCTCGGCGGCCAGCGGCACGCGATTGATGCTTGGTCGCTGTGGCGCCGCGGCGAGCGCCGGCGCATCGAATCGGAAAACTGTCGGTTCACCCAGCATGGCATGGCTCCTGGTGTGGTTGTCGGTGACCGGTTCAGGCACCGGTGCCGGATTGGCGCGGCGACTGATGCCCGGCTGGCAGGTTGAGGCGCCGCGCCCGCACCACCTGGTAGGGACGGAACAGGTAGAAGGCGGTGGCGAAACCGCTCCAGATGTGCACCAAGCGGCTGAACGGAAACAGCAGGAAGATCGTCATGCCGAACACGATGTGGAACTGAAACGGCCACGGCACGCCGGCCAGCACGGCTGCGTCGACGTGCCGAAACGTCAGTATGCGTTGCGCCCAGTCAGCCAGGACCAGCATCACGCCGCCGTCGTTGTGCGCCCACGAATACGGCAGGGTAATCAGCCCAACCACCAGCTGCACCCACAGAATCACCAGGATCGCGATGTCGGTGACATGGCTGGTGCGGCGGATGCGGTCGTCGAACAGGCGCCGATAGATCAACATCGACAGCCCGATGAAACACAGCACGCCAAACGCACCGCCCGACCAGATCGCCACCTGCTGCTTGACGCTGGCCTCCATGAAGGGCGCGTAAAAGGCGTGGGGCGTCAGCAATCCGACCATGTGGCCGAAAAACAGGAACAGGATACCCACGTGAAACAGGTTGCTGCCCCAGCGCAGCAACCCGCTGCGCAGCAACTGCGATGAATCGCTTTTCCACGAGTATTGTTCGCGATCGAAGCGGATCAGGCAACCGAGCAGGAATACCGTCAGGCAGATGTAGGGGTAGACACCAAACAAGAATCCATGCAGTGTAGTCATGCTGCGGCTCCTTGAACCGGGCGCGGTTTGCGTACCATGTGGATCGGTTGCGGCTGGCCCGGCCCCGCCTGCCCCCTCGAGGAACAGCCATCGAATGCGGGCGGTTCCTGCCAGATGTCATCGATCGCTTCATCAGGCACCACCTTGACCGACTGTACGGTTTCACCGGCCAGTTCAAGCAACGCGCCCAGGACGCTGGCGTAGGGGCTGCGGCGCTGCTGCAAAGCAGCAAAGATGGCGTTGAGGATATGCGCCATCTCGGCCAGGAATTCGCGCGCCTCGCGCGGTGGCTGGGTTGAGGTGAACTCGAGCGCCACCGGCAGGTAGTCAGGCATCTCCCCTTGTGCAAGGTACAGACCGGCCTTTTCGTAGGTCTGCGCGAGGTCGATCATGGCCGGGCCGCGCTCGCGCGAATCGCCGTGCACATGTTCGAACAGGTGTAGCGAGGTGGAGCGGCCGCGATCAAACAGTTCGACGTAATCGGCTTCCACGTCGAGTGCTGGACGGCGCGCCAGCAACTCGATGAGCGCATCTAGTTCGACCATGCGCATTTCGCTCAACGCCGCTTCACCGGCAAGCGCCCGACGCAATTCCGGCAGATGGGCACGCAGCGCCGTGCCGGGGTAACTCAAGAGGCGCGCAAGCACGCGCAGGGTCTGGCGGGCTGGCATTGGTTTGTTGAATAGCTGCATGGCCTCAGACCTCCAGTTTGATGGGAATGGTGCGGCGCTTGTCGGTACCGAACAGGCTGGTCTCGCTGGCGCCGTCGGAACAGCCGTTGCCGAACGAGAAGCCGCAGCCGCCACGAATGTTGAAAGTGTTCTCGGCGTACTCGCGGTGCGTACTGGGTATCACGAACCGGTCTTCGTAGTTGGCGATCGCCATCACCTGGTACATGTCTTCGACCTCGGCCTGGCTCATGTGCACCTGCTCGAGCACCGCCAGGTTGGTGCGCCCGTCAACGTGCTTTTCACGCTGGTAGACGCGCATTGCCAGCAGGCGCTCGAGTGAACGAATCACCGGCGTGGTGTCTCCGGCGGTGAGCAGGTTGGCGAGGTACTTGACCGGGATGCGCAATTGCGTCACGTCCGGGATCTCGCCCTTGCTCGCAACATGGCCCGCGTTTGCCGCAGCGGTAATCGGCGACAGCGGCGGCACGTACCAGACCATCGGCAGGGTGCGGTACTCGGGGTGCAGCGGCAGCGCCACCTTCCAGTCCACTGCCATCTTGTACACCGGGCTGTTGCGCGCCGCTTCCATCCATTTGTCGGGGATGCCGTCGACCTGGGCCTGCGCGATCACTTTGGGGTCATGCGGGTCGAGGAAAATATCGAGTTGCGCCTGATACAGGTCTCGGTCGTGCTCGACGCTGGCTGCCGCCTGGATGCGGTCGGCATCATAGAGCAGCACCCCGAGGTAGCGGATCCGGCCGACACAGGTCTCGGAACACACCGTCGGTTGGCCGGCCTCGATGCGCGGATAGCAGAAGATGCATTTCTCGGCCTTGCCGCTTTTCCAGTTGTAGTAGATCTTCTTGTAGGGGCAGCCGGACACGCACATGCGCCAGCCGCGGCATTTGTCCTGGTCGATCAGCACGATGCCGTCTTCCTCGCGCTTGTAGATCGAACCCGACGGACAACTGGCAACGCAGGCCGGGTTCAGGCAGTGCTCGCCCAGGCGCGGCAGGTACATCATGAAGGTGTTCTCGAACTCGCCGTAGATCTCCTTCTGGATGTCGTCGAAGTTCTTATCCTTGCTGCGCTTGGAAAACTCGCCGCCGAGGATCTCTTCCCAGTTCGGTCCCCACTCGATCTTCTCCATGCGCTTGCCGGTGATCAGACTGCGCGGCCGGGCGGTCGGCGTCGCCTTCATTTCCGGCGCCGACTGCAGGTGGTCATAGTCGAAGGTGAAGGGCTCGTAGTAGTCGTCGATCTCGGGCAGGTTCGGATTGGCGAAAATGCGCATCAACAGCTTCCAACGCGCGCCCTGGCGTGGTTCGATCGCGCCATTCGCCTTACGTACCCAGCCGCCGTTCCATTTATCCTGGTTCTCCCACTCCTTCGGATAGCCGATGCCGGGCTTGGTCTCGACGTTGTTGAACCAGGCGTACTCCATGCCGGGCCGGCTGGTCCAGACGTTCTTGCAGGTCACCGAACAGGTGTGGCAGCCGATGCACTTGTCCAGGTTCAGGACCATGCCGATTTGTGCGCGGATTCTCATGCTGCCTCCCCGTGTGCTTGCACTGCGGCCACTCGTTCGTCGCCTGCGGGTGTATCGAGCCAGTCAACCTTGTTCATCTTGCGCACCACCACGAATTCATCGCGGTTGGTGCCGATGGTGCCGTAATAGTTGAAACCGTAAGAGAGTTGCGCGTAGCCGCCGATCATGTGGGTTGGCTTCAACACGATGCGCGTCACCGAATTGTGGATGCCGCCGCGCGCGCCGGTGATTTCCGAGCCCGGGGTGTTCACGATCTTTTCCTGCGCGTGATACATCATCACCATACCGGGGTTGACGCGCTGGCTCACCACCGCGCGCGCCGCGATCGCGCCGTTGAGGTTAAACAGCTCGATCCAGTCGTTGTCGACGATGCCGGCGCTCTTGGCATCGGTTTCCGACAGCCACACGCAGGGCCCACCGCGACTCAGCGTCAGCATCATCAGGTTGTCGGTATAGGTCGAGTGGATGCCCCACTTCTGGTGCGGCGTGATGAAGTTGAGTGCGATTTCGCGATTGCCGTTGGGGCGGATGCCGTGCATGCCTGCAGTGGTCTTGAGGTCCACCGGCGGCCGGTAGCTTGCCAGGCCTTCGCCGAAAGCGCGCATCCAGGGGTGGTCCTGGTAGAACTGCTGGCGCCCGGTGAGGGTGCGCCACGGAATGAACTCGTGCACGTTGGTGTAGCCGGCGTTGTACGACACGGTTTCGCTCTCGATGCCGCTCCAGGTGGGCGATGAAATGATCTTGCGCGGCTGTGCCTGGATGTCGCGAAAGCGGATTTTTTCGTCTTCGCGATGAATCGCCAGGTGCGTGTGGTCGCGCCCGGTCTGTTTGCCCAGCGCCTGCCAGGCCTTGACCGCTACGTGGCCATTGGTTTCGGGCGCCAGTTGCAGCACCACTTCGCAGGCGTCGATGTCAGTCTCGATGCGCGGCATGCCCTGCGTGACGCCAGCGGCCCCGACCAGCCCGTTGAGCTCGCCGAGCTGCTTGACCTCGTCCTGGGTATTCCAGGCGATGCCCTTGCCGCCGTTACCGACCTTGTTCATCAGCGGCCCGAGCGCGGTGAAGCGTTTGTAGACGTTCGGGTAGTCGCGCTCGACCACCGCAATCTGCGGTGCGGTCTTGCCGGGAATCAACTCCACGTCGCCGCGGCGCCACTCGCGCACCTCGAAGGGTTGCGCCAGCTCGGCCGGCGAGTCGTGCATCAGCGGCGTGAGCACCATTTCGCGCTCGACGCCCAGATGGCCGACGCACACCTCAGAGAACTTCTTTGCGAAGCCTTTGTAAATGTCCCAGTCGGAACGCGACTGCCAGGCCGGATCCACCGCGGTCGAGAGCGGATGGATGAAGGGGTGCATGTCGGAGGTGTTGAGGTCGTTCTTCTCGTACCAGGTCGCGGTCGGCAGCACGATGTCCGAATACAGGCAGGTGGTGCTCATGCGAAAGTCGAGCGTCACTAGCAGGTCAAGCTTGCCTTCGGGCGCCTTGTCATGCCACGCCACCTCAAGCGGCTTGGCTTCTTCAGCGCCCAGATCCTTGCCCTGCACGCCGTTGCTGGTGCCCAGCAGGTGCTTGAGGAAATATTCATGCCCCTTGCCAGACGAGCCCAACAGGTTGGAGCGCCACACAAACATGTTGCGCGGCCAGTTGTCCGGGTGGTCCGGGTCTTCGCAGGACATCTGCAGAGTGCCCTCCTTGAGCGCCTTGACCGCATAATCCTTAGGGTCCATGCCGGCGGCCGTCGCATCGCGCACCACCTGCATCGGGTTGGTCTTGAGTTGCGGGGCGGACGGCAACCAGCCCATGCGCTCGGCGCGCACGTTGTAGTCGATCATGCTGCCGCCGAACAGTTTCTTGTCGGCCAGCGGCGAGAGCACTTCATCGACCCCAAGCTTCTCGTAGCGCCACTGGTCGGTGTGGGCATAGAAGAAGCTGGTGCTGTTCATCTGGCGCGGCGGGCGGATCCAGTCGAGCGCGAAGGCCAATGCGGTCCAGCCGGTTTGCGGCCGCAGCTTCTCCTGTCCGACGTAGTGCGCCCAGCCGCCGCCGCTCTTGCCCACACACCCGCACATCATCAGCATGTTGATCACGCCGCGATAGTTCATGTCGGAGTGATACCAGTGGTTCATGGCCGCGCCGATGATGACCATCGACTTGCCTTGGGTCTTGTCGGCATTGTCGGCAAACTCGCGTGCCACGCGGATGATCTGGTCGCGTGGCACGCCGGTGATCCGCTCCTGCCAGGCCGGCGTGTACGGCGTGTTGTCGTCGTAGCTGGTGGCGGCGAGTTCGCCGGGCAGGCCGCGCGCCACGCCGTAATTCGCCACCTGCAGGTCGAATACCGTGGCCACCAAGGCGGTGCGCCCGCTGCCATCGAGAGTGATCTGCGTCACCGGTACGGTTCGAACCAGCACGTCGCTCTGGGCGTTGTGGGTGAAATTGGCCGTGACGATGCCGCCAAAATACGGAAACCCCACCTGCGCGGTCGCCGGCGTCACGCCTTCGGCTTCCAGCGCCGAGAGCCGTAATTTGACGTCGGCACCGTGCTGCGCTTCCTTCGCTTCGATGTTCCACTGCCCCTGGTCGGCGCGGCCATCCGGCCCCCAACGAAAGCCGATGGCGCCGGTGGGCAATACCACCTTGCCGGTGGCATCGAGCGCCACGGTTTTCCATTCCGGGTTGTTGACCTGACCCAGCTGATCGGCAAAGTCGGAAGCGCGCACGTAACGGTCCGGCACCATTACGGTGTTGCCATCGGGCAACTGTTGTTCCTTGAGCATCACCAGCATCGGCAGGTCAGTATAGCGGCGCACGTAGTCATCGAAGTAGGCGCTGCGCGGACGGCCGTTGCCGCCAAAATAGAATTCCTTGAGGATCACGTGCCCCATCGCCATCGCGACAGCGGCATCGGTGCCCTGCTTGGGGTGCATCCACAGGTCGGCGAGCTTGGCGACTTCCGAGTAATCCGGCGTGACCGCGACGGTCTTGGCGCCTTTGTAGCGCACCTCGGTGAAAAAATGCGCGTCGGGGGTGCGCGTCTGCGGCACGTTCGAGCCCCAGGCGATGATGTAGGTCGAGTTGTACCAGTCGGCCGATTCGGGCACGTCGGTCTGCTCGCCCCAGATCTGCGGGCTGGACGGCGGCAGGTCGCAGTACCAGTCGTAGAAGCTCATGCAGACGCCGCCGATCAGCGACAGGTAGCGGCTGCCGGCAGCGTAGCTCACCATCGACATCGCCGGGATCGGCGAGAAACCGATGATGCGGTCCGGGCCGTGGCGCTTGATGGTGTGCACGTTGGCTGCGGCGATCAGTTCATTGACTTCATCCCAGTCGGCCCGCACAAAGCCACCCAGACCGCGAATGCTCTGGTAGTCGCGCCGGCTTGCCTCGACATCGACGATCGACGCCCAGGCCGCCACCGGGTCAAGCGTGGCGCGTGCAGCACGCCACAGCTTGAGCAGGCGGCCGCGCACCAGCGGGTATTTCACCCGGTTGGCGCTATACAGATACCAGCTGTAGCTGGCGCCGCGCGAACATCCGCGCGGCTCGTGGTTGGGCATGTCGAAGCGGGTGCGCGGGTAATCGGTCTGCTGCGTCTCCCAGGTGACGATGCCGCCCTTCACATAAATCTTCCAGGAGCACGAGCCGGTGCAGTTGACGCCGTGCGTGGAGCGCACGATCTTGTCGTGCGCCCAGCGGTTGCGGTAGGCGTCTTCCCAGGTGCGGTCTTCGCCGGTGGTGACACCGTGGCCACCGGAAAACGACTCAGTTGGGGCGGAAAAGAAGCTCAAGCGATCAAGAAAATGTGACATGAAGCTGTTCCTTCGAATCAATTGAGAATGGGGCGAGGCGCTGGGCTTGGCATCAGCAAGGCATCTCCGCGTTCTTGCGCGCGTAGTACCACCAAGTCGTGACGATGCAGATCAGGTAGAACGCAATGAAGACATAGAGCGCACCTTCCGGGCCGCCGGTCATCGCGATCGAGGTGCCGTAGCTTTTCGGAATGAAGAAGCCGCCGTAAGCCGCAATGGCTGCGGAGAAGCCGAGCACGGCAGCCGCTTCACGATTGCCGTCCTTGATCGCCTTCTCCTGCGCTTCCTGACCTTTGCCGGCGGCATCACGCTGGCGCTCGGTCATGAAAATGACAGGGATCATGCGGAAGGTCGAACCGTTGCCAATGCCGGTAGTGAGGAACAACAGCAGGAAGCTGATAAAGAAGCCGGCAAAACTGCCGCCTGATGGGCCCGAGGGCAGGAAATAGAGCACGCCGCCCACCGCCAGTGCCATCACCACGAAGTTCCACAGCGTCACGGTGGCGCCGCCAAGTTTGTCGGACAACCAGCCGCCAAATGGCCTGATAACCGCTCCCACCAAGGGTCCCAGCCATGCATACTGCAACGGGTTGATGCCCGGAAATTGCGATTTGATCAGCAGCGGGAAGCCCGCGGCGTAGCCGATGAAGGAGCCGAAGGTGCCGAGATACAACAGGCACATCAGCCAGTTGTGCTTGCGCTTGAAGATCACCGCCTGGTCGGAAAACGACGACTGCGCGTCTGCAATGTCGTTCATGAAGAACCACGCGATGATCGAAACGAGTGCGATCCACGGCACCCAGATGAAGGCCGCGTTCTGCGCCCACACCTGCGTGGCCTGGCCGCTCTTGCTGACGATAGTCTGCGGGTCACCGCCGAAGACCCCGAATATGCCGAGCGCAATCACCATCGGCGACAGGAACTGCACCACCGACACGCCAAGATTGCCGAGACCGGCGTTCACGCCGAGGGCCGAGCCCTTGCGCTCTTTCGGAAAGAAAAAGTTGATGTTGGCCATCGACGACGAGAAGTTGCCGCCGCCGAGGCCGCACAACAGCGCCAGCGCCAGGAAGGTCGGGTAAGTGGTGGTCGGATCCTGGATCGCGATACCGATGCCGATCGCCGGGATCAACAGCGACGCCGTCGAAATCGCGGTCCAGCGCCGCCCGCCGAACACCGGCACGATGAACGAGTAGAAAATGCGCAGCGTCGCGCCGGAGAGTGCGGGCGCCGCCGCCAGCCAGAACAGCTGGTTGGTCGAGAAGCGGAAGCCGAGCAGGTTCAGGTTGACCGCCGCGACGCTCCACAGTTGCCAGACGGCAAAAGCGAGGAACAGGGCCGGCACCGAGATCCACAGGTTGGTAGCCGCAATCGCCTGGCCCTGGGTGCGCCAGAAATCCTTGTCTTCAGGCGTCCAGACGGTGAGCACCCGACCGTGTGTGGCCGGTGTGTTGGGGGTAGATGCCATGGTCGATTTCCTTCAGGTTTTGGTTGACGGCATCGCAGGCGCAGCCGTCAAGGGATG
This sequence comes from Burkholderiales bacterium, assembly GCA_947473125.1. Classification (GTDB taxonomy): domain Bacteria; phylum Pseudomonadota; class Gammaproteobacteria; order Burkholderiales; family JAEUOS01; genus CANJDH01. Next base: position 36,975 of record CANJDH010000002.1, read on the forward strand.
GGCCGGGGAACGCGAGCCCATCAGCTCGGTCTTGCGCACTTCGGTCCAGTACATCCAGATCAGCGACACCCAGACAATTGCGTACATCAGCATGAACGCCGAGGAGCGGATGCCGGTGATGTCCTGCAACGCACCGAACAGGATCGGCAACACAAAGCCGCCGAGGCCGCCGGCCAGGCCGACGACACCGGAGATTGCACCGATGTTGTTCGGGTACTCGTCGGAGATGTACTTGAACACCGAGGCCTTGCCGAACGCCCAGGCAATGCCCATCACGAACATCAGCACCGTGAACATCCACACGTTGAGCCCAATATGGAAAGTCTTGGGCCCGTTGATGCCCATCACGGTGAAATCGGTCTGCGGATACGACAGAATGAACAGGCAGATCCAGCTCACCCACAGCACCCACCAGGTGACGTTGTGCGCGCCATGCTTGTCGGACATCCAGCCGCCCACAGCGCGCAGCACGCCGCCCGGCAACGAGAAGCAGGCCGCGAGCAAGGCGGCGACGCGGATGTCCATGCCATATTCGCCGACGTAGTACTGCACCATCCACAGGGACAGAGCGACGTAGCCGCCGAACACGATCGAATAGTACTGGCAGTACTTCCAGACGTTCGGGTCTTTGAGCGTGGCCAACTGCTCCTTGAGCGTGACCTTGGCCGGCACCAGATGCGCCGGGTCGGAATAGCTGAAAAACCAGAACAGAATCGCCGTCACCAGCATCGCCACCGCGTAAATTTGTGGCACGAACTGCCAGCCGATTCCGACCACGATCACCGGCGCCACAAACTTGTTGACTGCGGCGCCGGAGTTGCCGGCACCGAACACACCCATCGCAAAGCCTTGCTGGTCTTTCTTGAACCAGCGCGCCACGTAGGGCGTACCAACCGAGAACGAACCGCCGGCCATGCCGACAAACAGCCCGAGTACCAGATACTGCCAGTATTGGGTGGCGTAGCCGATCAGCCAGATCGGCACCACGCAGCACATCATCAGGATGAAGAACACAATGCGGCCGCCGTATCGGTCGGTCCACAATCCCAGGGGAACGCGGATCAGGGAACCAGTCAGCACCGGCGTCGCGGCCAGAAGGCCAAATTCGGTGGCGTTCAGTCCCAGGGTCTTCTTGATCGGGATGCCGATCACGCCGAACATCATCCAGATCGCAAAGCACACCGTGAAGGCCAGCGTACTTACGACCAGCGTCGAGACCGCCTTGCCCGATTGCGTAGTTGCCATTCCTGTTCCCCTCCATGCATGCCGATTGACACTGCATGACACTGTAGGGAGCAATCGCGACGTTGCCTATTCGCCTGAAGGGGTCCCGGCACGCGGCGCAAGACGGAGGCCGGCATAGTTCCATCGAACTATGCCGGCGGCACAACTCAATCGGCGGGGTTAACCTGGGAAACCTTTGGTGGGAGCAGTTGTTGGCGCATTGCCGGCCTGAGAGGCGCTCCAGGAGAGGTTCTTCGTGAAACTCTTGGGCACTGCGAACCCACTATGACAAGGGGCGCAACTTCCGTTGCGCCCCTTGATCTTCCATCCTGCGTGTGAGCCAGCCCCAAACCGCAGCTTACGGGGTCGCCAACCGTCCGCATCAGGTACACCCGACCACCCGGAAGTGGGGGCGCGCGCAACAGCGGTTCTTGAGAGCGGCAACCTGAGGTTCGTGACTTTGTTTCGGGATCCGGCCTGTTCGTTGAGGGAGTGAAGATACTTTCTCTTACGGCAGCTCAAACAATAACTTGAGTCCGACAGATCGTTTAATGCATCACCAAAACCGGCACCCGGGTGTGCTTGAGCACCCCCTCGGCCGCGCTGCCGTGGAGCAGCTTGTCGAGCCCGCGACGACCGTGCGAAGCCATCAGGATCAGGTCACAGTTGTGCTTTTCGGCAGCCTCGACGATGGCGTCGACCGGGCGGTCGTTCTCGACAAAGGCAGAATCAAACTGCACGCCTTCGGCACGCGCGCGGTCGCCCATGCGCTTAAGCACGCTTTCAGCGTGGCCGCGCACCTTGTCGGAATGCTCATACATCGATACCGACGTACGGCTGACAATTTCGCCGTGGGTCGGAATCTTGTATTCAGGCTCTGCGATGAAACCGGTGATGCGCGCACCGATGGATTTGGCAAAGCGTACCCCGGCTTCAATTGCGTGATCCGAGAATTCGGTGCCGTCGATGGGAATGAGAATGTGCTTGAACATGGCGTCCTCCTGAGCTGTTTTGACGCCTTCAGGGTACGCCGCGGCCCATGCACCAATTTGATCCATCTCAAGGCTGTGTGGGTTAAGGCAATCCGTCACCTCAACGCAATCGCGCGGTTTCCAGGTAATCCGGCACCGTGACGCGCCAATGCAATGCTTCCTCAATGTGGTGGCGCAGCGCGTCTGCCGCCGCGGGTTCACCATGCACCAGGAAGGTGGTCTTGGGTGCGCTGTCGAAATGGCGCAACCACTCCAGCATTTCGGCATAGTCGGCATGCGACGACAGGGTGTCGAGCATCGCCACTTCGGCGCGGATCGGCACATACTCGCCGTGGATCTTGATGCTCTCGGCGCCGTCCATGATCGCCGCGCCGCGGGTGCCGCCGGCCTGGAACCCGGCAAACAGCAGCGTATTGCGTGCATCCGGGCCAAACTGGGTGATATGGTGCAGTACACGGCCGCCAGTCGCCATGCCGCTGGCCGAAATGATGATCATCGGCCCTTTCATGGTGTTGAGGCGACGCGATTCTTCCGGCGTATTGACGGCCTGGGCACCAACGCACATCGCGTGGATCTCGGAACGGGACAGCCGGTGCTCGGCGGCGTGCTTGGCATAGAGCTGCGTTGCGTCGATCGCCATCGGGCTGTTCAGATATACCGGGATGTCGGGAATCCGCTTTACAGCCTTGAGCCGTGCCAGGTGATGCAGGATGGTTTGTGCACGCCCCACTGCGAACGACGGGATCACCACGACGCCGCCGCGCGCCGCAGTCCGGGTGACCACTTCGGCCAGGGTCTGCTCCGGGTCGACCGCGGCGTGCAGCCTGTTTCCATAGGTGGATTCAAGTACCAGCCAGTCGGCGTGTCTGACGAATTCCGGCGCTTTCATCACACTGTCGTTCGGCCGGCCGAGGTCGCCGGAAAACACGACGGTCCCGCCCTCGGCCGTGACGGCCACGCAACCGGAGCCGAGCATGTGGCCGTTCGGTATTAGTCGAAACGACACCCCGCCGCCAAGGTCAACATTTCGCCCGGAGTCAACGCCCTTGAAAAGTTTCAGCGCTTTCCTCGCATCGTCGGCGGTGTACAGAGGTTGTGCCGGCCGGTGCTTGGAGAAGCCGTGCTGGTTGGCGAAGCGCGCCTCTTCTTCCTGCAGGTGGGCCGCATCCGGCAACAGAATGCCGCACAAGTCGCGTGTCGCTGCGGTGCAAAACACCTTGCCGCGAAAGCCCTGGCGCACCAACAACGGCAGGTATCCGCTGTGGTCGATATGCGCATGGCTCAGGATCACGGCATCAAGCGCGCCGGGATCAAACGGCGGCGGCGCCCAATTGCGCAAGCGCAGTTGCTTGAAACCCTGAAACAATCCACAGTCAATCAGGAGATTGTGTCCGCCAGCTTCGAGCAAGTGCTTTGAACCGGTGACGGTGCCAGTGGCCCCGAAAAAGGAAAGCTGCATGCCTGGAGTATAGCGACGTGAAACGATGCTGCCGTGAGCCGGTGCCGTTAGGCCGCTGCCAGCCGTGCCGACAGGCCCTGCTCGGCCGCAAACACCGCCACCTGCACCCGACTCGAGAGGTTAAGCTTGCGTAGGATGTGCTGTACGTGGATCTTCACGGTACTCTCGGCAACCCCAAGCGCACGCGCAATTTCCTTGTTGCTGGCACCGGCGGCAATGTGGCCGAGCAGTTCACGCTCGCGCGGACTGAGCAGGGCCAATCCGCCCGCCTGCGGCGCTTCCGCCGGCTCGCGCACGCCCGCGACCAGTTTGCCCATCATCTCGCCGGAGACCACCGACTCACCGCGCGCGGCGCGCCGGATCGATGCGGTCAGAAATTCACCGTCGATGTTCTTGAGGAGGTAACCGCCCGCACCGCCACGCAGTGCCGCGAGAAGGTCGGCGCCATCCTCGGAAACCGTGAGCATCAGGACCCTGGATTCCGGCACCAGCTCGCGCAAGCTGGCCAGCGCGTCCACGCCGCTGATGCCCGGCATATGCAGGTCAAGTAGGATCACATCGGGCTTGAGCGCAACCGCCTGCTTGATGCCTTCAGCGCCGTCCGCAGCCTCGCCAACAATGTCAAAGTCGGCCTCGCTGCGCAACAAGGCGCCAAGTCCGCGGCGAAACAGCTTGTGGTCGTCCACCAGCAGGATGCGGATGCTCATGCGGCTTCCAGTTCGGCTGGTGCGAAGGCGGAGACCGCCATGTTCAGCGTCACGCACGTACCTTTCCCAGGGTGGCTGTCGACCAGCAAGTCCGCCCCGGCACGACGCGCCCGTTCACGCATGATCTTAAGCCCGACATGCAGCTCCGACTCCCCGGGGTTGGCCTCGCCTGCTGCTTCAAAGCCACGCCCGTTGTCGCGCACCACGAAGGTATACACCGGTCCGCGCTGGACCGTCACATCGACCGTGTCCGCGCCGGCGTGCTTGCGCACGTTGGAGAGCGCCTCCTGGATGATGTGCAATACCTGCACCTGCGCCTCAGCCGGGATCGGCATCGCTTGTCCTTTTTCGACCAGGACCACGCGAATGCCGGTCTGCTGCTCGAACTTCTTGAGCGTGACGCGCAGCGCATGGCCGATGTCGGCATGGCTCGAGCGCGTCCGAAAATGCAGCAGAAGTTCACGCACATCGGCATAGCATTCGCGAACGCCGGCCTCGATCTCGTGGGTTGCGCCCTGGGCAGCCGTGCGGTCTTCGCGCTTCATCGCGCTGCCGAGCATCTGCACCTGCAGATTGAGGAAGGCGAGCGACTGAGCAATGCTGTCGTGCAACTCCTGCGCCAGCAGGTTGCGCTCTTCGGAAATCGCCATTTCCTTCTCGCGCGACACCAGCCTCTGGTTTTCGACCGCCACGCCAAGTTGCTGTGACAGGGTCGCAAGCAGGGTTTGTTCCCCCGTCGACATGACGCGCGGTGTGCGGAAAAACAGGTTGAGCACGCCGAGCGTTTCGTTTTGCGCGCGGATCGGCACGGCCGACAGACTCGCAAAGCGCTGCTTGCGACAGGCATCGTGCGGCTCGGTGTAGTGCTGCAGGTCGGCCCAGTGGATCGGCACCTCCCCCGAGGCAGCCGTGCCGCAGGCGCATGCATCGACGCGGATGCAGTGCTCCTCGGCAATGAACTCATCCGGCAGGTTGCGACTGGCAAACAAATGCACTTGAGACCCTTCTGACGCGTCCGCACCGATGAAGCGTACCGCCCCGGCGTCGGCGCGAAATTCGGTCGTGATGCGCTCCAGAAAACCCCGGCACAAGGCGTCCAGCGCCTGCGGCTCGGCGAGGAACGCGCCGATCCCGTACAGCGCAGTAAGCTCGCCGTTGCGCTCGGCCAGGCTCTGGGTCTTTTGCGCAACCCGTGTTTCAAGGTTCTGGTACAGGTCGCGCAGGCGATCGGCCATGTCATTGAAGCCGCGCGCCAGCTGCCCGAATTCATCGCGCGATTCCACCGGCAGACACACGCTGAAATCGGCGCGGGCCATGCGCTCCATGCCCTCGCGCAGGCGCTGCACCGGGCCGATGACGACCAGGAAGGCCAGGTAGATCAGCGCGATGGTGCCGGCGACCGCGAGGGCTACGAGCCCCAGCTGGAACAGGCGCAGGATATTGGTTGTGCTAGAAATACTTTTCTCGATGCGCAGCACGAGCTCGTTGATCGCCGCGACAAAGGCGCCAACCTCGCCCTTGCCAATGCTCGCAGCCGTACCGCCAGCGCGCATGACGGCAGCCGCACGGATCGGGCGCCAACGCGCCTCAACGTCGTGAAACAGCGCATCTATGGCGGCTTCCTTGGGCAGAAATAGTGGGCGCGCCGGATCGCCCAGACGCAGGGTGGTAAGGACGGCTTCGAAGTCGTGTACATCGCCGAGCAGCTCTTCGCGGACGCCGCGCTGCGGATCGTTCGACACGCCGTCCGCCAAAAAATAGGCGAGGCGGTAGGCGCGCATGCGCAGGCTGCCCGCATCGTTGATGGCCGCAGCACCGCCTTCGAGCTCCCATGACACGAGCAGGGTCATGCCGATCGACGTCAGCGCCACCACCAGAAAAAACACCTGAATCGCAATGATTTTTGCACTAAGCGTGCGCATGGGCTGGGAGAATTGTGTGGCGAAAGCCGGTACGTGCAGCATGCGCCGGCGCCCACACCCTCTATTGATCCACATCAAATGAGCGGCGGTTGAGAAGCTTACGATTCTACCCATCTGATTCCAATTCCATTTCCGGCTCAACCCCCGCAGGAGGCACGTATGTACAAGCACATTCTGGTTCCCACCGATGGCTCGAAGCTCTCGGACCGCGCGGTCAAGGAAGCGGCCGCCCTCGCCGCTGCACTCGGTGCCAAGCTGACCCTCCTCAATGTCGTGCCGGATCAAGTCTGGCCGATGTATGCCGAAAGCGCCGTGGTCATGGCGCAATACTCGCAAAAGCAACTCCGCGAGGAGAGCCGCGGCTACGCTGAAGACTTGCTTGCGAAGGCGGCCAAACGCGCCGGGGTGCCGGTAGCGACTCAATTGGTCTTCAGCGATGTGCCCTACGATGCCATCGTGAAAACGGCGGCCAAGCTCAAGTGCGACCTGGTTGTCATGTCATCCCACGGACGGCGCGGCCTCTCCGGCTTCCTGCTCGGCAGCGAGACGCAAAAAGTGCTGACCCATTCCAAAGTACCGGTATTGGTGGTGCGCTAGGACAGTGCAATGATGATGAAAGCCAAGATTCCGCACGCCTACGGCGTGCGTGCCCTGCGCCTGCGTCTTCTGGAACGCCGCGAACAGCTTGAACGCGAGATCAATTCCCATGTGTCGGCAGTACGTACCGACGCAGCACCCGAACCCGGCGGCGACGAGGCCGCACAGATCCAGCTGCATGAGGTGGACCTGGCAGAAGCGGAACGCGATACTGCCGAGTTGCGCAATATTCACGCCGCCCTGGCACGCATGGATAGCGGAGACTACGGTCAATGCATCCAATGCGGGGAACCGATACCGCACGCGCGGCTGCTGGCCAATCCGCACGCTTTGCGTTGCGTGGCATGCGCCGCTGCCAGCGAACAGGCACATGGCCCAAGCCACGGTACGAGCCTGTAATCAGCTACGCCAACCCGCCCTGCCCTCACCCATGGATCACTACCCCGCCGGCTGCGCATTGATACGCGACGAGCATCGCACGCTGGCCGCGCTGCTACATGCGTTGCGCCACCTGGTGCGGGAGTTGCGCGGCGGGCACACCAAGGCCGACTTCACGCTGCTGCGCGCGATCGTCTACTACATCGATGCCTACCCCGAACGCATGCACCACCCGAAGGAAGAACTGCACCTGTTTACGGCGCTCGAACGGCGCACCCACGAGGCCGATGCCGACATTCGCGTCCTGCGCAACGAACACGAGAACGGCGCGCGCCTGATCCGTGACCTCGGACACCAGCTATTGCGCTACGAGCACGAAGGTGCTACCGGATTTGCCATGTTTGCAGCCGCCGTAGAAGCTTACGCAAGCTTCTACTACCAGCATATGGAGCGCGAGGAAAACCACATCATCCCGCTGGCACTGCGCCATTTGACGCCCGAGGACTGGGGCGCCATCGACGCTGCATTTGCCGAGAACCACGACCCGCTCAAGGGGGTCGATGAAAAGCAGTTTCGCGACCTGTTCTCGCGCATTGTCAACCTCGCGCCGGCCCCGATCGGGGTTGGTGCGGCGTCAAGGACGGCCTGACGGCTTCATCGCCGCCACAACTCAGCCGCACGCCCCCTGTTTCGGGCAGCCTTCGGGCCGTGCCGCTGCCTCTAGCGTGCAGCGGTTCACTTCCCACGGCGAACGCGCCAAAAACACGCTCAGCGACGAAGAGCTGATGCCGACTCCCCAGAAGCCGAAAAAGCCGATCGTATAAGCACCCAGACGGCTGATCTCGAGGTGCTCGCCAAACAGCCAGAATTCCTGCGGATCAAACAACGAGAAAAACACGCCGGTCGCCGCTGCCGCGACCAGAAACGCAGGCCACAACACCCACATGATTCTCTGTGCCATGCTTGTCTCCTGGGGTTTTGTTTGTTGTAAGTCTTCAATCTGCTGCGGCTGCCGAGCGCGCCAACCGGTTCACGACGACACGCTCGTGAGCTGCATCGGGCGGCCGGGAAGCCATTGGCCGGTCAGACGCCAGTCGCCCTGCTCCAACGTGACCAACCAGCGCCCGCCCGCGGTGGTGTTTCCTACTGCCACTTCAAGGCGGCCTTCGTAGATCCCCGGTTGAACCTGGTTCAGCACCAGCTTGCGATCCTGCCCCGCGCGGGTCGGGTGGACCAGGCGCAACGACAAGCTGGCCGGCGCGGCACTCTCACCCTTGAGCACAATGCGCAGGCGGCCGATGCCAGCAGCGCCCTCGCCGGCAACATACGAGCCGGTGGCAGACAGCCCGCGGGTGGTCGCATGCTGGTCACGCGCCAGATCCTTGTTGATCATCAGGCCTTGCTTGTAATAGTCGTCGGCCACGAGCCCGTCAGAGGAGCGGAATGCCATCGTGGTGGTGATGAGCCCGGCAACAATGACTGCCGCAGGCCCGGACATCAGGAGCCAAGGCCAGGGCTCCCGATACCAGGGTTGGACGGGTTGCTTGATCTGGATGGTGTTCATGGGCTGACTCTCCTAACGGGGCACCAGGAAGGTGGCCTTTTCATGCACAAAAATGGCTTCGTGGTTGATCGCACGAATGTCAAATTCGATCCGGTTGGAACCTTTTTGCCCGGCACCCTGCGGCACACGCACGCGCAGCGGCACGGTCTTGGCACTGGCGCCGGGAACCTCAGCGATCCGTTCCGATGCTATTTCAATGCCCGGGATGCCCTTGACCGAGATCTCGTAGCGGTGAAAGGCCTCCTGGGTATTCATCAGGCGCAGGGTGTAGACGTTTTCGACGATGCCATCTTCGACGACGCGCGCAAGCGCGCCACGATCACGAATCACATCGACCTTGAGGGGAACGCGCACCCAGAGCGCGACCAGAAATGCGCTGACGATGGCAACCAGGATGCCGGTGTAAATTAGGGTGCGCGGGCGCAGCACGTGGCGCCAGATCTGCTCGGGGCTCCAGTGGTTCTTGATGCCGTTCTCGGTCGAGTAGCGGATCAGCCCCTTGGCGTAGCCCATCTTGTCCATCACCTGGTCGCATCCGTCGATGCAGGCGGCGCAGCCGATGCATTCGTACTGCAGCCCCTGGCGAATGTCGATGCCGGTCGGGCACACTTGGACGCAGATCCCGCAATCGACGCAATCCCCCAGGCCGGCGGCTTTCGGGTCCACCTTGCGGCCGCGCGAGCCGCGCGGATCACCACGCTCGGCGTCGTAGGTGATGATCATGGTGTCCTTGTCGAACATCGAACTCTGGAAGCGCGCGTACGGACACATGTATTTGCACACCTGCTCGCGCATCCAACCGGCATTGCCGTAGGTGGCAAAGCCGTAAAAGAAAATCCAGAACGTCTCCCAAGGACCCAGGGTCCAGGTGACAAACTCGCCGGCCAGCGTACGGATCGGCGTGAAGTAACCAACGAAGGTAAACCCGGTCCAGAGTGCGACCAGGATCCAGACTGCGTGCTTGGCGCCTTTCTTGGCCACCTTTTCGATGCCGCTTGATTGCTTGTCGAGGCGCATGCGTGCCACGCGGTCGCCTTCGATCTTGCGCTCGATCCACATGAAAATCTCGGTATAGACCGTTTGCGGGCACGCGTAGCCGCAAAACAGGCGGCCCGCCACCGCAGTAAACAGGAACAGGGCATAGGCCGAGATAATCAGCACGGCAGTCAGGAAAATGAAATCCTGCGGCCAGAGCACCATGCCGAAAATATAGAACTTGCGTGACGCCAGGTCGAACAGCACCGCCTGGCGCCCGTTCCAGGTCAACCAGGCGCTGCCATAGAACAGTAATTGGGTAAACCACACCAGCGTCCAGCGCCAGCCGGCGAACCAGCCATGTACGGCACGCGGGTAGATCTTTTGCCGTACCTCGTACAGCGCTTCTTCCACTTCAGCGGACAGATTGATGCGTTGCAGGGGTACGGCCGGCGCGTCAACAATAAGACTCGCCGGTGGAGAAGAAGCGTTCACGTGGCGAAACTCGCTTTGACGCTACTTGCCGACGGGCGCGGCGGCGGGCTGGTTCGACAGGCTCCATACGTAGGCGGCCAGCACATGGACCTTGGCGTCGCCGAGAAACTCCTGGTGCGCAGGCATCACGTTGTTGCGTCCCTTCGAGATGGTCTCGACGATGTTTTCGGCGCCGCCGCCGTACAGCCAGACCTTGTCGGTCAAATTCGGGGCGCCCAAGGCCGCATTGCCTTTGCCGTCGGCACCATGGCACGCGGCGCACACCCCGAATTTGGCTTTCCCCTGCGCGGCACGGATCGAATCGTGTGCGCTGCCCGACAAGGTGAGTACATAGTGGGCGACATTCTTGACGTCTTCGTCACCACCCAGCGCCGCGCCTAGCGCCGGCATCTGGCCGTTGCGTCCGTTCATGATCGATTGCTTGATGAGTTCCGGGGTGCCACCCCACAGCCAGTCGTTGTCGGCAAGGCTCGGGAAGCCTTTGCTGCCGCGCGCATCAGACCCGTGGCACTGCGCACAATAATTGAGGAACAGCCGCTCACCGATGGCACGCGCCTGCGGGTCGGCGGCGACCGCCTTGAGGTCCTTGGCAAGGAACTGCTTGAACAGCGGGCCATATTCCGCCTCGGCCTTGGCCATCTCTTCGCTGTGCTCGCCCGCGGAACTCCATGCGAGGTTGCCCTTGAACGACCCGAGGCCCGGATACAGGAACAGGTAGCCGACCGAAAAGAAAATGGTCAGGTAAAACAACCACATCCACCAGCGCGGCAGAGGATTGTTGAGCTCGGTGATGTCCTCGTCCCACACATGGCCGCTGGTCACGGTCTGTCCCTGGGCATCCTTGACCACCCTGCGGGTTGAGAGCGACCACAGCAATGCGATGCAGGCCAGAATGCTGATGACCGTGATCGCGGCAACGTAGACATTCCAGAATTCGCTGACAAAATCAGCCATGACTATTCCTTCCTTCCATCGGGCCCGGCATCGTTCTCGGTGAACGGAACCAGTGCTGCTTGTTCGAAGTTGTTGCGGTTGCGCGGGCTCACGGCCCAGGCGATGATGGCGAGGAAAATCAGGAAGCTGAGTACCGTGATCGCCGAACGCAGGGTGTTGATGTCCAATTCCATATCGGTGCTCCTTTAGCGCGCTGTCGGCTGGGCTGCTGCGGTATTGACGGGAGCTGCAGTACCCGCCGCTTTGGCCGGTGCCCCGCGTGATTTGATCGACGCACCCAGGACCTGGATGTAGGCGATCAGCGCATCGAGTTCGGTTTTGCCGGCAACCTCTTTCTCCGCGCCGGCAATCTCGGCATCGCTGTACGGCACGCCAACGATACGAAGCGCACGCATGCGCGGCGGCATGTCGGACGGCGTCACATTACTCTTGGCCAGCCACGGGTAAGCTGGCATGTTCGACTCCGGCACCACATCACGCGGATTGTTGAAATGAATGCGGTGCCATTCGTCACTGTAGCGGCCGCCAACCCGGTGCAGGTCGGGGCCGGTGCGCTTGCTGCCCCACTGGAACGGATGATCGTAAACAAACTCGCCGGCCACCGAATAATGGCCGTAGCGCTCGGTTTCGGCGCGGAACGGGCGAATCATCTGCGAGTGGCAGTTGTAGCAGCCTTCGCGCAGGTAGATGTCGCGCCCGGCCAATTGCAGCGCGGTATAGGGCTTGAGGCCCGCCACCGGTTCGGTCGTCGATTTCTGAAAATAGAGAGGCACGATTTCGACCAGACCGCCGACGCTCACGGTCAGCACCACCAGGAGGGCCATCAGGCCGATGTTCTTTTCGATCAGTTCATGGTTGAATTTCATGATGGTCCTCGTTCAGGCCTTGGCCAGAGTTGGTGTGGGGCCATGCGCATCAACGGGCGCGGGCACCACGGCATTGACCGATGTGCCCTGGGCGATGGTCTTGAACACGTTGTAGGCCATCAGCAACATGCCTCCCAGGTAGAGCACGCCGCCGGCAAGCCGGATCACGTAGTAGGGAAAGGTTGCCTTGACGCTCTCGACGAAGGTGTAGGTCAGGGTACCGTCGCTGTTGACGGCGCGCCACATCAGACCCTGCATGACGCCGGCGATCCACATCGCGGCGATGTACAGCACGATGCCGACAGTGGCGATCCAGAAATGCAGTTCGATCAGCTTGACGCTGTACATCTCCTTCTGGCCGAACAGTTTCGGGATCAGGAAGTAGATCGACCCCATCGCCACCAGGCCGACCCAGCCGAGCGCACCCGAGTGCACGTGGCCGACGGTCCAGTCGGTGTAATGCGACAGCGCGTTGACGGTCTTGATCGCCATCATCGGCCCTTCAAAGGTGCTCATGCCGTAGAACGACAGCGACACGATCAGGAATTTCAGGATCGGGTCGGAACGCAGCTTGTGCCACGCGCCCGACAGCGTCATGATGCCGTTGATCATGCCGCCCCACGAGGGCGCCAGCAGGATCAATGAAAACAGCATGCCCAGCGACTGGGTCCAGTCCGGCAACGCCGTGTAGTGCAAATGGTGCGGACCGGCCCACATGTAGGTGAAGATCAACGCCCAGAAGTGGACAATCGAGAGTCGGTACGAATAGATCGGACGGCCGGCCTGCTTCGGGATGAAGTAGTACATCATGCCGAGGAAGCCGGCGGTGAGGAAGAAGCCCACGGCGTTGTGCCCATACCACCACTGCACCATCGCGTCCTGCACGCCGGCATACGCGGAATACGATTTTAGGAAGCTCACCGGGATTGCCGCGCTGTTGACGATATGCAACAGGGCCACCGTCAGGATGAAGGCGCCAAAAAACCAGTTGGCGACATAGATGTGCGGGATCTTGCGCTTGACGATGGTGCCGAAGAACACTACCGCGTAGGACACCCAGACCACCGCGATCAGGATGTCGATCGGCCATTCAAGCTCGGCATATTCCTTGCCCTGGGTGTAACCCAGCGGCAACGAGATGGCGGCGGCCAGGATGACCAGTTGCCAGCCCCAGAATGTAAAGGCCGCGAGGCCCGGTGCAAACAGCGGCGCGTGGCAGGTTCGCTGCACCACGTAGTAGGAGGTGGCAAACAGCGAGCAGCCGCCGAATGCGAAAATCACCGCGTTGGTGTGCAGTGGGCGCAGCCGCCCGTACGACAACCAGGGAATGCCGAAGTTGAGTTCCGGAAACGCCAGTTGCGAGGCGATGATCACCCCGACCAGCATGCCGACGACGCCCCAGACCACGGTCATCACGGCGAATTGGCGAACTACCTTGTAGTGATATGTCTCCGGGACATTCCCGGCTGTACTGCTCCCCGCTTGCGTCATTGCACAAACTCCCCCATAAGCTGTGACCCAGCCTGTGATGCGACTTTAGGGGGCGGGGAAATCGGTCATTTGATCTTGATCAAACCGGGTGTAATTAGCGTCCGGGGACAGGAAAACGAGAGTGAAGATGGCCTGAAACCCTTGGCGGGAGAGCCTTGCAGGCATTCGATGGACTGGAAGTGTTGGTGGGGGCGGGTTTCCAGACGCTGTGTTCTCGAAAAATCAATCGTCGTCGTCGAGGATTCTTTGCGCCGGTCCGTCGAGGTCATCGAACTGGCCGCTGCCGAGCGACCACCAGAACAGCACGCCCACCGCCAGCACGAGCAACACTGACAGCGGCACCAGCAGATACAGGATTTCCATGGTCAGGCTGCCTTCAAATCTTGTGCGTGTGGCGCGGTTGAAAATGTTGGCGCTACCGCGGTGTGTGGTGCGCCTTGCCACAGGCGCATCGAGTTGCCGACCACGATCAGGGAACTCATGGCCATGCCGAGGCCGGCCATCCACGGCGTGAGCACACCGGCCGCTGCGAGGGGAATCGCGACGAGGTTGTAGGCGGCGGCCCAGACGATGTTTTGCCGCACCACGGCCTGGGTGCGGCGTGCCACTGCCACCGCATGCGAGAGGTCAGCCGGGCGGGCTGACATCAGCACCATGTCGGATCGGGTTTGCGCCAGCGGTGCGCCGCTGCCCATTGCGATCGAGACATGCGCTCGCGCCAGCACCGGAGCGTCGTTGACACCGTCGCCCACCATGGCGATCACGCTACCGGAGCGCTGCAACGCCGCTACGGATTCTGTTTTTTTCTCCGGCATCATGGCGGCCTGCACGTCGTCGATGCCGACGGCGGCAGCAACGCGGGATGCGGCATCAAGGTGGTCGCCGCTGAGCATGGTGACGCGGCAACCGGCGTCGCGCAATGCCGCGACCATGGCGCGCGCGCCGGGGCGAATGCCGTCGCCGAGGGCGAAAGCGCCGAGCCAGCCCGCCTCATCGGCCAGGGCGACCAGCGTGTGTGCGCCAAGGCGCGTAGCAGCATGGGCAGGAAACGGCTGGCCGTGCAGTGCGCCCGTAAACGCGGGACTGCCGATGCGCACGCGGCGGCCGTTGACGCGCGCTTCGATGCCGGCGCCCGGTGTTTCGATGCTGTCGGCCAACAGCGGAGTGTTCGCATCCGCTTGTTGTTTGTCCGCTACCAGCAGCGGCGCGGCGGCCATCGCCAAGGCCTGCGCCACCGGATGCACTGCCTGCGCTTCGAGGCGGCCGGCGAGGCGCATCAGATCGCCCGCTTCCAGTTCTCCCAGCACGATCGTATCAATCACCTGCATGCGCCCGGTGGTGAGGGTGCCGGTCTTGTCGAACACGAAATGGTTGACGCGCGCCAGGGTTTCGAGGGCGTGGCCCTGCGTGACCAGCACGCCGTGGCGCGCGAGGTTGCCGATCGCGGCGGCCTGCGCTGCCGGAGCGGCCAGCGACAGCGCGCACGGGCAGGTGACGATCAGGACCGCGACCGCCACCCACAGCGCGCGCGCGGGTTCGATCTGCCACCACGCGAGGCCTGCGGCCAAGGCCAGCGCCATGATGGCCCAGAGGAAGGTGCCGGCATGGCGATCCGCCAACTGCAGCAGCGCCGGCTTGCGGTTGGCCGCGCGCTCCATCATGCGCACAATGGCGGAAGCGCGCGAGTCGGGGCCGACGGCGGTGACGCGCACCACCAGCGGCGCGGTGAGGTTGATGGCGCCGCCAGTGACGGTGTCTCCAACCCCGCAAGCGACCGGGTGGCTCTCGCCGGTTAGCAGGGCTTCATCGTTCAAGCTCATGCCCTGCACCACCACCCCGTCGGCCGGAATTGATGCGCCGATCTGCACCAGCACGTGGTCGCCAGTGCGCAGGGAGTCGGCCGCGACTTCGCGCGGCGCCTGGGTGGACGATGCCGCAGACGTCGCTGTGGGCGACCAGGTGTCGAAGCGCAGCGCGGTGGCGGGCTGCGCCTCAAGCAGTGCGTCGATGGCGCCGCTGGCGCGCGCCCGCGCCAGCGACTCGAGGTAACGCGCGCCCAGCAGCAGGAACACGAACATCGACACCGAGTCGTAATACACCGGCCCGGGTACGATGAAGGTGGACCAGGCGCTGGCGACGAAGGTAACCGTGATGCCGAGCACCACCGGCACATCCATGCCGACGCGGCGCGCGCGCAGGTCGCGCCAGGCGCCGGCGTAAAGCGGCGCGGCCGAATACACCAGAACCGGCACGGTCAGCACGAAACTGGCGATCTTCAGCAGGGCATCAATGTCAGCGCTCATCTCGCCCTCTATCGCCAGGTAGGCGGGGAACGCGTACATCATCACCTGCATCATCGAAAAGCCGGCGACGAACAGCCTCCACAAGGCCGTGCGCCGGGCACGGCGCTGTTCTGCCCGCTGCGCGCCCGAACCTCCCGCCGTCACCGGCCAGGCGCGATAGCCGGCGCGTGCAATCGCACCGACGATGTCCCTCAGGGTGGTCGCGGCAGCATCCCACCGAACCCGCACCCGATGTGTCGCCAGGCTGGCCTCGATGGCGGCGATGCCCGGCAATGCACCAACGCGCAATTCAATCAGTTGGGTGCATGCAGTGCAGTGGATCCCCTCCACCGCCAGCACCGCTTCGGCCGCAGGCTCGCGATCAGGCGGGGAGCTGGTCATGGGAGCCCGCGCCAAGGTGCCATTTTTCGCGATAGTAGTCGCCCTGACCCGCGCCGATCACCATCTGCGCCACCGCAGCGCAAGCCGCGCAACAGACCGGACGGGGCGTGCCGTCGAATGTGACCCAGTCCGCCACCGGCACGGGCACTGGCAGGCCGCAGTGGAAACAGGGTTCCGACGCCGCCGTTGCCGACTCGCGCCGCCTGAAACGGAAACTCAGCATGGGCCGTCCATGGTCTCGTCGGTTGCATTCTGGTCGATCATGGCAAGTATGCTAAAAGCACAGCAGATCGTGCCGTTGACGTGGATCAAACAACAATCGCGCCGTCATGATTCAATCGGGTCAACAATGTCAGAGCATTATCTCAAAAGCCTGTTCGCCCCCCACAGTGTCGCCGTGATTGGCGCCAGTCCGCGTCCCGGCTCGCTCGGGCACGCGGTGTTTGCAAACATCCGCAGTGCCGGCTTCAAGGGACCACTGTTCCCGGTCAACCCGAAATACGACGCGATTGACGGCGTCCCCTGCGTTGGCAGCATGGGAGCCCTGCCGCAGGCGCCTGATCTGGCGGTTGTCGTCACCCCTGCGGGGGCGGTGAACCAGGTGCTGCAGGAAGCCGCACGTGCCGGCACCCGTCACGCCGTGGTGCTCACGGCAGGATTTGGCGAGACCGGCGCGGCCGGCAAGGCGCTCGAGGATGAAGTGCGAAGAACCGCACGCACCAATGGTCTTCGCATGATCGGGCCAAATTGCATCGGCCTGATGCGACCCTCCATCGGACTCAACGCGACGTTTTCGCGAGGCGCGGCCAAACCCGGGCAGATCGCGCTGATTTCACAATCGGGCGCGATCTGCGCGGCACTCACGGACTGGGCCCGGTCGGCCGGCATCGGCTTTTCCAGCGTGATTTCCCTGGGTGCGGCCACCGACCTCGACTTTGGCGAAATCCTCGACTACCTGCTGTACGACGAAGAGACCACGTCGATCCTGATGTATGTCGAGGGCATCCACGATGCGCGTCGCTTCATCAGCGGGTTGCGCGCCGCCGCGCGCACCAAACCGATCGTGGTCCTGAAGGTGGGGCGCCACGCAGCCGGCTCGCGTGCGGCGCAAAGCCACACCGGCGCGATGGTGGGCGACGACGCCGTGTTTGACGCGGTGTTGAAGCGCTCCGGCGTGGTACGCGCCCAGACCTACGCCGAACTGTTCGATGCCGCGCGGCTGCTCGGTGCTGGGCGATTGCCCGGCGGCAACCGCCTTGCGATCCTGACCAACGGCGGTGGACCGGGGGTGATGGCGGCAGACTGCGCGTCCGAACAGGGCTTGGAAATGGCACAGCTATCGCCGGGGACCATCGCACAACTCGATGCCACGCTGCCGCCGCACTGGTCGCATGGAAACCCGGTCGACATCATCGGTGATGCGACACCGGAGCGCCT
This sequence comes from Burkholderiales bacterium, assembly GCA_947473125.1. GTDB lineage: Bacteria > Pseudomonadota > Gammaproteobacteria > Burkholderiales > JAEUOS01 > CANJDH01. The sequence goes on from CANJDH010000002.1 coordinate 54,720, forward strand.
GGCCGCGGCACTTGCGCCCTTGCTCGCCGACCCCGGGGTCGACGGCGTGCTCACGTTGTTCTGCCCGCAAATCGTGATGACCGCCGAGGCGGCCGCACGCGCCGTCCTGCCCCTGGCGCAAGCCGCAAAAAAACCGGTACTCACCGGCTGGCTCGGCGAGGCCGAAGTCCATGCAGGTCGCGCCCTGATCGAAGCGGCGGGCATGCCGGCATTCGACGCACCCGAATCCGGGGTCATCGGCTTTGCCGCGCTGGCCCGTTATGCGCGCGCCCAGGAATTGCTCCTGCAGGTACCAGCGCCACTGGTCTCGGATGCCGCACCCGATGTCGCCGCTGCAAACGCGCTCGCGCAGGCGATCGCTGCCAGCGGACGCACGCTCATGACCGAGCCCGAGTCCAAACAACTGCTGTGCCTGTTCGGGATCCGGACGCCGCGCACGCTGGTCGCCGCCACTCTGGTCGAGGCGATCCGGATCGGCGGCGAACTCGACTTTCCGCTGGCGCTGAAGGTGCTGTCGCCAGACATTCCCCACAAGTCCGACGTACAGGGCGTCACGCTCAACGTGCGCGACCTGCCGTCGCTGGAACGCGAATTTCGCAACCTGCTGGCGCGCACCGCGAAACTGCGGCCGGACGCCCGCATCGACGGCGTGGCGCTGCAGCCGATGGTCGAAAAGCGCTTCGGGCGCGAACTCATGGTCGGAGTCGCGCGCGACCCCGTATTCGGTCAGGTGATCAGCTTCGGTGCCGGCGGCGTGGCCGTGGAGTTGTTGCGCGACAACGCCATCGGCCTGCCGCCGCTGAACCGCCGTCTCGCCACCGACCTGATTGACCGCACCCGGGTTGCGCGCCTGCTGGCGGCCTATCGCCACATTCCTGCCGCGAACCTGGCGGCGATCGTTGACGTGCTGGTGCGAGTGTCGGAAATGGTCTGCGCGCTGCCGTGGCTGCAGGAAATGGACATCAATCCGCTGTCAGCGGATGACGCCGGCGCGGTGGCGCTTGACGCCCGGGTGGTGATCGACCCGGCAAGGCTCGCCGGTGACCCGCGTTACTCGCACCTGGCGATCCATCCCTATCCGGCACGGCTGGATCGCCGCGAGACCCTGCGCGACGCCACGGCGCTGGTGGTGCGCCCGATCCGCCCTGAGGATGCCGGCATCGAACTCGCGTTCGTCGAAGCCCTGTCGGAGCAATCGCGCTACACGCGCTTCTTCAACCCGACTCGCACCCTGTCACCACGCATGCTGGCGCGCTTCACGCAGGTCGACTATGAGCGCGAGCTGGCGCTGATCGCGATTCCGCCTGGAGACAGCGCCGGCCCGATGGCCGGTGTGGCGCGCTACTCTCCCAATGCCGACGGCACATCGTGCGAATTTGCCGTCACGGTAGCCGACGCCTGGCATCGCCGCGGAGTCGCGGGCATCCTGATGCGGCGGCTGATCGAAGCGGCCCGCGACGCCGGGTATGCGCGCATGGCGGGCTCGGTCCTGAGCAGCAACGGCAACATGCGCGCATTGATGCGATCTCTCGGATTCAGCATGCATGCCGATCCGACCGATACGACGGTGGTCGAATACGCGATTGATTTGACCGACCAGGCGCAGCCCTAGCCACGCCCGGGCGCACCTACTTCTTGCCGCCGCCCGGACCCGCCGGAGCAGAACCTGCCCCACCACCAGGTGCGCCACCCGGGCCTGCGGATACCCCAGCCCCCGGCCCCTGCGGACTCGGTTGACCCGACTGCGCGCCTTGTGGCCCTGAGCCCGACTGCCCTCCCGGACCGGCCTGTCCCGCTGCTCCGGGGCCGCCACCCGCCTGGCCTGACGGCGCGCCAGCGCCCTTTCCGGGAGGTCCCGACCCCGCCCCGCCCTTGCCGGGCGCCTGACCCGAACCACCCCGGGTGCCGCTGCCCTTTTGCATCCCCTGGCCGGCTTGTGCCTGGCTGCGTTTCTCGGTGATCCCTTGTTGCACGCGCTCATGCCGGCCTTGCATGCGGCTGTCGTTGGCACTGCCCTTGAACGCAGCCGGAATCGACCCAAGCACTTGCGGTCGAGACTGTCCGCCCTGCTCAATGAACCCGGCCTGTCCGGCCGGCACCGCCACCGACCCGCCGTTGTTGCCGGTGATCACGGTGCTGCCGATATTGACTTTGTCGTACACGCCGGGCTGGCCGTCGGCCGAGCCCGATGCGATCACCATCGGCTCATGGTCGGTGCCGCGCACCCCAATGGTGGCGATCGGGGTGCGCACTTCATAGGCGTTGGGCGCGGCCTTGGCGATAAAGCCGGTAATGGAGCGAAAGCTGCCGCGCAGCAAACCCATGATCGACGCGTCGGAACTCTGACCGCTTGCGCGATAGCGGATGATGCTGACCTGCGAATTGGGGCGCACCGCAATCACCGCGCCGTCCGCCATCTCCGCGTGCAATTCGCCCTTGTCGCCGGTCGCCACCGCGTCGCCTTCATACAGGATCGAGCCCACCACCATGCGCCGCGCCCGCGCATCGGTGCCGGTGACAGTCACCAGGCCTTCGATCAATTCCACCTTGCCGGCCTCGAGCTTCTCGGCGGCCCCGGCCGGCTGGGCATCGGCCCGCACTGCGCCGGCAAGACGTGCCGTGCGCGACGGTTGCACATCCGAATAGATCACGCGTCCGTCCGGCTCGACCCACTTGCGCGCCTGTTGTGCCTGTGCCGGCGCGGCGCACAGGGCAGCGGCGAGCGCGACGAATGCGACCAACTTCATGGTCCCTCTCCCCGACATGCGATTGCCCCGCTTCGCGTCAGAAATTGCCGGCCCGCGCGAGATTTTCAAACTTGGTGAATTCGCCCATAAACGCCAGTTGCACGCGGCCAATCGGGCCGTTACGCTGCTTGCCGATGATGATTTCCGCGGTGCCCTTGTCCTGCGACTCGGGGTTGTAGACCTCGTCGCGGTAAATGAACAGGATCACGTCGGCGTCCTGCTCGATCGCACCGGACTCGCGCAGGTCGCTCATCATCGGCCGCTTGTCGGTGCGCGACTCAAGGCTGCGGTTGAGCTGCGACAGGGCGATCACCGGCACCTGCAGTTCCTTCGCGAGCGCCTTGAGGGAGCGCGAAATTTCGGAAATCTCGGTGGCGCGGTTTTCGCTCGCGGCGCCCGACGAACCGGACATCAGCTGCAGGTAATCGATCACGATCAGGTCGAGCTTGCCGTAGAGCCGGTGCAGGCGACGCGCGCGCGCGCGCAGTTCCAGCGCGGTCAGTGCAGGGGTTTCGTCGACGTGCAGCTTGACTTCCTGCAGGCGTTCGAGGGCGGTGGCAAATTTGGAAAACTCCGCGTCGTTCAACTTGCCGGTACGCAGCTTGTGCAGATCGAGCCGTCCGATCGACCCGAGCATGCGCATCGCCAGTTGCGTGCCGCCCATCTCCATCGAGAACACGCCGACGATGCCGCCTTCAAGCGCGATGTTTTCGGCAATGTTGAGCGAAAATGCGGTCTTGCCCATCGACGGGCGGCCGGCAACGATGATCAGGTCGCCGGGCTGCAGGCCGGAGGTCTTCTGGTCGAGGTCAGCGAAGCCGGTGGCGACTCCGGTCACATCGGGGCTGTTCAGGTCATGCAATTGCTGCACACGGTCACGCACCTGCACCACCAATGTCGACATTTCGATAAAGCCCTGCTTGCCGCGCGAACCATCCTCGGCGATCTTGAATACGGCTGACTCGGCAGCATCGAGTATCTCGCGCACTTCGCGTCCGCGGCGGTTGTAGACTGAATCAGCAATATCTTCGGTCGAGCCGAGCAGGCGGCGCAGGATCGAGCGGTCGCGCACAATCTGCGCATAGCCGCGAATGTTCGCCGCCGACGGCGTGTTTTGTGCCAGGGCGTTGAGGTAGGCGAGACCACCGGCCTCCTCGGCGCGTTTGTCAGCGTCGAGCGATTCGAAGACGGTGATCACGTCGGCCGGCTTGCCGCGCTCGATCAGTTTGGAGATGTGCTTCCAGATCAGGCGGTGATCGGCGCGATAAAAATCCTCTTCGCGCAGCAGGTCACCAATCTTGTCCCAGGCGTGGTTGTCGAGCAGCAAACCGCCCAGCGTGCTTTGTTCCGACTCGATCGAATGGGGCGGAATCTTGAGGGCTTCGACCTGGGGGTCGTTGCCGGGCTGGCGGGGCATGACGGCTGACACGGCGGGGAATCTCCTGACGAGCGCTAACTATAAAACAAAGGCCGCCCGAAGGCGGCCTTTGCGTTTGTAACATTTGTTGGCAGGCTACTACTTAAGCTGCTTCTCCGAGAACCGATACCTTGATGTTCGCCAGCACGTCGGTGTGCAACTGCACCACGAGGTCGGTATCGCCAACCGTCTTGATCGGGCCGGTCGGCATGCGGATGTTCGCCTTTTCGACCGTGAAGCCCAGCTTGCCCAGAGCTTCGGCAATGTTGAAGTTGGTGACGGACCCGAACAGCCGGCCATCGACACCGGCCTTTTCGCTGATCTGGACCATCATGCCGTCTAGTTTGGCGGCCACACCTTGTGCAGCAACCAACGCTTCGGCAGCCACTTTTTCGAGTTCGGCTCGGCGTGCCTCAAACTCGGCACGATTTGCGTCAGTGGCGCGCTTGGCTTTCTTTTGCGGAATCAGAAAATTGCGGGCAAAGCCGTCCTTGACCTTGACGATGTCGCCCAGGCCACCCAGGTTGCTCACTTTTTCCATCAGAATGACTTGCATGTCGTCTCTCCCTTAGCGCATCGCGTGCTGATCGGTGTACGGGATCAGCGCGAGAAAACGGGCGCGCTTGATCGACTCGGTCAGCTGACGCTGGTATCCGGCTTTGGTGCCGGTCACGCGCGCCGGCATGATTTTGCCGTTTTCCTGCAGGAAGTCCTTGAGCAGTTCTGCGTCTTTGTAGTCGATGAATTCGACCTTGCCGACGGTGAAACGGCAAAATTTCTTGCGCTTGAAGAGCGATTTGTTCGGGTCGCGTTTCTTGAACAACGGCTTCTTGCCGAAGCGACCGCCAGTGCGTCCTGTTGCCATGATGTGGTTTCCTTAAATTTTCTGTAAATCAAACGAATTCGAATTCGGTTATGTGCAAAACCAGCTGGATTCTTGCCTTGCCTTTGTGCGCCAGAAACCCGTTTGCCCGGATGCGCGCGCCAAGCGGTGTCTTGCTCAAGCGCCCTGTCAATTCACCCGCCGCGACCGCTGCAACTTCCAGCTCAACCTGCCTCGGCTTGCCTGCTTCGACCTGCTCCGAAGCGTGGGTGATTTTCAGTTCGACAATCGGGACCCCGGCCGGCGTGTAACGCACGCTTTCGAGTGCGGCAATGCTGCCTTCGATCTCGACCCGGTTTTGCGTCAATGAAATCCTTAAGCCTTGGCTTCTGCCGGTGCTTCAACTTTCGGCGCTGCTTCCGCAGGAGCCGGCCCGGACGTCAGGTTCTTGGATTTCTCTTCCTTCATCATCGGCGAAGGCGTCGTAAAGGCTTTTTTCATGCGCACCACCAGGTGGCGCAGGACGGCGTCGTTGAATTTGAAGCCATGCTCGAGTTCGTCGAGGGTCTTCTGGTCGACTTCGATGTTCATGAGCACATAGTGTGCCTTGAACACCTTGCCGAGCGGGTAAGCCAGCTGGCGGCGGCCCCAGTCTTCGATGCGGTGGATTTTTCCACCGGCGGTCTGCACCGTCGCGCGATAGCGCTCGACCATCGCGGGCACTTGCTCGCTCTGGTCCGGGTGGACGATAAATACAATCTCGTAGTGACGCATTCATTACTCCTGTGGACTAGTTGATGGGGCGGCAAGTTGTTGACACTTTTGCCCCGCTAGGCCGCCCGGAGGAACACTCGTCAACCGGTGCGGCAAGAATCACGAAAAACAAGCCATCCCGAAGGGGTTCTGATCGGAAAATTTCGCGAAGCCTTCGATTATATACAGGTTTCCTGCTTCAAATCAAGGATTTAGTCGGTTAGTGCAACAACGCTTGAATTCCGTTTTTCCGACCCCACGTACCGCGCGGCATTCCCCCATTTGTAGTGGAGTTATTCATGCAGCAGCAACCCAACACTTTCGGCCAAGACAGCGCCAGCCCGGACAGCACCCCACCTGCCACGCCAACGGCTGAAGCGGCCCTGCAGTACCAGGCCATGGAAGAGCGCGTGGTCGAACTTGAGGCGCAATTGGCCCAAGCCAAGGAGGATTTTTTGCGCGCCAAGGCCGAGACCGAAAACACCCGCCGCCGGGCTCAGGACGATATCGCCAAGGCCCACAAGTTTGGCGTCGAGAATTTCGCCGAGGCGCTCGTTCCGGTCAAAGACAGCCTGGACGCGGCCGCAGCCGACCAGAGCGGCTCGGTCGAAGCATTGAAGAACGGTGTCGAGCTGACCTTGAAGCAACTAAATGCGGCCTTCGACAAGGGCAAGGTAGTGGCGCTGGACCCGGTGGGCGAGAAATTCGACCCGGCGAAGCACCAGGCGATCTCCATGGTGGAAGTCGACGGAGAACCGAACCGCGTGGTTACCGTACTGCAGAAAGGTTACCTCCTCTATGAACGAGTATTGCGTCCGGCGCTGGTCACGGTGTCCAAGGCGCGCCAGTCCTAAGCCGGTCACACGCGCGGCCAGGCAGGTTTCATCGTAAAAGCCCTTGAATTCGAGGGGATTCGAACCATATTCAAGGCATCTTAGTTTTGCACTTCAGGAGAAGACATCATGGCTAAAGTGATCGGCATCGATCTGGGCACCACCAATTCTTGCGTCGCAATTCCCGACGGCAACACCGTCAAGGTAATCGAGAATTCGGAGGGCGCACGTACTACGCCTTCGATCATCGCCTATATGGACGACGGCGAGATCACGGTCGGCGCCTCAGCCAAACGGCAGGCGGTCACCAACCCGAAAAACACCTTGTATGCGGTCAAGCGCCTGATCGGCCGGCGCTTTGAGGAAAAAGAGGTCCAGAAGGACATCAACCTGATGCCCTACTCGATCGTCAAGGCCGACAACGGCGATGCCTGGGTCGAGGTGCGCGGCAAGAAAATGGCCCCTCCCCAAGTTTCTGCTGAAGTCCTGCGTAAGATGAAAAAAACCGCCGAAGACTACCTCGGCGAAGAAGTGACCGAAGCGGTGATCACGGTACCGGCCTATTTCAACGACAGCCAGCGCCAGGCCACCAAGGACGCCGGACGCATCGCCGGCCTTGACGTCAAGCGCATCATCAACGAGCCGACCGCGGCGGCCCTCGCGTTCGGCCTCGACAAGGCCGGGGGCGACCGCAAGATTGCGGTGTATGACCTGGGCGGCGGCACCTTCGACGTGTCGATCATCGAGATTGCCGATGTCGACGGGGAAAAGCAGTTTGAAGTGCTCTCGACCAACGGCGATACCTTCCTCGGTGGCGAAGACTTCGATCAGCGCATCATGGATTATCTGTGCGATGAATTCAAGAAAGAACAAGGCGTCGACCTGCGCAAGGACATGCTGGCACTGCAGCGACTGAAAGATGCGGCAGAGAAAGCCAAGATCGAGTTGTCGTCGACGCAACAGACCGACATCAGCCTGCCGTATATCACGGCCGATGCATCCGGTCCCAAACACCTTTCGATCAAGCTGACCCGCGCCAAGCTGGAAAATCTGGTGGAGGAGCTGATCGAAAAGACCGCCGGCCCGTGCCTGACCGCGATCAAGGATTCGGGGATCAAGGCGTCCGACATTTCCGACGTAATCCTGGTCGGCGGCATGACGCGCATGCCAAAGGTGCAGGAAAAGGTCAAGGCTATTTTCGGCCAGGAACCGCGCAAGGACGTCAACCCGGACGAAGCGGTGGCCTATGGTGCTGCAGTACAGGGTGCCGTGCTGTCGGGCGACCGCAAGGACGTATTGCTGCTTGACGTGACGCCGCTGTCCCTGGGTATCGAAACCCTGGGCGGCGTGATGACCAAGCTGATCCAGAAAAACACCACGATCCCGACCAAGGCCACCCAGGTATTCTCCACCGCTGACGACAATCAGGGGGCCGTGACGATCCACGTGCTGCAGGGCGAGCGTGATGTGTCAGCCGGCAACAAGAGCCTCGGGCAGTTCAACCTTGAAGGCATTCCGCCGTCGCCGCGCGGCATGCCGCAGATCGAAGTCATGTTTGACATCGACGCCAACGGCATCCTGCACGTCAACGCCAAAGACAAAGCGACCGGCAAGGAAAACAAAATTACCATCAAGGCCAACTCGGGGTTGTCCGAAGACGAAATAGCGCGCATGGTCAAGGACGCCGAAGCCAATGCTTCCGAAGACAAGAAGAAAATCGAACTGGTGCAGGCCAAGAACCAGGCCGATGCACTGGTGCACTCGATGAAAAAGGCCCTAGCCGAGCATGGCGACAAGGTGCCCGACGAGAAAACCGCAATCGAGGCTGCCATCAAGGAACTCGAAGAAGTGCAAAAAGGCGAGGACAAGGCAGCGATTGAGGCCAAGACTGAAGCCTTGATGAAAGTGTCGCAAAAACTCGGTGAAAAGATGTACGCGGACGCGCAGGCAGCGCAGGCTGGTGCGGCGACCGGGGCGGCGACCGGCGCTGCCGGGGCAGGCGATGCCAAGAAAGATGACGGCAATGTGGTCGATGCCGAGTACACCGAAGTGAAAGACAAGAAAGCGTAATCCGTTTCGCCTGCAGGGTGCGGCGTCTTGCACCGTCCAGGCTGGCGTTTACGTGGCCGGATCCGGGCGCACATGCGATGCATGGCACCCGATCCGGCCGGTTCGTTTAGTCGATATGGGATCGTTGCATGGCAAAACGTGATTACTACGAAGTCCTGGGCATCGCCAAGGATGCTGGCGAAGACGAAATCAAGAAGGCTTATCGCAAGCTTGCGATGAAGCACCACCCTGACCGCAATCAGGGCGATACGTCGAGCAAGTCCGAGGAAAAATTCAAGGAGGCCAAGGAAGCCTACGAAATTCTTTCCGACGCCAACAAGCGCGGCGCCTACGATCGGTTTGGCCACGCGGGGGTGGACCCCTCCGTCGGTGCCGGCCCTGGGGCCGCGGGCATGGGCGGTTTCGCCGACGCGTTTGGCGACATTTTCGAAGGCATTTTTGGCGGCGCAGGCGGTCGGCGCGGTGGCGGATCCAACGTGTACCGCGGCGCAGACCTGCGCTACAACATGGAGATCACGCTGGAGCAGGCTGCGCGAGGCCACGAAACGCAGATTCGCATCCCCGCCGTGGAGCAATGCGAGGTGTGCCATGGCAGCGGCGCCAAACCCGGCACCCAGGCCAAGACCTGTCACACCTGCAAAGGCGCCGGCCAGGTACGCATGCAGCAGGGCTTCTTCTCGATTCAACAGACCTGCCCGACCTGCCACGGCACCGGCAAGGTGATTCCCGATCCGTGCAGCCCGTGCGGCGGCTCCGGACGCGTCAAAAAGCACAAGACCCTGTCGGTCAAGATTCCCGCGGGTGTCGACGAGGGCGATCGGATTCGGCTTTCGGGCAATGGCGAACCGGGCCTGAACGGCGGGCCGCCCGGCGACCTGTACGTACAAATGACGCTCAAGCCGCATGCCGTGTTCCAGCGCGAGGGCGATGACCTGCATTGCGAAATGCCGATTGGCTTCGCCACCGCCGCACTGGGTGGCGAGATTTCAATACCGACCCTCGATGGCAAGGCCGAGATCAAGGTGCCTTCGGAAAGCCAGTCGGGCAAGACCTTCCGCCTGCGCGGCAAAGGCATCAAGGGCGTGCGTTCCAATGCCCCGGGTGATCTCTATTGCCATGTTGTGATCGAGACTCCCGTCAACCTGACGGCCCGACAGAAGGAATTGCTGCATGAATTCGACGAAATCAACCGCAAGGATGCGGGCAAGCACAGCCCGAAGGAAAAATCCTTCATGGACAAGATGAAGGACTTCTTCAGTGCGTAACGATGTGACTGACAGGGAAAAAGCTGCCCGAGGGCAGCTTTTTATCGAGAACCGCTTCGCCTAGGTTGCGGCATTGTGCATGTCGCGGATGTGCGTCGGCCCGACGCGCGCTTCGATCGCCTTTACCAGCGCCTGCTTCATGCCGAGCGCAAATACCACTTCGGCCCACACGAATAACGGCCCGATCAACAACCCCACGATGTCGTCGACGAAAGCCGGCTTGCGACCCTCGTAATAATGGCCGATGAACTGGATGATCCAGCCGACCACGAACATGCTGATGCCGGTCACCAGCCACGTCACCGTGCTCATCCCCGCGATTTGCGTTCCGGCCCAGGTCATGGCGCCGATGATCACCGTCAGGCTCAGGCCAAGGCCGATGTCAAGCAGGACGTAGTAAATTCCGGCGGCAACCAGCGTAATCCAGGCTGGCGTCAAGGCAAGGCCCGCCACCTCGAAAGCCGGACGCGACAGCAAGGTCACGACCGCGAACACGATCATTGGCACGCCGACGACGTGGGTCGCGATATTGCGCCTGTCGCGATGGTAGGCGGCGTAGTTGGCAAGCTGGTCAAGGCCAGATTTCATCGAAGCTCTCCTGCACTATGTGACGCACACGGGAAGACAATACCAAAAAGCTAAATTCGGCGCCACTCGGTCAGGCCGCCCGGTTTGTCTTCAAGGACGATGCCCTGCGCGAGCAGCTGCGCGCGGATCGTATCCGCCCTACCGAAGTCGCGTGCCTTCTTGGCGGCAATGCGCTCCGCAATCTGCGCCTCAATATGTACTGTGCCAACGCCCTCGGCATCCCCGCCGCCAGTGGCTTGCAAGAACGCCTGCGGATCGCGATCAAGCAGCCCGAGCACGCCCCCTAGGGCCTTGAGTTGCCCGGCGACGGCTGCGTCACCGGTACGATTCACGTCAGCCGCCAACTCAAACAACACCGCCATCGCCAGAGGCGTATTGAAATCATCATCCATTGCCTCCTTGAATCTGGCGGCCTGCGGTGAAGCGCTCCAGTCAATGGTTTTCGAGGAATTTCCTTCAAAACCCTTGTCTGCCAACGGTTTCAGGGCAGTATAGAGTCGCGAAAGCGAGGCCTTGGCGTCATCGAGATGCGCATCAGAGTAGTTCAGCGGGCTGCGATAATGGGCGCGCAAAATGAAGAAGCGCACCACCTCGGCGTCGTATTTCTTGAGCACTTCGCGGATCGTGAAGAAGTTGCCCAGCGACTTGGACATTTTCTCTTCATCAACCCGCACAAAACCGTTGTGCATGAACGTGTTCACAAAGGTGCATTGATTGGCCCCTTCGCTTTGCGCAATCTCGTTCTCGTGGTGCGGGAACTGCAAATCCGCGCCCCCGCCATGGATGTCGAAGGTGTTGCCCAGCAGGTCTGACGACATTGCGGAGCATTCGATATGCCAGCCCGGGCGCCCTTCTCCCCATCGCGAATCCCAGCGCGTGTCAGCCGGCTCGGTGAGCTTGGCGCTTTTCCAGAGGACGAAGTCAAGCGGGTCGCGCTTGGTCGAGTTGACGTCGACGCGCTCGCCGGCACGCAATTCGTCGACCGATTTGCCAGACAACTTGCCATAACCGGGAAAGCCGCGCACCGCGTAGTTGACGTCACCATCAGCTGCCTTGTAGGCCAGCCCATTGGCTTCCAGCTTGCCGATCATCGACAGCATTTGCGGCACATATTGCGTGGCGCGTGGTTCGTGATCGGGTTTTTGCACACCCAGCGCGGCGGCGTCTTCGTCCATGAAACTGATGAAACGGTTGGTCAACTGCGAAATCGTCTCCCCGTTTTCGACCGCACGTTTGATGATCTTGTCGTCGATGTCGGTGATGTTGCGCACATAGGTCACGGCGTAACCCGACGCGCGCAGCCAGCGCTGCACCATGTCGAACACCACTATGACGCGCGCGTGGCCGATGTGGCAGTAGTCATAGACTGTCATGCCGCAAACGTACATGCCGACCTTGCCCGCCACGATCGGCACAAACTCCTGTTTTTCGCGCTTGAGCGTGTTGAATATTTTCATGTTGAACTTACCGGAAGAATTCGACCCAAAGCGTGAAGGCAGGTGCGATCCACATCGCTGATACAGCGGGCATCAGACGTCGAAAAATGGATATCTACGAACAGCGCACGGACTCGGCGCCGACCAGGGATGGGGAACGCGTGACCAAACGAGGCGAAAACAGGAAAAACATGCGCCGAACCGGAAATCACACGCAAAATTGGGTAAAATCATGGGCTTGCGTGCCAAACTCCGAGCGACGCAAGAGCATGAAATGAGTATATCACGATGAAATTGCTGAACATTTGCGCCTCACGCGCCTGCGCCCTCATCATGTTGGTGTGCGCCGCAACAGTGGCCCACGCCGACGAGATTGCCGACATCGGCAAACTGCTGCGGGGCGGCCAGCTTGACCAAGCCATGCAAAAGGTGGATTCCTACCTCGCGACCAAACCGCGCGATGCACAGGGCCGTTTCCTCAAGGGCCTGATCCTGACCGAGCAAAACAAGACGGCGGAAGCGGTCACCACCTTCACGCGCCTCACCGAAGATTACCCCGAGCTTCCCGAACCGTACAACAACCTTGCCGTGCTGTACGCCGGCCAGGGCCAGTACGAAAAGGCGCGCCAGTCTCTCGAGATGGCGATCCGCACCCATCCGTCGTATGCCACCGCGCATGAAAATCTCGGCGACGTCTACGCCAAGCTTGCGAGTCAGGCCTACGACAAGGCCTTGCAACTGGACTCGAACAATCCCGCAGCGCAAAGCAAACTGGCCATGGCCAAGGAGCTCATCGGCAGCGGCAATACGCGGGCGCGTGCCCAAGCCTCGCAGGCGGCACCCGCCACTCAGGCCGCCGTGAAACCGCTGCCTGGCTCGGCGCCGGCAACTGCAGTTGCGGCCGCGCCAGCTGCAAAACCCTCAGCGGCGGCGGCGGCAGCGCCCGCCGCGGCACCGAAGGCGGTTAACGAGGAGGCCGAGATCATCGCAGCAGTCAACAACTGGGCCGCGGCATGGGCCAAACAAGACGTGAAGGCCTACCTCGCCATTTACGCGAAGGATTTCAAGGTGCCGGGCGGCAAGTCGCGTTCCTCGTGGGAAGCGGACCGCAAACAGCGCATCGAAGCGCCCAAGAAGATCCAGGTGAAAGTCGAATCCCCGAGCGTGTCGGTTGAAGGTGGCAGCGCGTCGGTAAAGTTCCGCCAGTACTACAAGTCGAATATTGTTACCGCGAGCAGCAGCAAGACGCTGGTCATGTCCAAGTCAGGCGGCAACTGGCAAATCGTTGACGAGAAGAGCGGCAATTGAAACGGGAGTCGGGGCGGCACCCATGAAGGGCCTGCGTAGTTATTGTTGCACCGTACTGTGGCTGGGCGCAGTGCTGGCTTCGTCATCCGGATTCGCCCAAGGTGTCAAATCTTCCACCGAAGAAGTCGAGAACGCGTTGGCCGGCATCTTCAAGGCCATTGAAACGTCGAAGTTCGACGAGGCTCTGATTCGCACCGAAGCGCTGATTGCAGCACGCCCCAACTATCGCCTGGCGCATCTGATCAAGGGCGACCTGCTGATGGCACATGCACGCCCCGTGCGTAGTATGGGTGCCGCGCCAAACGCACCTGTCGATCGCGTCAAGGACTTGCGCGAAGAAGCCGTGGCGCGCCTCAGGGCGTATCGCGAGCGGCCCCCCAAGGACCAGATTCCGCGCTATCTGCTGCAATTGCGGCCGGACCAAAAGCATGCAGTGGTAGTCGATACAAAAAAATCACGCCTCTACGTATACGAAAACGTAAACGGTCAGCCGCGCTTCGTTGCCGACTACTACATGAGCCACGGCAAGCTCGGCATTGACAAGCTCAGGGAAGGCGATCAGAAAACACCTATCGGCGTGTACCACGTCACGGCCGCCTTGCCGAAGGAAAAACTGGCGGACCGCTATGGCGACGCAGCCTTCCCGATCAATTACCCGAACGACTGGGACCGTCGCCTCGGCCGCGGCGGCTCGGGCATCTGGCTCCATGGCACAGGCTCCGAGACCTTCTCGCGTGCGCCGCGTTCGTCGGACGGTTGCGTGACGCTGACCAATGCTGACCTCAACATCCTGCGTCCGATGATTCAGGTAGGCCTGACCCCGGTCATCATCAGCGACAACATCGAATGGCTCTCGCTGGACCACTGGAACACCGAGCGCGAGTCACTCAAACAGGCCATTGAGCAGTGGCGCCGCGACTGGGAAGGCCTGAACACCGAAACCTACCTTGCCCACTATGCGCGCAATTTCGAAGGTGACGGCATGAACCTGCGGCAGTGGAGCGAGCGCAAGCGCCAGGTCAACGCCGGAAAATCCTGGGTGAAGCTCTCGCTGGCCAACATCAGCATGTTCCGCTACCCGGGCAAGGATGACCTGGTGGTGGTGACTTTCGACCAGGATTACAAGTCGAGCAACCTGTCCGGTGCGATGAAAAAGCGCATGTACTGGACCAAAGAAGGCGGACGCTGGAAAATCGTCGACGAAGGCGCCGCCTGATTCGCACTGACCACACTAACGGAGACTGAACATGACATTGCGCTTCCTCGCGCTGCTGTTTGCCCTGATTGTTCCGGCCCTTGCCATGCCCCTGCGCGCGCAGGCCCAAACCATCGAGATCAAGACCTCGATGGGGGTCATCACCGCCGAGTTGTACGGCGACAAGGCGCCGAAGACCGTGGCCAACTTCGTCCAGTACGTAAAAGCAGGCTTTTTCAACGGGACGGTTTTTCATCGCGTGATCCCCGATTTCATGATCCAGGGCGGCGGCTTCACACCCGACATGAAACAGAAGGAACCGCGCCCGCCGATCCAGCACGAGGGCCGCGAAGCCCTCGCCAAGGGCGCAAAAAACGACGTCGGCACCCTCGCAATGGCGCGGACCAACGACCCGCACTCGGCAACCGCGCAGTTTTTCATCAACGTCAAGGATAACGATTTTCTCAATCCGACCCTGATTCCGCCGGGCGACCCGGTGCCGCGCTTCGAATACCAGGGCCGTGTCTATGAAAACACGCCACGCGCAAACCTGGTCAATGCCCCGCAACTGTGGGGCTACACAGTGTTCGGCAAGATCACCAAAGGCATGGACATCGTTGAAAAGATCAAGCAGGTCCCGACCGCCACTGTCGGCGGCCACCAGAATGTCCCCGTGACGCCGGTCGTGATCGAGAGCGTAAAGCTGGTCGATGCCGGCACCGGAAAGTAAGCCAACCACAAACCGACTGAAAAGGAATCGCAATGAGCCAGGTACTTCTCACCACAAACCATGGTGACATCACGATTGAGCTAGACACGGTCAAGGCACCCAAGACGGCCGAAAATTTCCTGCAGTACGTCAAGGACGGCCACTACGACAATACGGTGTTTCACCGCGTCATCGCCGGCTTCATGATTCAGGGCGGCGGGTTCGAACCGGGCATGAAGCAGAAGGCCACGCGTGGCAACATCGACAACGAAGCGGCCAACGGCCTCAAGAACATGAAGTACACGCTGGCGATGGCGCGCACCAGCGACCCGCATTCGGCCAGCTCACAGTTCTTCATCAACGCCAAGGACAATGACTTTCTCAATTTCACCAGCCCAAACGGCAACGGCTGGGGCTATTGCGTATTCGGCAAGGTAGTCGCCGGTACCGACGTGGTCGACAAGATTGAGGGCGTCAAGACCGGGCGTAGCGGCATGCACCAGGACGTGCCCAGCGAGGACGTACTCATCCAAAAAGCAACAGCACTGTAAGCACCCGGGCACGCCCCAGGGGTCGCCCATGGCTGCCTATTTCATTTCCGACCTGCACCTGACACAGGAACGAAGCGCCACCAACGAAGCGTTTTTTGCGTTCACGGCAAACCTCCCCGCCTCGGGAGATGCCCTGTATGTGCTCGGCGACCTGTTTGAATACTGGGCCGGCGATGATGACCTTGGCGCCCCGCTTCATCGGGGCGTTGCCACGGCGTTCGCGAGTGCCGCTGCACGCGGGATCGGCCTGTACTTTCTGCATGGCAACCGCGATTTCCTGGTGGGCCGTGCATTTGCCGATGCGGCGCGCCTGTCGATGCTGGTCGACAACGTCACGTTTGATTTGCATGGCGCGCACACCATACTGCTGCACGGCGACACCTTGTGCAGCGATGATCGCGCCTACCAGCAGTTTCGTGCCAAAGTGCGCGGCCGGGAGTGGCGCGACGTATTTCTGGCGCGTCCGCTCGCAGAACGCAAGGCCGAAATCGAAAAGCTGCGAAGCATGAGCGAGACGGAAAAAGCCACCAAGGCACCTGCCATCATGGATGTCAGCCAGAAGGCCGTGAAAGCCTTGTTTGAGCAAAGTGGCGCCGCGCGCATGGTGCATGGCCATACGCACCGGCCCGCTCGGCATGATTACCTGATGTTCGGCCGTAACTGCGTGCGTTGGGTATTGCCGGCCTGGGATCAGCGTGCCGGCTACCTGCGCGTCGACGAGCACGGTGACCAGTTGATATACCTTTGAACCCCTTTTGACAGCACTGCGTGTGACACAACCGAGGAGTACGACATGGCAATTCAGACCGTAGGCATCATTGGCGCCGGCCTCATGGGCAACGGCATCGCACAAGCCTGCGCCACCAACGACATCAAGGTCATCATGCTCGACGTCAACGACGCCGCCATCACGCGCGGCATCAAGACCGTGTCGGGCAGCCTCGACCGACTGATCAAGAAGGAAAAAATGACCGAGGCGCAAAAGGCCGATGCCATCGGCCGCATCAAGGGCACCAGCAACATGCAGGATTTGTCGGCGGCCGATTTCATCATCGAGGCGGCCACCGAAAATCTGGACCTCAAGCGCAAGATCCTCAAGGACGTGGATGATGTGGCGCGACCCGAGGTGATCATCGCCAGCAATACCTCGTCGATCTCGATCACGCAGCTGGCTGCGGCCACCAGCCGCCCCGGCCAGTTTATCGGCATGCATTTTTTCAACCCGGTGCCGATGATGGCGCTGGTGGAAATCATTCGCGCCGTGCAGACCAGCGACGCCACCTTCGCCGCTACCGAAGAGCTGGCCAAACGCGTCGGCAAAGCGCCGATCTGCGTCAAGAACGCGCCGGGCTTCGTGGTCAACCGGATCCTGTGCCCGATGATCAACGAAGCAATCTTCGTTCTCGCTGAGGGCCTCGCCACCGCCGAGGACATCGACAACGGCATGAAGCTCGGCACCAACCAGCCGATCGGACCGCTGGCCCTGGCCGACATGATCGGCCTCGACACCATGCTGTCGGTGATGAACGTGTTCTACGAAGGCTTCAACGATTCCAAGTACCGCCCCGCCCCGCTGCTCAAGGAAATGGTCGCGGCCGGCTACCTTGGGCGCAAGACCGGAAAGGGTTTTTACACCTACTGACCGGCCGGAAACCGTTGGTGCACATGGCCCTAAGAGGCATTACCTCCAAACCCCTTGTGCACCAAGCTTCTTCAGGCTTCTAGGCTGCGAGGCCCCGCGCCAAGTCGGCCTGAACGTCAGCGGCGTTTTCAAGGCCCACCGAGACGCGCAACAAGCCTTCGCCGATCCCGGCCGCCTCGCGCGCTTCCTTGCTGATGCGGCCATGGGTGGTGCTGGCCGGATGGGTGATGGTGCTCTTGGTGTCACCGACGTTGGCGGTGATCGAAATCATTTTGGTCGCATCGACCACGCGCCAGGCCTCCTCGCGTCCTCCTTTGACGACAAACGACACGACTGCACCCGCGAGAAATTCACCACTCGCTGATTGCTGGCGTTTCGCCAATTCAAATTGCGGATGCGATTCGAGCCCGGGATACAGCACCCGCTCGATCGCAGGATGCGCCTCGAGCCAGCGCGCCAGTTGCAGCGCGCGCTTCGATTGCGCCTCCATGCGAATCGACAGCGTCTCCATGCCTTTGAGCGCCACCCAGGCATTGAACGGGCTCATGGACGGCCCGGCAGTGCGCAGGAAGCCATAGACCTCGCCCATCACCAGCTGTTTGGAACCCACCACGGCGCCACCGACAATGCGGCCGTGGCCGTCGAGGAACTTGGTGGCCGAGTGGATCACGAGGTCGGCGCCAAACTCCACGGGGCGCTGGATTGCCGGCGTACAAAAACAGTTGTCGACAACGAACAAGGCGCCGGCGTTGGTCGCGACCTGCTTCAAGGCCGCCATGTCCGACACTTCCATGGTCGGGTTGGACGGCGTCTCGACGAACAGCATTCTGGTGTTCGGTTTGACCGCCGCGGCCCATGCGCTCGGGTCAGTGGCTGACACAAAGGTCGTGTCCACCCCGAACTTGCGCAGATTCTTGTCGAACAGCGTGATCACGCTGCCGAACACGCTGTGCGAGCAGATCACATGGTCGCCGGCCCTGAGAAGGGCCATCGCCGCGGTCAGCACCGCCGACATACCGGAACTGGTGGCAACGCAGCTTTCCATGCCTTCGAGGGCCGCGAGACGGTCCTGGAACATCGAGACGGTCGGGTTGGTGAAGCGCGAATAGACGTTGCCGTCGAGCTCACCGGAAAAGCGCTTGGCAGCGACCGCCGCGCTTTCGTGCACAAAACTGGAGGTCAGGTACAGCGCCTCCGAGTTTTCATTGAAGTTGCTGCGTTGCTGGCCGGCGCGTACTGCGCGGGTGTCAAAACCGTATTCGTCGTGTTCGCTCATGTGGTGGCCCGAAAATGAAAAACCCGCTTCAGCTTAGCTTCGCCAAAACGGGTTCAAGAATTTCTTCAACTCGCTTTAGCCGTATTTATCAAGCGCCCGCAAGCTGAAGCTCAAATCGGCGCAGACAAAGTATACCGAAATCCGGAAATTCTACCAAGAACGGCTCTGGGAGCCATTCTTGGCGCCTATGCCGACGGGTCAGGCGGTTGCCAGGTTGAGACCCATTTGCGGCTCGTCTTCGTCGCCGCTGCTGTCGCGATGCTGGTCGCGCTGGGTTTCGATGCCCGACAAGTACTCGCTCGAGACATCTCCGGTGATGTAGTGCCCCGAGAAACAGGAGCTTTCAAAGCTCACCAGTTTCGGGTTCAGTTCGCGCACCGCACGTTCGAGCGCGTCGAGATCCTGGTAAATGAGTTCATCAGCGCCGATCTCACGCGCCACTTCGGCTTCGTCGCGATCGCTCGCAATCAACTCGTGGCGCGTCGGCATGTCGATGCCGTAGACGTTGGCAAAGCGCACCGGTGGCGCGCTCGATGCAAAAAACACCTTGTTGGCACCGGCTTCGCGCGCCATGTTGACGATCTCGCGGCTGGTAGTGCCGCGCACGATCGAGTCGTCAACGATCAATACATTCTTGCCCTTGAACTCGACGCCGATCGCATTGAGTTTCTGGCGCACCGATTTCTTGCGCACCGCCTGACCCGGCATGATGAAGGTACGCCCGATGTAGCGATTCTTGATGAAGCCCTCGCGGTAATCGAGGTTGAGCTTCATCGCCAGTTGCATCGCCGAGGGGCGCGACGAATCGGGGATCGGCATCACCACGTCAATCTGCGACGTCAGCCCCAGGGCATTCACTTTCTCGGCGAGAAACTCGCCAAGCTTCAACCTTGCGGCGTATACCGATACGCCATCCATGTGCGAATCGGGCCGCGCCAGATACACATACTCGAAGATGCATGGGTTGAGCGAGTGGGTCTTGGCGCACTGCTGCTCGGACATGATGCCGTCCATGTCGATGTATACGGCTTCGCCGGGTTCGATATCGCGCACGAACTCAAAGCCGAGGCCCTCAAGCGCCACGGATTCGGAAGCCACCATGTAATCGGTGCGTCCGTCATGATCCCAGCGCCCCAAACAGAGCGGGCGAATGCCGAACGGGTCGCGAAAAGCGAGCAGCCCATAGCCGGCGATCATTGCCACCACCGCGTAGGCCCCTTTGACACGCTCGTGAACGCGCGAGACAGTCTGGAAAATGGCCGATGTATCGAGGCGAAAATTGCGCGTGTGCTTTTCGAGCTCATGTGCCAGCACGTTGAGCAGAACTTCAGAGTCGGAATCGGTGTTGATGTGGCGCAGATCCTGCCGGAACATGTCCTGGGTCAGGGCCGCCGTATTGGTCAGGTTGCCGTTGTGCACCAGCGTGATACCAAACGGTGAATTGACATAGAACGGCTGCGCCAGTGCCGGGTTGTTGGACGATCCGGACGTAGGATAACGGCAATGCGCCAGGCCCATGGTGCCCGGCAGGTCACGCATGTTGCGCGTGCGAAATACGTCGCGCACCAGGCCCATGCCCTTGTGCATGTAAAAGGTCTTACCGTTCGCGGTGGCGATGCCGGCGGCGTCCTGGCCGCGATGCTGGAGCAGGAGCAACCCGTCGTAAAGAAGCTGATTGACCGGGTCCTGCGAGACGACGCCTACGATTCCGCACATGGTGCGCTCTTTCAGGCCTGAAGGCCGATCGTGTAAGTCAGAATTTTACCTTGCCGGTGATGTCGGCGGGGAGAAAAGGCAGGAGAGTATCGACCGCCGCTTCGGCGAGCGGACTCAACAGCGCGTCCTTCCAGACGTCCATTTGTGGCAAACGGGTCATGCCTGCCACCATGACCAGCGCCAGGACAATCAACACGCCGCGTGCCAGCCCAAACAGGCCTCCCAGTCCGCGGTCAGCCAGTTCGAGACCGGCCGCCGCAATAGCCCGCAGGATGCCCCAATTGACCAGCGACATCGTCAACGCACCGCCCAGCAGCAGCAGCAGAAAGGCCACGATCAGGCGCAGCGCCGGGTGCCCGACCACGGCGGGCAACAGCGCAGCAACATCGCCCGAAAACAGGCTCGCCACGACAAACGCCGCCACCCAGCCGATCAGGGAAAGGATTTCCCGCACCAGCCCGCGCATCACCGAAATGACGATCGAGACCAGCAAAATGGCGAGAACGACGTAGTCGAACCAGGTCATGCGAAGGGCGTCACCTGGTGACGACGACTGCGCCGCCAAACCCGAGGCCCTTGATCTGCTCACGCGCGGCCTCGGCCGACTCCTTGCCGGCAAACGGCCCGGCGCGGACCCGCGTCCGCTCACCATCCTTGGTGTCGAGTTTTTCCGTGTAGGTCTTGATGCCAGCGGCAGAGAGTTTGTCGCGCGCCTCCTTGATTTTGTCGTCGCTGGCAAACGCGCCCACCTGCACCGCAAATGCGCCGCTGGCCGCAGCCTTGTCGCCCGGTTTCGCAGCTTTCGAGACATCCACCTTTGCATTGAGGATCGCCGCAGCACGCTTTTCTTCGGCAAGTTCCTGCGGCGCACGTTGTGCCTCGGCTTTGGGTGCAGGGGCCGGCGGTGCCTTGGTGTCTGGTTTTGGCACAGCCTTGGAATCGGTCAACGATTCTGCCTTGGCTTGCGGCTTGCCTTCCGTCTTGCCGTCGTCCCCGGCATCGCTACCGGAAGCATTTGCGGGCGTCGTAGTCGGCTTGACCTTGGCATCCTGTGCCGGCGGCGTGGCAATCGCCCCCGCACCTTTGGCAACTGCGGCGTCCTTGTTTGGTATCTGGATCGAAATGTCGGCGTCAAGCGGCTTTTTCTCCGCATCAAACACCATCGGCAATACGATCACCGCGAGCAACACCAGGGCAATGGCGCCGATCAGGCGGCGCCGCGCCTGCCGTTTGAGGGTCGAGTCTTCAGCTTTGAGTTCGCCTTTGGTTGCCATGCGTTCAGGTCGCTTTCAGGACGTGCATTACGTCAGCCACCGTAAGGAAGGAGCCGAACACCAAAATTCTATCACCCTCACCCGCGCATTCCAGTGCAGCCAGATAGGCAAGCGACGGATTGTCGTGCAAGCTGACCTCGCCTTTGACACCGCTGCCCTTCAAAATCTCCGCCAACGCAGCGGCGCTCAATCCACGCGGCCCCGGCAGAGACGCCAGGTGCCAGAAATCGACCTTGCCATCCAGCAATTTGACGACACCCGCAATGTCCTTGTCGCCGAGCATGCCCAGCACTGCACGCGTATAGGGTGCAAACCCGATATTCGACAGGTTCTCGGCCAGTACACCCGCCGCATGCGGATTGTGCGCGACATCCAGAATCACCATCGGTCGCCCCGGAATCAGCTGGAAACGTCCTGGCCACTCGACGGCCAGCAAACCCTCGCGAATCGCCTGCATCGACACCGGGATGCGTTCGCGCAAGGTTTCAAGTGCAGCTAAAGCAGCAGAAGCATTGAGCAGTTGGTTGGCACCGCGCAATGCCGGATAGGACAAACCGTTGCGGGTTACGGGTGCACTATCCGCTCCTTGCGCCGCACCCGCTCCGGGATGGAACCAGAATTTCCACTGCTGTTTGTCGCCTGCATAACCGAAATCGTGGCCCACCCGCATCAGGTGGGCGCCAATCCGCTCCGCCACGTCCAGCACGCTTTGCGGGGGCACCGGTTCAGACACGATCGCGGGCTTGCTGGCACGAAACACATGCGCCTTCTCCCAGCCGATTTTTTCACGCGTGTCGCCGAGGTAAGCCTGGTGGTCCAGGTCAACGCTGGTCAGGATCGCGCAATCAGCGTCGACCAGGTTGACCGCATCGAGGCGGCCCCCGAGGCCGACTTCCAGGATTACGCAGTCCGAGGCAGATTCGGAAAATAGGTGCAAGGCGGCCAGGGTGGTGAATTCAAAATAAGTCAATTGCACATCGCCGGCGCGCAGGCGCGCATGCTCCACAAACTCGAAGGCGCCTGCCAAAGCACGGTCGTCGACCTCTGCGCCGTCTATGCGAATACGCTCGTTGAAGCGGATCAGGTGCGGCGAGGTGTAGAGCCCGGTGCGATAGCGTGCGGCGCGCAGCATGGCTTCGAGCATTGCACAAGTGGAGCCCTTGCCGTTGGTACCGGCTACGGTGACCACCGGGCAGCGCAAACCGATGCCCAGTTCCTGGGCCACCACGCGCACACGATCCAGACCCATGTCGATGGTATTCGGGTGCAGGCCTTCGATATACGCCAGCCAGTCCGGCAAGGTCGAGAGCCGGTTCACGCAGCGCTCCCCAGAGCCCGGTCGGAAACGTAGGGGTTGGTGGCGCGTTCCGCGCCAAAGGTGGACATGGGCCCGTGCCCCGGCACGAATCTCACATCGTCTCCCAGCGGCCACAACTTGTCGCGAATCGAGGCAATCAACTGGGCGTGGTTGCCGCGTGGAAAATCAGTGCGCCCGATCGAGCCGGCAAACAGCACGTCGCCGACCAACGCCAACCGGTCCGCCGCAGAGAAAAAAATGACATGCCCCGGCGTATGGCCGGGGCAATGGCGCACGTCGAGTTTTACCTTTCCCACCTGCACCGTGTCGCCATCTTCGAGCCAGCGGTCCGGTGCGAATGGCTCCACCGGCGGGAAGCCGAACATGCGCGCCTGCATCACCAGTTGGTCGATCCAGAAGGCTTCGTCACGCTGCGGCCCCTCAATCGGAACGCCGTGGCGCACTGCCAATTCGTGGGTACCGGCGCAATGGTCGAGGTGCCCGTGCGTGAGCAGGATTTTTTCGAGCGCGACCCCTTGGCGTGCCAATTCCGCCTCAATCAGGTCAAGGTCGCCTCCCGGATCGACCACGGCGCCACGACCGGTGTGCTCGCAAATGAGCACCGAGCAGTTCTGGGCGAACTGGGTTACTGGAATAACGATGCTTTTCAACGGCCATCTCCGCAGACGATGTGGTCAAAGCGGCGTTGATTGCCTCGCGGGGCGGCAGACACGCGACGGCACCGGTGCGTCGCGCCGACGAGGTTCGACTGCTTGAGGCGAAATACGGTACGGCATCGGCACAGGCATGCGGACGACCGGCGGCACCTGTCGCTACGGCGCTGGGCGGCGCGGCGATGAAGTTCGCGGAACGGTCGAGCCGGGAATGGCGGCAAGTTAGGCGTCAGCCCTTGACTGTGCCGCGCGGCGTACCGACAATCGCACGATAGCCGATATCGCGGCGAAACTGCATGCCGTCAAAACGAATCGGCTCGAGCAGCTCATAGGCGTTGCGCTGCGCCATCTTGACGCTGTCACCCAGCGCCGTCACGCACAACACGCGCCCGCCGGCAGTGCGCATCACGTCGCCATCGCGCACCGTGCCGGCATGGAAGACGATGGCTTCGGCCACCGCATCCATCGATGTGCCAGGTCGCGGCAGGCCTGTGATCAGGTCTCCTTTACGCGGCGTCTCGGGATAGTTGTGGGCTGCCATCACCACGCCGAGCGCAGCGCGCCTGTCCCACTCCACTTCGATCGTGTCGAGGGTGCCGGCTACTGCATGCTCGAATATCTCCAGCAGGTTGCTCTTGAGGCGCAGCATGATCGGCTGGGTTTCCGGGTCGCCCATCCGGCAGTTGAACTCCAGCGTCCTGGCGTGCCCGGCGGCATCGATCATCAAACCCGCATAGAGGAAGCCGGTGAACACAATGCCGTCCTTCGCCATGCCGTGCACCGTCGGCAGTATGATGTGGCGCATCACGTCGGCATGAATCTTCGGCGTCACTACGGGAGCCGGAGAATACGCCCCCATGCCGCCGGTGTTCGGGCCTTCGTCGCCATCCCTGAGACGCTTGTGGTCCTGGCTGGTGGCGAGGGCCAGCACGTGCTGGCCGTCCACCATGACGATGAAGCTGGCTTCTTCGCCGACCAGGAATTCTTCGATCACGACGCGCGCACCGGCATCACCCATCTTGTTGTCCAGCAGCATCATGTCGATGGCGGCGTGCGCATCGGCAAGGTTCATCGCCACCACCACGCCCTTGCCCGCCGCCAGGCCGTCGGCTTTGACCACGATCGGGGCACCGTGCCGGTCCACGTAGGCATGCGCCGCCACCGGATCGGCAAAAGTTTCGTACGCGGCTGTCGGAATACCATGGCGCTTCATGAAGGCCTTGGCGAAATCCTTTGAGCTTTCCAGTTGCGCGGCCGCCTTGGTCGGCCCAAAAATTTTCAGCCCGCGCGCCCGGAACACGTCGACAATGCCGGCCGCAAGCGGCGTCTCGGGGCCTACCACCGTCAGATAGATATGTTCGCTCTGTGCGAAATCGGCAAGCTTGTCGATGTCGGTAATCGGCAGGTTTTCGAGGTTCTGCTCAAGCGCCGTGCCGCCGTTGCCGGGCGCGACATACACAACCTGCACACGCGGCGATTGCGCCAGTTTCCATGCCAGTGCATGTTCGCGCCCGCCCGATCCCACCACCAGTAGTTTCACCTGATTGACTCCGGTTACTCGGACAACACGGCGGTGGTGTAAACCTCCTGCACGTCGTCACAATCCTCGATGGCATCGAGCAGTTTTTGCATCTTGACCGACTCATCGGCATTGAGTTCGGTGGCGCTCAGCGGTTTCATCGTCACTTCTGCGACTGCGGGTTTCAGGCCCGCCTGCTCCAGGCCTTTTTTGACCGTCTGAAAATCGGCAGGCGCGCACACCACCTCGATCGACCCGTCGTCGTTGGCAATCACGTCTTCCGCGCCCGCCTCCAGCGCCGCTTCCATGACCTGATCTTCAGACAAGCCCGGCGCGAACAAAAACAGCCCGCAATGTTTGAACATGAATGCCACCGAACCGTCGGTGCCGAGGTTGCCGCCGTACTTGGAAAACGCGTGGCGCACTTCGGCTACGGTGCGGGTTCGGTTGTCGGTCATGCAATCAACCATTACCGCGGCACCGCCGGTGCCGTAGCCTTCGTAGCGGATTTCCTCGTAGTTGGCGCCGTCGAGTTCGCCGGCGCCGCGTTTCACAGCGCGTTCGACCGTATCCTTGGGCATGTTGGCGTCGGACGCCTTGTCGATCGCCAGGCGCAGGCGCGGGTTCATCCCGACATCGCTGCCCCCCATGCGTGAAGCGACCGTTATTTCCTTGATCAACCGGGTAAATATCTTGCCGCGCTTTTCATCCTGGCGCCCCTTGCGGTGCTGGATGTTGGCCCATTTCGAGTGCCCTGCCATAGCTGAAAATTCCCTGAATGCGTGTCTGACTTGAATTGATTCTCGTAAACTCCGATTTTACCTTTTAGACGGAGCCTGGCCGTGCCTGATCCCCTGTTGATCGCCAAGAATGATTCTGCCGAACTCGCCCTGCTGCCGGCGCTCGCCAACCGGCACGGCCTGATCACCGGCGCCACCGGCACCGGCAAGACCGTCACGCTGCAAAAACTTGCCGAGAGCTTCGCGGCAATCGGTGTGCCGGTATTCATGGCTGATGTCAAGGGCGATCTGTCGGGCATTGCAAAGGCAGGCACCATGGCCGGCAAGGTCAAAGAGCGTATCGAGGCTCTCAAGCTCGACGAGCCCGGTTGGGCCGGGTGCCCGGTCACCCTGTGGGACGTATTCGGCGCTTTGCCGGCGGCGAGCGGCGGCGGCAAGGGCCATCCGGTGCGCGCCACCATTTCCGACATGGGCCCGCTGCTGCTGGCACGCATGCTGAACCTGAATGACACCCAGGCGGGTGTGCTGCAACTGGTGTTCAAGATCGCCGACGACAACCGACTGCTGCTGCTCGACCTCAAGGACCTGCGCGCCATGTGCCAGCACGTCGGCGACAACGCCTCGACCTTCACCACCGAATACGGCAACGTCTCGGCGGCCTCGATCGGTGCGATCCAGCGCGGCCTGCTCGGCATCGAGCAACAGGGCGGTGACCAGTTTTTCGGTGAACCGATGCTCAACATCGACGATCTGATGCAGACCGATGCCAACGGCCGCGGCGTGGTCAACATTCTGGTCGCCGACAAGCTGCTCAGTGCCCCCAAGCTCTATTCGACCTTCCTGCTGTGGCTGCTGGCGGAATTGTTCGAGCACCTGCCCGAGGCCGGCGACCTCGACAAGCCCAAGCTGGTGTTTTTCTTCGACGAAGCGCACCTGCTGTTCAACGAAGCGCCCAAGGCACTGCTCGACAAGGTCGAGCAGGTGGTGCGCCTGATCCGCAGCAAGGGCGTCGGCGTGTATTTCGTGACGCAAAATCCGCTCGATGTGCCCGACACGGTGCTCGCGCAATTGGGCAATCGCGTGCAGCACGCACTGCGCGCGTTCACGCCGCGCGACCAGAAGGCGGTCAAGGCCGCCGCCGAGACCATGCGTGCCAATCCCAAACTGGACGTCGTGGCCGCCATCACCGACCTCGGCGTCGGCGAAGCCCTGGTGTCGTTCCTGGACGACAAGGGCCGTCCCGCGATCGTCGAGCGCGCCTTCGTGGTGCCACCTGCTTCACGGATCGGCCCATTGAACGACCTCGAACGCCAGGAACTGGTCGCCAATTCGATCGTCGCCGGCGTATACGAAACAACCGTCGATCGCGCGTCGGCCTACGAAGTGCTGAAGGGGCGCACAGAAAATCGCCAAGGCGATACCGCCAAAACCGTTGGTACAGGCGGATCTACCGGTACAACTTCGTCAGAACCCGCTCCCACCAACGGTTCCAGGCCCTCCGAACCGGGAATTCTGGACCAGATCGGCGGCATGTTTGGAGGCGGCGGCGGACGCGGCGCTTCGCGGCGCGAAGGCATCGGCGAAGCCATGGCCAAGTCCGCCGCGCGCGCGATCGGCTCGCAAGTCGGGCGCGAGATCCTGCGCGGCGTGCTCGGTTCGATTCTCGGCGGCAAGCGTCGCTAGCCCTGCCGGGGCATATGCGCCAGCTTTCCGTGATCTCTGGTCAAGCGCGACTTGGCGGCAGGGCCTTATACTGCTCGCCGCACCGCACGCCCAACCCGTCGCGCCCCCCATCGTGCCCATGGGCTTGCGGTTCCTGTCAAGATACTGAATTGAATCCCGAAAGGAAATGGAATGGATCTCGGACTAAAAGGCAAGACCGCCCTCGTTTGTGCCGCCAGCAAGGGTTTGGGCAAGGGTTGCGCCATGATGCTCGCCGCCGAAGGCGTGAACCTGGTCATCACG
Source organism: Burkholderiales bacterium (assembly GCA_947473125.1). Taxonomy (GTDB): domain Bacteria; phylum Pseudomonadota; class Gammaproteobacteria; order Burkholderiales; family JAEUOS01; genus CANJDH01. The sequence continues at coordinate 82,518 of CANJDH010000002.1, forward strand.
GCACGCGGCAAGGAAGCGCTGGAGGCAACCGCTGCGGAAATTCGCAAATCTCATGGCGTCCAGGTAACGGCCATCGCAGGCGACATTACGACGACTGAAGGGCGCGCGGCCGCGCTCGCCGCTTGCCCCAGCCCCGACATCCTGGTGAACAATGCGGGCGGTCCGCCCCCGGGAGATTTCCGCGACTGGGACCGCGATACCTGGATCAAGGCCCTGGATGCCAACATGTTGACCCCCATCGAGCTGATCAAGGCGACCGTGGACGGCATGATCGCGCGGAAATTCGGCCGAATCATCAACATCACGTCGGGCGCGGTCAAGGCGCCGATTCCCGAATTGGGCCTGTCGAACGGCGCGCGTACCGGCCTGACCGGTTTCGTCGCCGGTCTGTCCCGCTCGATTGCCAAGAACAATGTCACCGTCAACAACCTGCTGCCCGGGCCATTTGACACCGATCGCCTGCGCGCCAATTTCGCCTTCAATGCAAAGAAAACGGGCCAGAGCGAAGAAGCACTTTCGGCAGCCCGCGCCTCCGCCAATCCTTCCGGGCGCTTCGGCACGATTGAAGAATTCGGTGCCGCCTGCGCGTTCCTTTGCAGCGTGCATGCCGGCTTCATCACGGGGCAAAACATCCTCCTCGACGGCGGCTCATTCCCCGGCACGCTGTAACGCGTTCTGCCCGGCAGGCGGGTGCGCAACGGCGCCCCCCTGCGGGGCGCTTTTCCCGGACCTGCCATGATTCCCAGAGAAACCATCGACCTGCTGACCAAGTGCGGCGTGATCCCGGTGATTCGCTACGACAACGCCGACGACGGCGCGCTCGCCATCGAGTGCGCACTGCGCGCCGGCTTTCCGACCGTCGAAATCACCCTGACCATGCCCGATGCGGTGGAATTGATCCGCGAATTCACGCGTCGCGCCGAAAAACACCAGGTAATTGGCGCGGGCACGATCTGGAACGAGGCCGATTGCGAGCGGGTGCTCGACGCGGGAGCGGGATATGTAGTCTCTCCAGGCCTCGTGCCGGGGCTTGGGCAGGTGGTACACCAAAGCCACGCGGCGTACCTGCCGGGCGCGCTCACGCCAACTGAAATCGCCGCCGCATTACGGGATGGTGCCGACGCGGTCAAGATCTTTCCCGCCTCGTCGGTCGGCCCCGGCCACCTCAAGGCTGTCAAAGCCGTGTTTCCGGGCACCCGGTTTTGCCCCACGGGCAGCATTTCGGCAGACAACATGGAGGGCTGGTTCAACGCCGGTGCAGCCTTCGTCGGCATCGGCAACACGCTCTACCAGGATGCCACGATCAAGGCACGCGAGCAGAACAAACTGGTCGAAGAAGCACGCCTGATCCTCGACCGGCTCAGGCTGATCAGCCGCTGACCCCTGTGCCGGCTGCCCCCGTCGTCGTGGCGCTCGGCGAGCCGATGGTCGAATTCAACCAGACGCAGCCGGGACAGCCCCACTACTTGCAGGGGTTCGGTGGCGACACCTCCAATGCCATGATTGCCTGCGCTCGACAGGGTGTATCAAGCGCGTATGTGACGCGCATCGGTGAAGATGCATTCGGGCACATGCTGCAGGGCCTGTGGCAGGCGGAAAACGTAGATACTCAAGGGGTCGCCGTCGATGCTTCGGCCCATACCGGCGTCTATTTCGTCACGCACGGCGGCACCGGCCACACGTTTTCGTATTTGCGCAAGGGCTCGGCGGCAAGCTGCATGACGCCGGTTTTTCTGCCGCGCGGGTTGATTGCCGGGGCGCGTTTTCTGCACGTATCGGGCATCAGCCAGGCCATTTCGACATCGGCCTGTGCCACCGTATTCGAGGCAATCGGCGTAGCGCGCGCCGCCGGCGTGAAAGTGTCGTTCGACACCAACTTGCGTTTAAGGCTGTGGCGTGCCGAAGAGGCGCGCGCCGTCATGACGCGTACCATCGCTTTGACAGATTACCTGCTGCCCAGCCTGGAAGACATGCATGTATTGGCGCAGCGCGATACACCCGATGAAATTCTCGACTGGTGCTTCGTGCACGGCGCACAAAACGTCGTGCTCAAGCTGGGCGAACAGGGATGCCTGATCGCGACGCAGACTGAGCGCACGGTGGTTGCCGGTCACCGGGTCGATGCCGTCGACGCAACCGGCGCAGGCGATTGCTTTGACGGTGCGCTGCTGGCGCGGCTGGCTCTTGGCGACTCGCTCCCGGCTGCAGCGCGCTTTGCGAATGCGGCGGCGGCGCTCACCACGACCGGCTACGGCGCCGTAGCGCCCTTGCCTACGCGCGCGCAGGTTGAAGCCTTTCTGGCGGCAGCATGACGCCCGTCCTGCTCGCCCTCGACTGGGGTACCAGCAGCCTGCGCGGCTACGCCATGGCTTCAGACGGGAGTGTGATCAGCCAGCGTGCACAGGCGCTCGGCATCATGTACGTTGCCGACGGTGATTTTCCAGGTGCGCTGCGGCAATTTTGCGGCGACTGGCTCGATGACGCACCGGCGGCGGCACTCATCGCCAGCGGCATGATCGGCAGCAAGCAGGGATGGCGCGAAGCCCCCTACTGTCCGTGCCCGGCGAATGCGGCATCCATCGCCGCCTCGATCATCGCCGTCAACAGCACCGGCGGGCGAACGCTGCGGATCGTGCCGGGGGTCTCGCAGGTTGACATCGCATCAGACGTGCCCGACGTCATGCGCGGAGAGGAAACGCAGATCATCGGCGCCGTCCCGGACGCCGGGACCCATCTGGTGGTGCTGCCCGGTACACACAGCAAGTGGGCGCGCGTCAACAACGGCGTGATCGAGCATTTTTCGAGCTGGATGACCGGAGAGGTTTATGCGGCACTCACCGGCCATACGATACTCGGGCGCTTGATTCGAGCGGATGCCCCGCATGACGACGAGGCGTTTGCGCGCGGTGTGCGCTACGGTTTTGACGAGCCGGCGCAACTGCTGAGCCGGATTTTTTCGGCACGAACGCTCGGCTTGTTCGAGCGACTCGAACCCGCGGCGCTGGCTTCGTACCTTTCGGGGATGTTGATCGGTGCAGAGATTGGTGGGGCCACTGGCATGTCGGGCGAACCTGCCGGCGTTCTGTTGCTGGGCAGCAAGCCCCTGACAGATCGTTACCGGAGTGCGTGCAGCGTGGTCGGCCTGACCGCATCGATAGGCAGCGAATCGAGTGCGGCACACGGCCTGTATCGTCTGGCACGCGCTGCGCACCTCCTCGACTGAATTTTCGATAGCCATAAAACCGTTGGTGGGAGCCGTTTTCGGGGGAGTTTTCAGCGACGGCCGGCATCCCCATTGCGCGGACTAGGTCAGCGGCTTTTTGACCAATTGCTTTTCGAACGCAATGTCACTCTTGGTCATGCGGCGCACCGCTTGCGGCCCGAGCGCATTGACATACCGGACAAACTCGTCAAGGGGCAGTGCTTCAGAAACCGGTTCATTACGATCGCCTGCCTCTTTGAGAAGGATAAAGAGGCCGCCACCGGTCAGGCTCATGCGGTGAGTGTCGGCTGTCAGCCGCTGGTTGAGCCGCGCAACCGCCGCGGTGGCACGCGTGGAACGAATTTGCCGGTCCCTTGAACGAGCTGCGTCAGAGCTGCGCGACAGCGTCGGCAGGCAGATCTTGCAGCAAGGCAAGCAGGCGTGCCACAGTAGCACGCATTTCACGGCGGTCCACGATCATGTCGACCGCGCCTTTTTCGATCAGGAATTCTGCGCGCTGAAACCCTTCAGGTAGTTTTTCACGCACGGTTTGCTCAATCACACGCGGACCGGCGAAGCCGATCAGCGCCTTGGGCTCGGCAATCACCACATCGCCCATGAAGGCAAAACTGGCGGATACGCCGCCCATGGTCGGGTCGGTCAGGACCGAAATGAACGGCAACTTCTTGGCCGACAGCTTGGTCAGCGAAGCGGTGGTCTTGGCCATTTGCATCAGTGAAAGAAGGCCTTCCTGCATGCGCGCACCGCCGGAGGCGGTGATGCAGATGAACGGCAGTTTCTGCTCGACCGCTGTCTCGACACCGCGTACAAAGCGCTCGCCAACGACAGAGCCCATCGAGCCACCCATGAAGTCAAATTCGAACGCCGCCACCACCACGGGCAGAGTGAGGATCGCACCTTGCATCACGACCAGCGCATCGGTCTCGTCGGTATTCTCCATCGCCTCCTTGAGGCGATCAGGGTACTTGCGGCTGTCCTTGAATTTGAGGCTGTCAATCGGCCGCACGTCGGAGCCGATTTCGAAACGCCCTTCTGCGTCGAGCAAGGAATCTAGGCGATCCCGCGCCCCGATCCGCAAATGGTAGGTGCACTTCGGACACACCTGCGCATTGCTCGACAGATCGGTGGAGTAAAGCGTCGCCTCGCATGAGGGGCACTTGACCCACAGTCCCTCCGGGACGCTCTTTTTCGGACCTGGCCCGGCCCGATTGATCTTGGGTGGCAACAGTTTTTCGATCCAGCTCATGGGCGACTCCTCGTGATCGAGAACGTTAGCTTACACCGCGACTTCGTCGATGGCTGCGCGAATCCCCGCCATGAACGCTTTGACGTTTTCTATTTCGGCGCCCGGCGAACGCTCCATCTCCTCGATGATGCGGCTGCCAATCACGACGGCATCGGCGATCGCAGCGATGGCTTTGGCGGTGGCTGCGTCACGAATGCCGAAACCCACGCCAACAGGAATATTCGCCCTGGACTTGATCAAGGGAATGCGCCGCGCCACCTCACTGGTGTCGAGTGCCGCGGAACCGGTCACACCCTTGAGCGAGACATAATAAATGTAGCCGGACGCGGCGCGTGCCACGGCATCAATGCGCGCATCGGTCGAAGTGGGCGCCAGCAGGAAGATCGGATCAAGACCGTTGCCTTTCATCAACGCGGCGAAGGCTTCACACTCTTCCGGCGGATAGTCCACCACCAGAACACCGTCGACGCCCGCGGCCTTGGCCCTGGCGGCAAAGACGTCGATGCCCATGCGCTCGATCGGGTTGGCGTAGCCCATCAGGACCACCGGCGTGGCGTCGTTGGTTTTGCGAAACTCGGCAACCATCTCCAGCACCACGCCCAACCCCATGCCGAACTTGAGCGCCCGCTCCGAGGCCCGCTGGATCACCGGGCCATCGGCCATCGGGTCGGAAAACGGCACGCCAACTTCAATGATGTCGGACCCGGTCGCCACCAGGGCGTGCATCAGCGGCACCGTGATGGTTGGCGTGGGGTCGCCGGCACAGATATAGGGAATCAGGGCCTTGCGGCCCCCGGCCCGGGCAGCGGCCAAAACAGCTTTGATGCGTGACATGACAGTCCTTAGAGGGTAAGGCCCGATTTCTCGGCCACGGTGTGCATGTCTTTGTCGCCACGCCCCGAAAGGTTGACCAACAGCACCTTGTCTTTGCCCATGGCAGGCGCCATCTTCATGGCGTGTGCCAGCGCGTGACTCGACTCAAGCGCCGGGATGATGCCTTCAATGCGGCACAGTTTATGGAATGCAGCGAGTGCCTCGTCGTCATTGATCGCAACATATTCGGCGCGACCGATGTCCTTGAGCCATGCATGCTCTGGGCCGACGCCGGGGTAATCGAGTCCGGCCGATATCGAATGGGTCTCGATGATCTGTCCGTTTTCATCCTGCAGCAAGTAGGTGCGGTTGCCATGCAGCACGCCCGGGGTGCCGGCCGACAGCGATGCCGCGTGCTTGCCCGACGCGATGCCTGATCCACCCGCTTCGACCCCGATCAAACGTACCTCAGGATAGGGAATATAGGGGTAGAAAATTCCCATGGCATTCGAGCCGCCGCCCACGCATGCGAGTACCGCGTCGGGCTGGCGCTGGATCATTTCCGGCATCTGCCAGAGACATTCCTTGCCGACCACCGAATTGAAATCGCGCACCATCATCGGGTACGGGTGCGGCCCGGCAACGGTGCCGATGATGTAGAACGTGTTTTCAACGTTGGTAACCCAGTCGCGCATCGCCTCGTTGAGGGCATCCTTGAGTGTTTTGGATCCACTCTCGACCGGGACCACCGTCGCGCCAAGCAATTTCATGCGATAGACATTTTGCACCTGGCGCTTGATGTCTTCGGAACCCATGTAGACCACGCATTCGAGTCCGAAACGCGCCGCCATCGTCGCGGTGGCGACGCCGTGTTGACCGGCACCGGTTTCGGCGATCACGCGCGGCTTCCCCATGCGCCGCGCGAGCAGCGCCTGCCCCATGGTGTTGTTGACCTTGTGCGCGCCGGTGTGATTCAGGTCTTCGCGCTTGAGGTAGATCTGCGCGCCACCGAGCATGTCGGACAAGCGCTTGCAGTGATACACCGGGCTTGGCCGCCCCACGTAGTGCTTGAGTTCCGACTCGAATTCGGCGATGAACGCCGGGTCCTTCTGGTAGTGCTCGTAGGCGCTCTTGAGTTCTTCGAGCGCATGCATTAGCGTCTCGGAAACGAAGATGCCGCCATAAGGACCGAAGTGGCCCTGGGCATCGGGAAAATTGTAGGTTTCTGGAAGGTCGTTGGGCTTCATGCTGGATTATCCTGGTTGAGTGCCTGATCTGCCATTCTCACGGCAGCGACAAACTGGCGTATCAGCGTGGCATCCTTGATGCCTTTTGCGCTTTCCACGCCGCTCGATACATCAACGCCGAACGGGCGTAGCGACGTAATCCCCTCGCCCACGTTTGACGGTCTTAACCCACCAGAGACGACGAAGCGCGCGCCCCGACCTGCAAAGTTTTCCGGAATGAGATCCCAATCGAATGCCTCTCCTCCACCGCCAAAACCCTCGACAAATGCATCCAGCAGGACGCCTCGCGAGGTTTTGTACTGCTGCTCGAATTTTAACAAATCAAGGCCCGCCACGACTCGCGCAGCCTTGATGTAGGGAAGATCGAACTGCGCACAGTATTCGGGGGACTCATCGCCGTGGAATTGCAGCAGTTGCAGCCCGGCCTGCCGCGATATGTCCCGTACACGGGATGCATCTTCATTGACGAACAGCCCGACTGACATCACGAATGGCGGTACCCGCATCGACAATTCACGGGCGCGCTCCGGCGTCACATAGCGTGGGCTCTTTGCATAAAAGACAAAACCGACGGCGTCGGCACCGGCCGCAACCGCGTCATCGAGGTCCGGATCGCGGGTGATTCCGCAAATTTTTATGCGCGTACGATGCATCTGGATTCAAGAAAAAGTGGAGAAGGTGCGAACAACGGCAACGCCCAATGCGCAGCGTATCGTACCTGCGACAGGTATAGCCCTTGCGCCGGAAAAGTGGGTGCCGCCAGGGCGCGCGTGCGGCCTGCCAGGAGTTTGGCAATCCACTCGGGCGGGTGCTTGCCTTTGCCCACATAAACCAGGCAACCTACGATGTTTCTCACCATGTGATGCAAGAAAGCATTAGCCTCGAGGGTGAATTGGAACACATCGTTGTACCGCTGGACGTCGAGTCGGCTGATGTTGCGAACCGGACTCTTGGCCTGGCATTCGCTGGATCGAAATGCCGAAAAATCGTGTTCGCCGACGAGGTACCGCGCCCCCTCCCGCATGCTGTCAATGGCGAGCGGCGAGTGAAACCAGCCCATCGTGTGCGCTTCCAGGGCCGAGCGCACCGGCCGATTGAGCAGATAGTAATCATAGCGGCGCAGTTCAGCCGAAAAGCGCGCATGGAATTCATCGGGCACACGCATCGACCATTGGACCGCGATGTCCGCAGGCAGGAGACTATTGACTCCCTTCACCCATGCGCTGTCCGGACGCTCCACTGCCGTATCAAAATGGGCAACCTGGGCGCGCGCGTGAACACCTGTGTCGGTGCGGCCGGCGCATGCGATCCGGACCGGATCCCCGGCGATTTCACCGAGCGCCTTTTCAAGCGCATCCTGAACGGTACGACCACCCGCTTGCGATTGCCAGCCGAAATAAGCCGTGCCGCTGTATTCAACGCCGAGCGCAATGCGCATTGGATCTCCAAAACAAAACGGGTGGCTTGGGGCCACCCGTTTTCATCACCGCCGAGCCAAGCCTGCTCTGCTTCGTATGAGTCAACCCAACTCGGCAAGCAGTTTCTGGGCTTCCGACTTTTGCGCATCGCTGCCTTCTGCCACCACTTCCTTGAGCAACTCCTTGGCACCGTCCTTGTCACCCATCTCCTGGTACGCCTTGGCAAGATCGAGCTTGGTGGCAACATCATCAGCCGCCGCAGGTGGCGCGGATGCACCGGTATCGGGCAGGTCAAGCGAAATGGAGCCGAAATCAAAATCGACGCTATTGCCGGCAGGGGCGGCAGGCGCTGGCGCAGGTGCCGCCGGTGCCGGGTCACTGGAGCCCAGGTCGAAATCAAAGTCCACGCTCATGCCGGCATCTGACGGAGCGGCAAGCGACACCGACGCCATCCCGGAAAGTTCCATGGTCTTGTCCGCAGAGACCGGTGCCTCACCCATGGCAGGCGGTGCATCAATGATCAGCGTGCCGCCGGGCGCAAAATCGGTATCAGGTTCTGCAGCAGCTGGCGCGACGGCCGCAGGAGCCTCAGTCGGTGCATCACCAAATCCAAGGTCGAAATCGATCGAGGGTGCCGCCTTGGCCGTGACGGTTGATTCAAGCGCCACATCCGGCTTCGCAGGCGGCGCCTCTTGCGTATCGCTGCCCAGATCAAAATCAAGGTCAATCGATGCCGGTGTCTTGCCCTGCAAGGCCTCAAGCGCCACCGTCTTGGTCATCGGATCGTCCGCCGCCAACGGAGCCCCGCCAGGCGCGCCGAATGCCGGCAGCGTGACGGTCTTGTCATTTGCAGACGCAGCAGCAGCAGCCGCTGCGGCCAGCGCGCCACCGCCGAGCGCCACGGTCGACACCGAATTGCCACCAGCATTCACCGCGGCTGCCGCACCTCCGTACAGCGAATTTGCCGGGTCGACTTGTTGACCCAGAGCAGCTGCACGCTCCCAATCCGGCCCTTGTCCCCCTGTTGCCGAATGCAATACGGCGGCAGTGGTGCCGAATGAATTGGCATCGCCGCGTTGACTATAAATCTCCAGCAACTTCAGGCGCACCGTTTGGCGAGTCGAATCTTTCTCGAGCGCCTCCTTGAGAATCTCTTCGGCCTGTGCATCCCGTCCGTAAGCCATGTACACATCGGCCTCGGCCACCGGATCGACCTCGTCGGTATCGACTGCGCTTGATCCGACCGCGGAGAAATCACTTTGGAAGGAACTGTTTCCGGTATCCACACTTTGGCCACCGGTGTTGCCGAAAACGGAATTGGCTTTGAGGTCGCCACCAGTAATGATGCTGCTCTCGAACCCGGTATTGGCCTCCTTGCGCTTGCGGCGCACCGCATAGGCCGCATAGCCACCGAGCAACGCGAGCACACCGCCGCCGCCAGCCAAATACATCGGGTTCCCAAGGAATTCATCGACCAGACTCGGCTCCGGCGGGGGCGGTGGTGCCACCTTCTTGGCAGCTGCCTTCGCCTCTACTTTGGGTGCATCAGCCTTGGGGGCGTCAGCAGGTTTAGCCGGTTCCGCCGCTTTTGCGGGTTCGGTCGACTTCGCCAGCACCGGGGCTGCCGCTTTCGGTGCCTCGGTAGCCTTGCTCGCTTCGGGCGCCTTGGGCGGTTCAGGCGCTTTTGCAGGGGCAGCCGGAACAGCGACAGCTTTTGGCGGCTCCGGCGCCTTCGGCGCCGCTGGCGGCGCAACCGTTTTGGGCGGTTCAACCTTGGCGGCTTCCGCCGCTTTGACCGGCGCCGGCGGCGGTGTTACCGGGCCCTGTGCAATCTGCGGCTGCGCGCCTTTGGCCTGCGCCCCTTTTTGCAAGTCGGCCAAGCCTTGATTCTTGATTTCCGCAAGTTTCTGCAGATCTTTGACATTGCGCTCGAGTTCCGTCTGGCGTGACTTGGTATCGCGCAACTCGCGCTCTTTGGAAATGCGGTCTTCTTCGTTCGCCTTGGGTTTCGCTGCCCCGCCTTTTGCAAGGGCGGCCGGATCAGCCTTGGACAGCTTCAGCTTATCCGCAGCCGTTCCCGCACCAGCCTTGTCTTCGACCCTGGCTGTAATCTTTCCCTTGGCTTCCTGTTTCGCCACTGCGGGCTTTTCAGCTGGAGCCGCCTGCACCCCACCGGCCACTTTCTCCTGATAGGCCTTCCAGTCTGCAGACTGCGCGGCGATCAAGCGCCGCGCGTCCGACGGTGCCACTGCCGCTGCTGCTTCCTTGTCCGGAATCGTCAGGATCACGCCACTCTTGAGCCGATTGACGTTGCCGCCAACAAACGCATCCTGATTGGCCCGCTGGAGCGCAACCAGCATCTGATCCAGAGTCAGGCCGTCCGACTGTGACTGACGTGCAATCTTGCCTAGCGTATCGCCCTTCTTGACTTCGTAGGAACCGGTGGCGGTTGCGGCCTTGGGCTGTGCCGCAGGCCGCACTGGTGAAGGCGTCGCCATAGGAGCAGCCGGGATGGCCGGGGTAGCAACAGGAGCCTGGGTTGGCGCTGGCTTGGGAGCGGGTGCAGCAGGCGGCGCGACCGGGGCCTGCATCGGTTTCATGTCTACCGGGTCGAGCAGAAAGGTGTATTCGCGCAACAAGCGCCCGTTGGACCAGGTCAGCTCTACCAAAACGTCGACGATCGGGTCGTTTACCGGCTGATTCGAACTTAGGCGAACGAAATATTGCCCGTCCGCACGTCGCTCCACCGCCATTCGCACATTGAGCAACGAAGCGTTGAATTCGACGCCGGCTTGGCGGTAGGCAGCCGGAGAAGCCAGTCGTGCCACGAGGCTGCTCGCTTCGTCCCGGGATACCGAAGTCAGGTCAATTTCCGCCTTGAGCGGCTGGCCGAGCCCTGACATCACGGTGAGGCGTCCCAAACCGGCGGCATACGCGGGCGACATCAGCACGGCACTCGACAAAGCGAGAGCAGTAGCAGCGACAATTTTCTTGAGTTTAATTTGTCTCACGGTGTGAACCCCCGGCTCCCTGTTAACTTCACGTCTCGTGGGCGGCCAAATTTAGTTCCTGGCTCGAATCGTACCGAAAATCCTGACGCAACGCCGCCGAACAGATGCCCTTGCACGGCGGGGCAATACCAATTTATGAAGGTAACATCAAAAGGTTAGCGATGCAAGCTAAGTCGCGACTTGAAGTCCAGCCGGAGCCCCGGATGTTGTGCGAACATCAACGATGCTGACGTTCCACGTCAAGCCAGCAAAATTCTCAGCATGCGCCGCAGAGGCTCAGCGGCGCCCCACAAAAGCTGGTCACCCACGGTAAAAGCCGACAAGTATTCGGGGCCCATGGCCATTTTGCGCAGGCGCCCCACCGGCGTTTCAAGGGTGCCGGTTACCGCAGCTGGAGACAAATGCTTGATGGTGGCGTCGCGCTGGTTCGGGATGACCTTGGCCCAGGGATTGGCCTTGCCCAAAATGTCCTCGACCTCGTCGATCGGCACGTCACGGCTCAACTTGATCGTCAGCGCCTGCGAGTGGCAGCGCATGGCGCCAATCCGAACGCACAAACCGTCAATCGGAAGCGGCTTACTTTCGCGCCCCAGGATCTTGTTGCCCTCCGCGCCGCCTTTCCACTCCTCTTTGGACATGCCGTTGCCCAGGTCCTTATCGATCCAGGCAATCAGGCCGCCCGCAAGCGGCACACCGAAATGGTCGATCGGAAAAGCGCCGCTGCGCATCTGTGCCGCCACGTCCCGGTCGATCTCCAGAATGGCGGAAGCCGGGTCGGCAAGCCGCGCTTGGGCAACGCCATGCAAGGCGCCCATCTGCTCGAGCAGTTCGCGCATGTTTTGCGCACCCGCTCCGGAAGCCGCCTGATACGTCATGGCGCTGATCCATTCAACCAGATTCGCCTTGAACAGGCCGTCAAGCGCCATCAGCATCAGGCTCACTGTGCAATTGCCGCCAATGTAGTCCTTGATGCCCTTGGAAATGCCTTGTTTGATGACGCCCATGTTGACCGGATCGAGGATGATCATGGCGTCATCTTTCATGCGCAGTGCCGAGGCCGCATCAATCCAGTAGCCGGTCCAGCCGGAAGCGCGCAACCTCGGGTAGACCTCGTTGGTCCAGTCACCACCCTGGCAGGTGATGACGATGTCCATTTTCTTCAACACGTCAATATTGCCGGCGTTTTCAAGTTTACCGGTCGACTTGCCGTTGATCAGCGGGCCTTCTTTCCCGGATGCCGAGGTGGAAAAAAACACCGGTTCGATGTGGGCGAAGTCGCCCTCGTCCTGCATGCGCTGCATCAGCACGGAACCAACCATGCCGCGCCAGCCGACCAATCCTACTTTCTTCATGTCATCACCTTCATCGTCAGTTGTGCCAATTCCCGCTTCGTCGCCCCGGTTGCCCGGGCGCCTCGCCGCAAGAGCAACTGAACCGACGGGCTACAACGCTTTGAGAACCGCGTCGCCCATTTCCCGGGTACCCACCTTGGTGGTCCCTGTTTCAAAAATATCCGCCGTACGCAAACCCAACGCAAGAACTTTGCGTACCGCCGACTCGATCTTGTCTGCCGCCGCTTCCTGGTCAAACGAATAACGAAGCATCATGGCGGCCGACAGAATCGTGGCCAGGGGATTCGCCACATCCTTGCCGGCAATGTCCGGGGCCGAGCCATGGATCGGCTCGTATAGCCCTTTTTTCGATTCATTCAGCGAAGCCGACGGCTGCATGCCGATCGAGCCGGTCAGCATCGATGCCTCATCCGACAGAATGTCGCCAAACATGTTGCCGGTCACGATCACGTCGAACTGCTTGGGATTGCGCACCAGTTGCATGGCGGCGTTATCGACATACATGCTCGAGAAGGCGATGTCCGGATACTCCGTAGCTACATCCGCAGCGACCTCTTTCCAAAGCTGCATGGTTTCGAGCACGTTGGCCTTGTCCACCGAACACAATTTCTTGCCGCGTTTGCGCGCGGCGGCAAAACCGACGTGCATGATGCGGCGAATTTCGCCTTCGGAATAGCGCATGGTGTCAAAACCTTCGCGCTGTCCTTTGAAGGGGCCCTCTTCCGCAATGCGAATGCCGCGCGGCTGGCCAAAATAAATATCGCCGGTCAGTTCGCGCAGGATGAGGATGTCTAGACCCGATACCACTTCGGGTTTCAGAGTCGATGCGTTGACCAGCTCCGGATACACGATCGACGGTCGCAGATTGGCAAACAAGTTCAGGTGTTTGCGCAGGCCCAGTACCGCCTGTTCAGGCCGCTTGGCGCGCGGCAAGGTGTCGTATTGCCAGCCGCCCACGGCACCAAACAGGATGGCGTCGGCCTCCTTAGCCAGTTTGAGCGTGGATTCTGGCAACGGGTCGCCCAGTGCGTCATAGGCGGTGCCGCCAACCGGCGCTTCTTCAAGCTCCATGCTCAGTCCCGCCATGGAACAGACGGCCTTGAGCACACGCACCGCCTCAACGGTAATTTCCTTGCCGATCCCGTCGCCGGGGAGAATTGCGATTTTCATTGCGTCAGGCGATCCTGGTATTGAAGTAATAGGGGTGGCGCGCCTTGCGGGCAGCCTCGAATGCGGTGATCTTTTCGGCATGCCGCAAGCTCAGACCAATGTCGTCAAAGCCATTGAGCAGGCAAAACTTGCGGTGCGGCGTAATGTCGAAAGCCATCACTTCGCCGCCCGGCGTCGTGACTGTCTGCGCGTTGAGGTCGATCGTCACTTCATAGCCGACAAAGCCCTTCGTCTCGTCGATCAGGCGGCGTACCTGCGAATCGGTCAGCGCGATCGGCAGGAAGCCGTTCTTGTACGAATTGTTGAAGAAAATATCGGCAAACGAGGGCGCAATCACTGCGCGAAAACCGTACTGCTGCAGCGCCCAGGGTGCATGCTCGCGCGAAGAGCCGCAGCCAAAATTCTTGCCGGCAACCAGGATGGATGCGCCCTGATAGCGCGCCTGATTGAGCACAAAATCCGGGTTGAGCGGGCGCGTGGCATTGTCCATGCCCGGCTGCCCCTCGTTTTTGTAGCGCCACGCGTCAAACAGATTGACACCGAAGCCGGTCCGATGAATCGACTTCAAAAACTGCTTCGGGATGATCGCGTCGGTATCGACGTTCTCGCGATCCATCGGCGCAACCAAACCCTTGTGAACCACAAATTTATCCATGGTGACTCCTATACCAGCCGGCGCACGTCGGCGAACTTGCCTTCAATGGCCGCCGCCGCCGCCATCGCCGGGCTCACCAGGTGGGTGCGGCCGCCGGTGCCCTGGCGGCCTTCAAAATTGCGATTCGAGGTCGAGGCGCTGCGCTCACCGGCTTCAAGTTTGTCTGCGTTCATCGCCAGACACATGGAGCAACCCGGCTCGCGCCACTCGAACCCTGCGTCCGTAAAGATGGTGTGCAGCCCCTCCGCCTCCGCCTGCGCCTTGACCAACCCGGAACCGGGGACGACCAGCGCCAGTTTGACGTTGCCGGCGACGCGCTTGCCAAGGCGCTTGACAACCCAGGCGGCCTGACGAATGTCCTCGATGCGGGAGTTGGTGCACGAGCCGATGAATACCTTGTCGATGTGGATTTCGGTCATCGGCGTATCCGGCGTGAGCCCCATGTAGAGCAGGGCGCGTTCCATGTCGCCACGCTTGCCCGCATCCTTGATTTTTTCGGGATCAGGTACGCGCCCATCGATGCCGGTGACCATTTCAGGCGAGGTACCCCACGTCACTTGCGGCAGGATGGTTTCGGCACGCAATTCGATCACGTTGTCAAAATGGGCGCCGTCGTCCGACTTAAGAGTCTTCCAGTACTCAACGGCGATATCCCACTCCTTGCCCTTGGGCGCGAACGTGCGGCCCTTGAGGTAGGCTGCAGTCGCATCATCAAAGGCGATCATGCCGGCCCGTGCACCCGCCTCGATCGCCATGTTGCACAGGGTCATGCGCCCTTCCATCGTCAACGCGCGTATCGCGCTGCCGGCAAACTCGACGGCGCAGCCGGTTCCGCCAGCAGTGCCAATCCTGCCGATGATGGCCAGTGCCATGTCTTTCGCCGTCACCCCTGCGGGCAATATGCCCTCCACCCGGATCAGCATGTTCTTCATCTTCTTGGCCACCAGACACTGCGTCGCCATCACATGCTCGACTTCCGAGGTGCCGATGCCATGCGCCAGGCACGCAAACGCCCCGTGAGTCGAGGTGTGCGAATCACCGCATACGACCGTCATGCCTGGCAGAGTGGCGCCCTGCTCCGGCCCGATGACGTGCACAATGCCCTGGCGCTTATCGAGAAACGGGAAGTAGGCCAGCGCCCCGTAAATTTTCATATTCTTGTCGAGCGTTACCACTTGCTCTTTCGAAGTCGGATCGGTAATGCCGTCGATGCCGCGATCCCAACCGGTGGTCGGAGTATTGTGGTCTGCGGTACTCACGATTGAATCGGCGCGCCAAAGCTTGCGGCCGGCCACACGCAAACCTTCAAAGGCCTGCGGACTGGTCACCTCGTGAACCAGGTGCCGGTCGATGTAGACGAGCGCCGTGCCGTCTTCCTCTTGATGCACCACATGGGAATCGAACAACTTGTCGTACAGCGTTTGCGCCATGATCTTCCGGAAATAGACGTGAAAGCCCACTCCGCTCTAAAAAGCGTTGTAAAACGGGGACTTGCAATTATGCCATAGTGCAGCGCAGCAGCGCTGGCCAGGTCCGGGAACGCGCTCGACTCAGCTCCCCAGTTGCTCCGCGAGATCGCCGAAATCCTTCGCGTTATAGTCAAAACGCCGTTCAAACGCCGCGTCATACTTTCCCGCCGCCAAAACGGCCTTTCCGTATTCCATCGGCCGCGGCACAAAACAGGTCTTCAGGCCCGCCTTCCTGGCGCCGTCGAGATCGCTCTTGTGCGCCGCCACCAGCATCACGTCGGCGGACTTTAGACCGAGCATGCGCGGTGCCGACAGGTAGCACTCTCGATCCGGCTTGTAGTGGTGCACCCATTCTGCCGAAAACACCAGGTCCCAGGGCAAACCGGCGAACTTGGCCATATTGGTGAGCAAGGCAACGTTTCCGTTGGACATCGTGCCGATGACGTGGCGGGCCTTGATGCGCTTGAGCCCGTTGGGCACATCCGGCCATGCTTTGAGCCGGTGCCACATCGTGTTGATGTGCCCGAGATCATCTCCCGCCAATGCTTTGCGAGGCGTGCCGTTGAGGAATTTTGACAGCAGCCCCTTGAGGGCCATCATGTGCAGGGCATCCAGATTGGTCCATGGCAGCGCACCGGTACGCACCTTGTGCATATTGGGCTGGTAGGCACCACGCCATGCGTCAACCAGCCCTTCCCAATCAATCGTCCAGCCTCGCGTCCGGTTCAGAGCGCGCCCTTCCCGAATGATCGAACCGCGCCAATCGACGCAAGTCCCGAACACATCGAATACCAGCGCTCTTGGGAGAGATTGCTTGGTCATCAGGCGGCCTTCTGAAGTTTGGGTTCCAGTTTGGGGGAAAACACCGTTTCCATCTCGCGCCGCGTCCTGTATGCAGGGAGTGTCTCGTCAATCGCCACGTCCGCCCAGGTGAGGCTCTGGCCTTTCTTGACCGGCCGCAGAACCTTGACGTCATGTGCCAAGCCCAGTGGCAAGCCGCCTGCTGCGTGCGATTTGTGCGCCTGGAACAACTTGCCCCACACCGTGTAACCACCTTCCCCGTCGAGCATTTCGCCCGGGTTGAGGTCGCGTTTGGCGGTCGCCACCACGTCCGCGTTCCAGCAGATTGCGCTGCCGGTGGATTCACCGCGCACCGCCACTGACGCCACCGAGATGCCCACCTCCAGACCGATCAGATGCCAGCGTTTGTAAAGGCAGGCATAACGCCCCGATGGATCAGTGCGCACCATGTACTCCTTGAAGCAGTTACGCACATACTCGGTCTCGCCTTCAAACACCACAAACACGCCGAATCGAATATCGTAGGGGATCACCCGACCATCTTTCTCAAGCGACGAAATGACTTCGACCTGCCCCTTCTGATGCAGCACGCCGCCCTCGTCGATGGGTCGGCAGACGAAGGGAATGTCGTCGACCGATGCAGGCGGGTACAGCAACCCATCCGGAGGCGCCACCAGGCCGGTCGCGTTGCAGACGGCGGTGCTCTCAATCGAAGGCTTCGAGCCATCGAGGAACGAATTGAACATCTTGGGATTGAGGCCGCCGATGCGCGCGGTTTCGGGCGAAAGGCCATAGTGGCCCCAGACAGTTTCCGGCGTCGATTCGGAAAAATGCGGTAGCCATTTGTGGCCACGCCCTGCAGCCACCACCGAGAAACCGGCGGCGCGCGCCCAATCAACCAGATCACAAATCAGCGCGGGCTGATCGCCATATGCAAGGCTATAGACCACGCCCGCCTGAGCGGCTTTTCTGGCGAGCAAAGGCCCACAAAAGGCATCTGCCTCGACCGTGACGTTGACGACGTGCTTGCCATGTTTGAATGCCGCAAGGATGTGGTCCACTGCAGCAATCGGGTTGCCCGTGCATTCCACAATGATCTCGATCTGCGGGTGTTTGACCAGCGCTTCCCAGTTGTCGGTAACAAAGGTGTTGCCATTGGCGATGGCAGCCTCAAACGACGTGGCAGCCGATTGTTCGACTCCCCAGCCGACACGCGCCAGATTGGCCTTTGCAGTGGTCGGGTTGAGGTCTGCAATGCCGACCAGGTGCACGCCGGGCGTCTTGGGAATCTGCGCCAGGTACATTGACCCGAACTTGCCGGCACCGATCAACCCGATACGGACAGGATTGCCATCAGCCTGGCGCTTGGCGAGTTTGGCATAAAGATTCATTTCAGGCGGCCTCTTTCCACAGGCCGCGCAATTCGTCAGCAGGCGTGCCGTTTTTCCATGGCGTGGCTACCGGGTAATCCTTGAGCAGGCAATCGTCGGGCAGGCATTGAATCGCCTCAAACTGGCGATGGGCAATGTAACCCGGGCGCTTGAAGCGGCGGATGTGATTCGACACCGCACACAGTGAAAGGTAGACGTTGATGCGGTTCCACGGCGACAAGTTTGACGTCGACGCGTGCACCAGGCAGCCATGGAACAGGATCATCGAGCCGGGCGGCCCCTTGGGAGAAACGATGCCGCCCCGCACCCCTCCGGCCTTGGCCACCATGTCGGCAATATTCTGGTTGTTGATCGTCCAGAGAGGATAGCTGGTGGTGCTGATGTCATGCCCGGCCGCCAGCACGCCCTGCTTGTGGCTGCCGGGAATGAACATCAGTGGGCCGTTGAATTCGTTCACTTCATCGAGGAAGATCGCCACATTCATGGCGCGGGCTTCCGGCATCTGGTCGTCATTGAGCCAGGTTCCGTAGTCCTGGTGCCATTGCCAGACGTCGCCGTCAAAGGCCATCTTGCCGTTGATCTTGAATTGGTGCATGTAGACGTCTTCGTCGAACAATTGCTTGATCGGCTCAACCATGCGCAGATGTCGCGCCAGGCGCGCATACATGTCGTTGTACATGTGGGCTGCAAAGTTGGTGCGTACCACCCCGCCTGTTTTTTCACGCACATTCTCGGGTCGCTGCTCGGCGTAGATGGCTGGCACCTCAGCGGCAAGCCGCCCGATTTCGTCCGGATTGAACAAACCGGGGAAAAACAGGTAACCATCGCGGTCAAACTGTTCAAGTTGTGCTGGCGTGAGTTTCATGGTCGTCTCCAGGGCGGGGTGTCGTGGCATTGCCTGGCATGGATTTTAGCGGCTCTGGCACATCGCCGGCTGGTGCCGCGAGACGCACGACAAAATCGCCGCGGCGCCGGCTGGAGAGGCCCTGTTCATGCACCTTCCGGCCCCTTTCCCTTGGAAACCGTTGGTGCAAGCGGATCGCCAGCGCGCTGCATTGATGCAGGAATTGGTCAAGCCCCCAAATTGCGACGCAAACGTGCGGCAATTCAGGGCATGCAACGAGGCGAATGCGTCCTAGGATGCCTTCACATCCAGCGCAATGGACTCTTTGATGGATGCGAACCGGTCAACAGGAGAACATCACCATGGTTACCGCCTATACGAAGATGCTGCTCGGCATGCTGCAAAACCGCATCGAAGCCCGCATGGGGCAAATGATCGACACCGACCGCATTCTCACGGATGCCGTGTACGCCAGCGCCGTGTTGTCGCTCTCGCGCGGCACGCTCAACGGCGAAATCCGCCTGCTCGCCCTGCTGTTGTGGCCGCTGGTGGGCCACAGCCTTGAAACAGCCGGAAACCGGCGCCTGCACGGTTGCCCACCCACCACCGGCAAGCCGCCGCGTTCGGCACGCATCATCGCTTTCCCCAGGCCAACATTCGCCTGAACCTGACTGCGCTGCCTCGGTAGCGCCGCTGGAAAACGCGGCGCGGCTAGGGCCGCGCTATCTCCTCGCGCATCGCGTCGATCACAGCTTTGTAGTCCGTCTGGCCAAAAATCGCCGAGCCGGCCACGAAAGTGTCAGCGCCGGCTTGGGCGATTGACCGGATATTGTCGGCCTTGACGCCGCCATCGACTTCAAGCCAGATGTCCTGACCACCCTTGGTTTTATGCGCGTCGATGCGCGCCCGTACTGCCTTCAACTTGTTGAGTGCCTCGGCAATGAACTTCTGACCGCCAAACCCGGGGTTGACCGACATGATCAGGACCAGGTCGAGTTTGTCCATCACGTGGTCGAGGTAATGCAGCGGCGTCCCGGGGTTCAACACCAGACCTGCTTTGCAACCCGATTCCCGAATCAAGCCGAGTGTGCGGTCCACATGCGCGGACGCCTCAGGATGAAAGCTGATGATGTCAGCCCCCGCCTTGGCGAAGTCGGGCACGATCCGATCAACCGGCGACACCATCAGGTGCACGTCAATCGGCGCCGGTTTGCCATCCTTCAGAGCGTGCGGCTTGACCGCCTCGCAGATCATCGGTCCGAAGGTCAGGTTCGGTACGTAATGGTTGTCCATCACGTCAAAGTGGATCACGTCGGCGCCCGCCGCGAGCACACTGCGCACTTCTTCGCCGAGGCGTGCGAAATCGGCTGACAAGATCGAGGGGGCGATACGGTAGGTCACTGGTGCCACCTTAGAATGTAGGACTGACAGCATTTTACCGCCCCCCAATACACGCCCCCTCCACCATGCTCATCGCCGCCGTCGATATCGGCACGTCCAGCACGCGTGCCCTGTTGTTTGAAGATGCCCATTTCACCGGGCAGTCGGCTGCCGTCGAGTACACGCTCAAATGCCCGGAGCCGGGGGCGGCCGAGCTCGACGCCATGGAGGTGATGAACGCAGTCGTCGAATGCATCGCCGCCCTGGCGCTGGCCGCCAACGGCACCATTGCGTGCGTGGCGCTATCGTCCGCAATGCACAGCATGCTCGCAGTGGACAAGAACGGCACGCCCCTGACCCCCGTCTTCACCTGGGCTGACAACCGCGCCGCCGTTGTTCAACCGCGACTACAGGAATGGCTCCCACCAACGGTTTCGCAGCATGCTCTGTATCTTGAGACCGGCGTACCGATCCACCCCATGTCGCCGCTGTTGAAGTTGGTCTGGCTCCGGCAAACCCGGCCCGGGGTATTTCAGCAGGCCGACAAATTCGTGTCGATCAAGGAATTCGTGTGTCACCAGTTGTTCGGGCGCTGGTTGGTAGATGACTCGATTGCGTCGGCCAGCGGCTTGTACAGTCTGACAAAGCATGACTGGTGTGGTGCTGCTCTGGCAACAGCTGGCGTGGCGCGCACACAGGTGTCGGCGCTTGCGGCACCGGAAACGATATTGCGCGGCTTGAGCTCCGGCTACGCTGCCGCCACGGGGCTGGCTGCCGGCACGCCTTTCGTGCTGGGCGCATCCGACGGCTGCCTCGCCAACCTTGGCGCCGGCCTGCTTGCCACAGGGCGGACGACAAACCGTGCGCGGCGAGCCGTGCTGACCATTGGTACCAGCGGCGCCTTACGCATGGCAGTTGCAAAGCCCGCGACCGATGCTGCCATGCGTACTTTTTGCTACGCGTTGTCGCAGGATGAATTCGTGATCGGCGGTGCGACCAACGGCGGCGGGCTGCCGTTGCGGTGGCTGCGCGACAATTTCCCGCAACTGCGCACGGGCATTGCCCACGACGACGCCTACGCAGCGCTCGCGCAACTTGCGCAGCAAGCCCCGGCGGGCGCCGGCGGTCTGTTGTTTCATCCCTATTTGGCCGGTGAGCGCGCCCCCCTGTGGAATGCCGACGCGCGCGCATCATTCATCGGCCTCAACTTCAGCCATGGCCCCGCACATCTGGCACGTGCCGTGATGGAGGGGGGGCTATTCAATCTCGCGATGATCCTGGAGGTACTCGAGGAGCTTGCGGGTGGCCCGGTCGACGAGTTGATCACGGGCGGCGGTTTTGCACGCTCACCCTTCTGGCTGCAGATGGCAGCCGACCTGTTCGGCCGCCCGCTCGCGGTTGCCCAAAACACCGAGACCACCGCGCAGGGCGCCGCATTGCTGGCGCTCAAGGCCATGGGCCGCGTGGCATCCCTTGGCGAAGCCGTCACCCAGCTACCGGCAACCGGCAAACGCATTGCTCCCGACCCGGCCACGCATTCACGTTATGCGCGACTCAAACCCATCTTCAATGGCATCCCTGCTACACTCGCGCCCTTTCATTCAAAACTGGCTGCATTTCAGAGGGAAAACCCCTGACATGCCCTGCCTCTTGATGCCATGACGGCACAGATCATCGACGGTGCCGCGCTGGCCAGATCGCTCCGGACCGGGTTCAAGCAGCGCGCCGAATCACTCGCGGCACGCGGTCATCGGCCCGGCCTGGCGGTGATCATTGTGGGTGAAAATCCGGCGTCCAAGGTGTATGTGCGCAACAAGCTCAAAGCGTGCGAAGAGGCCGGGTTTCATTCGCTGCTCATCGAGCGGCCGGCCGGCATCTCGCAGACTGATCTGCTGACGCTGCTTGCAGGCCTCAATGCGGATGACGCCATACACGGTGTACTGGTGCAACTGCCTCTGCCCGCGCACATTGATGCCCATCGGGTCATCGAAGCGATTGATCCGGCCAAGGATGTGGACGGCTTTCATGTCGCGAATGCCGGCGCACTCATGACCGGACTGCCGGCATTTCCTCCCTGCACCCCCGCAGGGGTGATGGAAATGCTCAAGTCGGCTGGCATCAGCCCCGAGGGGCGGCACGCGGTGGTCATGGGCCGCTCCAACATCGTCGGCAAGCCGATGGCAATGCTGCTCTTGCAAGCGGGGGCAACCGTCACCATCTGTCATTCCAAGACGGTTGACCTGGGCGCGATCACCCGGCAGGCAGACATCCTGGTGGCGGCCGTGGGGCGCACCAAACTAGTAACCCCCAATATGGTCAAACGCGGCGCTTGCGTGATTGACGTCGGCATGAATCGGGATGCGAACGGAAAACTCTGTGGCGACGTGGATTTTGCCGGCGTGGCCGACGTAGCCGGCTGGATCACCCCTGTGCCGGGCGGCGTCGGGCCGATGACCATCGCCATGCTGTTGTCGAACACCTTGAAATCTGCGGAGTCACACGTTTGATGAGTCACACTGCAACGAACCCACTGCTTGATTTATCCGGCCTGCCACGCTTTGCCGAAATCCTGCCGGAGCATGTCGCTCCGGCAATCGACCAATTGATCCTCGAATGTCGGACTGCCGTCGAATCGGCCGTCGCGTCCGCCGGCAACGGATGGGACGATTTCGTCGCTCCTCTCGAGGACATCAATGAGCGACTGTCGCGGGCGTGGGGAGTAGTGAGCCATTTGCACGCAGTGATCGACAGTCCGGCCATGCGCGACGCGTATAACGCCAGCCTGCCCAAGGTCACAGAATATTGGACCGACCTGGGACAAAACCTCGCCCTATTCAATAAATACCGTGCGTTGAATGACGGCCCCCAATTCGCCGGCCTTTCCAGCGCCCGCAAGAAAATCATCGAAAACGAATTGCGCGACTTTCGCCTGTCGGGTGCCGAGTTACCGGACGACAAGAAAACCCGCTTCAAGGCGATTGCCGAGGAGCAATCCATGCAAGGGTCGCGGTTCTCGGAAAACATCCTCGACGCCACCAATGCTTTTTCCCTCATCTTCGACGACCAGGCACGCCTCGCCGGATTGCCGACCGACGTCAAGGACGCCGCGCGCGAGGCGGCTGAAAAGGACGGGAAATCCGGCTGGAAGCTGACCCTGCACGCACCGTCCTATCTGCCGGTACTGCAGTATGCCGACGATCGCTCCTTGCGCGAGACCATTTACAAGGCCAACGTCACCCGTGCCTCCGAGTTCGGTGAGCCGAAGTTCGACAATACGTCGCTGATCGACACCATCATCGCATTGCGGGCCGAAGAAGCGACGCTGCTCGGCTTGGGCAGTTACGCGCAAGTGTCGCTGATCCCGAAGATGGCCGACAGCCCGGCACAAGTCCTCGACTTCCTCAATGACCTCGCCAGCCGCGCGCGCCCGTTTGCCGAGCGCGATTACGCCGAACTGCAAGCATTCGCGAAAGCAAACCTTGGTCTCGACACTCTCGAAGCATGGGACATGATGTACGCCTCTGAGAAGCTCAGGGAGCAGCGCTACGCCTTTTCCGACCAGGAGCTAAAGGAGTACTTTCCCGAACCCAAGGTGCTGGCGGGCTTGTTCAGGGTAGTCGAGACCATTTTCAACGTACGGATTGCCGCAGACGTCGGCCTGAGCCCGCCGTATGCCTGGCATGAGGACGTAGGCGGCTATCGCATCGAATCCGTTGACGGAGATCTGATCGGGCAGTTCTACCTCGACCTGTACGCGCGCGAGACCAAGCGCGGCGGCGCCTGGATGGACGACGCCATTACGCGTCGCCGCAAGGCCGACCGCGTCCAGACCCCGGTCACTTACCTCACCTGCAATTTCGCCCGCGGGGTTGGCGAAGTCAACGGCCATAAACGCCCGGCGCTCTTTACCCACGATGACGTGATCACCCTGTTCCACGAGTTCGGTCACGGGTTGCACCACATGCTGACCCGGGTGGATGATTTGGGGGTCTCCGGCATCAATGGCGTCGAATGGGATGCCGTTGAATTGCCTAGCCAGTTCATGGAAAATTTTTGCTGGGAATGGGATGTCCTAAAGCACATGACCGCGCACGTCGATACCGGGCAACCGCTGTCCCGTGCCCTGTTTAACAAAATGCTCGCTGCCAAGAACTTTCAGGCCGGCATGCAAACGGTACGGCAGGTCGAATACTCGTTGTTCGACATGCACCTGCACGCCGACTTCGACCCCTCCCGGAAGACTCCGCTGCAACTACTCGAAGACATCCGGCGGCGCGTCGCCGTGGCGCTGCCACCAGCCTACAACCGTTTTCCCAACAACTTTTCGCACATCTTTGCCGGAGGCTATGCCGCGGGCTATTACAGTTACAAGTGGGCAGAAGTACTCTCGGCCGACGCCTACAGCGCGTTCGAGGAAGAGGGCGTGCTGTCGCCAGCGGCAGGCGCGCGCTTTCACAATGAAGTACTCGCGGTCGGCGGCAGCCGGTCGGCCGCAGAGAGTTTCCGCGCTTTCCGGGGACGCGACCCCACTATTGACGCACTGCTCAGGCATAGTGGTATGATTGCAGCGTAACATCTTGATTCTTAAGGAGGCCAAGATGATTGTTCGAAGCATGTTGTTCGCCATCACCTGTCTCGCCGCTTCTGCTGCGTGGGGGCAATACAAGTATGTGGGTCCTGACGGCAGAGTCGTATACAGCGACACGCCGCCGCCCGCCAGCGTCAAGGGCGTGCAAAAAAAGCCCGTCGCGACTGGGACCCCCGAGGCATCGGGAGGCGCCAATTTGCCGTACGCGCTGCAGCAGTCTTCACGCAATTTTCCGGTGACGCTGTACACGGCTGCCAATTGCGGCGGGTGCGATTCCGGCCGGGCGTACCTGACCAAGCGGGGCATTCCATTCACCGAGAAAAGCGTGAAATCCAACGAAGACATTGAGGCACTCAAGCAACTCACCGGGTCAACGTCGATTCCGGTATTGCTGGTCGGCAGCACGAAGCTGGCCGGGTATGAGTCGGGGGCTTGGGGCGAATCGTTGGATGCGGCGGGTTACCCAGCGACCAGTCAGTTGCCGCCAGGATATAAACCGCCTGCCGCGACGTCGGCGGCCCCCGACAAGCCGGCCCCTACGGCACAAGCCCAGCCCAAGCCGGAAGCTGCCGCCCCCCCCGCACCGCCCCCCCCTTCGCCCGCGAACGGCGGCAGCCGGCCAGAATGGTTCAAGGGCTTTTGATTTGCAACCTGTCATTTTGAAAAAGCCGCTCGGCTGAGCGGCTTTTTTTATTTTTCTCACGCCTGCCATGCGCCTCGCCACCTGGAACGTCAATTCCCTCAAGGTCCGTCTGCCCCACGTGCTAGACTGGCTCACGACGGCAGAATGCGATGTGCTGTGCCTGCAGGAAACCAAGTTGACCGATGACAAGTTTCCGGTTGACGCACTCCGGGCGGCCGGATACGTCGCCGCCTTTAGCGGGCAAAAAACCTACAACGGCGTGGCGATCCTGTCGCGTCTGCCGATCGAATCGGTGGTGATCGACATTCCCAACTACCCCGATCCGCAAAAGCGCGTCATCGCGGCCAGCATCGGCGGCATCCGGGTGGTGTGCGCCTATGTGCCAAATGGTCAAAGCCTTGATTCAGACAAATACCTGTACAAGCTAGGCTGGCTCGATGCCTTGCAGGCGTACATGCGCGACCTGTGTTCAATCCATGCACAGGTTGTACTGCTGGGCGACTACAACATTGCGCCAGAAGACCGTGACGTGCACGACCCGGCAGTTTGGGAGGGGCAGGTCCTGGTGAGTCCCGCTGAGCGCGCGCACTTCAAAGCGCTGCTCGATCAAGGATTCAAGGACTGTTTTCGTCTGTTCGACCAGCCCGATAAAACGTTTTCATGGTGGGATTACCGCATGCTGGGATTTCGCCGAAACGCGGGATTGCGCATCGACCATATCCTTGCCAGCCCCGCACTGGCAGCCGCCTGCCGCGCCTGCGTCATCGATAATGCACCGCGGAAACGAGAACAACCTTCGGATCACACCCCGGTGATCGCCGACTTTTCGGCCTAGAGAGTCCGCAGGCCCCGAGTTCGACGGGTGGTGCGCAATCAGGATAACGGCGCCGATAGCAGCGCCGGTGCAACACGGCTCCGCTGCCGTCAGCCGAGCATATCGCTCCAGATGTTGCGTGCCCAGGCGTGCCCGTAATTGCCTTCCAGTTCGCTCGGTGCCGCCGACAACCCGCCGGACCCCGGTACGGTCTTCATGGTCTTGTCCTTGGCGTCATAGGTGTGGACGCTGGAGACGTGAACGACATTCTTGTCATCCACAAACGAATAGCACGTATTCGCCATCATCGGTGTCTGGCTAGGCGTGCGGCCGTTCATCAATTCAACAATCGCAGCCGCCGCCACCTTGCCGTGCTGGTTAGCCATGTGTCCGGACTTGGGCATGGCCGGCGCCGACAGCGTGGCATCGCCCAGGACATGGATGCCAGGTTGCGCGATCGACTCCATGGTCAGCCAGTCCACGCTGCACCATCGGTTGTTGGCATTGATCAGGCCCGCCTGTTGCGCGATGTCCCCTGCACGCTGCGGTGGGATGATGTTCAGCACGTCGCCCCTGATTTTGTCATCGAGCGTGGTGATCGCCGTCAGGTTGGCCGCATCGACGGCATTTACCTCCATGTTGTTTCGATATTCGACGATCCCCTTGTACTGCCCGTTCCACTGCGCCTTGAACAAACCGGCTTTCGACACCACGTCCTCATTGGCATCGAGAATCAGGACTTTGGATTTTGGTTTCCGTGTCTTGAAGTAGTGGGCCACCA
>CANJDH010000003.1 GCA_947473125.1 Burkholderiales bacterium
AGCTTGGCGTTGGCACCGGCGCTGGTGAGGCGCCCGCCGATCACGAAAGTCGGGTCGAGCCCGCCCTCGGCCAGCACGCTCGCGATCAGGCTCGTGGTGGTGGTCTTGCCGTGCGTGCCGGCCACGGCCACGCCCTGCTTGAGGCGCATCAGCTCGGCGAGCATCAGGGCGCGCGGCACCACCGGGATGCGCGCCGCACGCGCAGCCTGCACTTCCGGGTTGTTGTTGGCCACGGCAGTGGACACAACAACCGCATCGGCGCCCTTGGCGTGCTCTGCCGCGTGGCCTTCAAACACCGTGGCGCCGAGGCTTTCGAGACGTTGCGCGGCGGCGTTCCGGGTCAGGTCGGAGCCGCTGATGGTGTAGCCCAGGTTGAGTAGCACCTCGGCGATGCCCGACATGCCCGAGCCGCCAATGCCGACAAAGTGTATGTGTTTGACCTTGTGCTTCATGGCTTCGCCCCGCGCTGCTGGGTGCGCCGGTCGGTCAGGGTCTGGCAGGCGTTGGCAACATCGCGTGTTGCATTCGGTTTGGCCAGCGTGCGCGCCTTCTGCGCGAGCGCCAGGCAACGGTCGCGCGTCAGTTCACGCAGTTGCGCCGCGAGCGTTTGCGGCGTCAGCGCTGATTGCTGCACCAGGCGCGCGGCGCCCGCTGCGGTGAGGAACGTCGCGTTCGCGGTCTGGTGGTCGTCCGCCGCATGCGGGAACGGCACGAACAGCGCTGCGACCCCGGCGCATGCCACTTCGGCAACCGTCATGGCACCTGCACGGCAGATCATGAGGTCGGCATCGCCGTAGGCGCCGGCCATGTCGTCGATAAAGGAAAACGTCGTAGCTTCGACGCCGGCGGCGGCATAGGCCTGGCGCAACGCCTCGATGTGTTTTGCGCCCGACTGGTGGGTCACCAGCGGCCGTTCGGCGGCCGGCAGCAGGGCCAATGCCTTGGGCAACACCTCGTTCAGGGCCAGCGCACCGAGGCTGCCGCCGACCACCAGCACTTTGAGCGGGCCGCTGCGTGCGGCGTAGCGCGTGGCCGGATCGGCCAGCGCAGTGATCTCCTTGCGCACCGGATTGCCGCACCAGAGTGCACGCGGCAACGCATCGGGAAATGCCGACAACACCACGTCGGCCACTTTGGCCAGGACCTTGTTGGCCAATCCGGCTATCGCGTTTTGCTCGTGCACGATGAGGCGCTTGCCGAGCAACGCGGCCATCATCCCACCAGGAAAGCTGATGTAGCCGCCGAAGCCGACCACGGCGCGCGGCTTGACGCGCATCAGGATCGCCAGCGATTGCCAGAAGGCCACCAGCAGGTTGAACGGCAGCAGCAGTTTCGGCATCAAGCCCTTGCCGCGCACCCCGCCGAACGACACCCATGCCATCTCGTACCCGTACCTGGGCACCAGATCCGCTTCCATGCCCTCGCGGTTGCCGATCCAGATGATGCGATAGCCGCTGTCGGTCAGGCGCCGCGCCACCGCCAGGGCCGGGAACACATGGCCGCCGGTGCCGCCCGCCATCACCACGATCACCGGTGCATTGACCAGCGTGTTCGGGTTAAGCGCGAGGTCGATGCGCGTGTTGCCTTCGTTCATGCTTTCAGCCCTCGCATGCAAATCGCGCTGCGCGCGCCTTGCCGTTCGTACGGACGCACGAACGCCGGCCGTTTTGGCGCCGGCATCACTTCGGCTGCGCCGAAATGAGCCTTCACCGAAACAGACGGCGGCAGGTCGATCCAGGCCACGTTTGCTTGTGCGGCGATCATGCTTTCAACCCCCGCATGAGCCGTCTGTTTTCATAGTCCACGCGGACCAGCACGGCCAGGGCCATGCAATTGACCAGGATGCCGCTGCCGCCAAAACTCATCAGCGGCAGGGTCAGGCCCTTGGTCGGCAGCAGGCCCATGTTGACGCCCATGTTGATCAGGGTTTGCACGCCGATCCACAGGGCCACGCCTTGCGCCACCAGAGCCGCAAAAGTGCGCTCCAGCGCCAACGCCTGGCGGCCGATTTCGAAGGCGCGACGCGTTAGCCAGAAAAACATCAGGATGATCACGATCACGCCGACAAACCCGAGCTCTTCGGCGATCACCGCGAGCAAAAAGTCGGTGTGCGCCTCGGGCAGGTAGAACAGTTTCTCCAGGCTGTTGCCGAGCCCGACGCCGAACCACTCGCCGCGCCCGAACGCAATCAGCGCGTGCGAGAGTTGATAGCCCTTGCCGTAGGCGTCGCTCCACGGGTCCATGAAGCCGACGATGCGCTGGCGCCGGTATTCGGAAAACATGATCAACAGCGCGAAGCTCGCCAGCAGGAACAGGATCAGCCCGAAGAACAGGCGCGCATTCATGCCGCCGAGAAACAGCACGCCGACCGCGACCGCGACGATTACCACGAAGGCGCCCATGTCGGGTTCGCGCAGCAGCAGCCAGCCGACGAACACCATGGCGATCGCCATCGGCATGAAGCCCTGCTTGAACGAATGCATCACTGCGGCCTTGCGCACCGTGTAGTCGGCCGCGTACAAGATCGCGAACAGCTTCATCAGTTCGGACGGCTGCAGGTTGGAAATGCCCAGCGGTATCCAGCGCTGCGCGCCGTTGACGCTGCGGCCGATGCCGGGGACCAGCACCAGCACCAGCAGTGCCACGCCGAACAGGAACAGCGGCAGGGCGAAACGCTGCCACACCGCCATCGGCACCTGGAACACCACCCACGCGGCAATCGCGCCTATGGCCAGCGATGCGGCGTGGCGGATCAGGAAGTAGTTGGCGCGATAGCCGGTGAATTTCGACCCTTCGGCAAACGCAATCGACGACGAATACACCATGACCAGGCCGATCAGCAGCAACAGGACGGCAACCCACAGCAGCGCCTCATCGAGCTCGGAAAAGCGCGACGAAGCACGGCCAGCGCCGCCGCTGCCGATGCCGAAGCCGGTAAAGCGCGCAGTCTTGCCAAACTTGCCCTGAACGGTCGAGGCCACGCTAGGCATCCGCTGCTCCCGAGAGGTTGATGGCGCCGTCCAGTTGGACGACGTTCCCGTCAGGGCCAGCTTCCGTACGCACTGCGCCGCCGCGCCCGAGCTCGCGCACGGCGCCGACAAACACCTCGGCACGATGGGCATAGTTGCGAAACATGTCGAAGCTGGCACAGGCCGGCGAGAGCAGCACCAGGTCGCCGGCCTGGGCGCAACGCGCAGCAGTCTGTACTGCCGACTCGAGGCTGGATTGGTCAACCAGCTCGATACCGCTGTCGGCAAACGCTTCGCGCAGGCGCGCCGCATCGCGGCCGATCAGCATCACGGCGCGGCAGGTGCTGCGCACCGCGTCGGCCAGCGGCGTGAAATCCTGGCCCTTGCCGTCGCCGCCGGCGATCAGCACGATGCGGTTGTCTGCCCGCAGGTCCGCGGCCAGCCCCTTGAGCGCAGCCAGCGTGGCGCCAACGTTGGTGCCCTTGCTGTCGTCGATGTACTGCACCCAGTTGATGGTGGCGACCGGCTGCACGCGATGCGGTTTACCGGCGTAATCGCGCAGGGCTCTCAACATCGGCGCCAGCGGCAGGCCGATGGCGCGATTGAGGGCGATCGCGGCCAGCGCGTTGGTGGCGTTGTGCAGCCCCTTGATCTTGAGCACTTCAAGCGGCATCAGGCGATTGGGCACGGCATCCTCGGAATACAGGCCGGCGCTGGCGCCGGTCCCGGCACCAGCCCACACGCCCGACCCTTCGGCAAGCCAGGTCAGGCCGGCGCTGCGTGCTTCGCGCACCAGGCCGTAGTCGGTAGGCAATTGCGGCTCGCCGGCACCGAACGTGAGCACCACCGGCGGCACGTCTTTTTTCTTTTTGGAATCGAACGGGCGCCGCATCGCCAGGCTCGCCGGGTCGTCCCGGTTGAGGATCTGGATGCCGCCGTTCATGAAGATGCGCGTCTTGGCTGCGGCATAGGCTTGCATCGAGCCGTGCCGGTCAAGGTGGTCTTCGGACAAATTGAGCATCACCGCAGCAGCGGGCTTGAGGCTGTGCATGGTTTCGAGCTGGTAGCTCGACAGTTCGAGCACCCATATCTCGGGCAAACCCGTCGGCAACTGCGCCGCCGCGGGTTGAGAAGTCGGCTCGGAAGCGGGTTCAAAAACCGCTTCGGAAGCAGTCGCAGAAGCTGGTCCCGATGAAGCTGCGGCAGCCTTGGCATCGCGCCAGGCATCGAGCGCCGCCGGCCCGATGTTGCCAGCTGCGACCGCCCGTTTGCCGGCCTTTTGTGCCAGCAGTGCGGTCAGTGCAGTCACGGTGGTCTTGCCGTTGGTTCCCGTGACCGCAAGCACCCTGGGGCTGTATCCGGAGCGTGCGTGTTCCTCGGCCAGCGCCAGTGCGAACAGCTCGATGTCGCCCATGAACGGCAGGCCGCGCGCGATCGCGGCGACCACCAGCGGGTCGGCCAGCGGTCCCGACACCGGCACGCCGGGTGACACGGCCACGCCATCGATGCCTTCGAAGAGTGGCTCCTGGAGCGGCCCGCAGGCCACCTCTATGCCGGGAATGGCCTCCACCAAGGCTTTCAGGCCCGGGGGGTGAGCACGGGTGTCGGCTATGCGCAGGATCGCCCCTTGCGAAGCGAGGTGGCGCGCCATCGACAGCCCGGTTTCGCCGAGGCCCAGGACCAGTATCAGTTTGCCGTTGAAATCCATATCGTGTCGGTCAGGTGTGCAGGAGTTAGCGCAACTTGAGCGTGGACAGGCCGAACAGCACCAGCATCATGGTGATGATCCAGAAGCGCACCACGACCTGGGTCTCCTTCCAGCCTTTTTGTTCGTAGTGGTGGTGCAGCGGCGCCATCAGGAGGACGCGGCGCCCGGCGCCATAGCGGCGTTTGGTGTATTTGAAGTACAGCACCTGCACCGCCACCGAAATTGTTTCGGCCACAAACACACCGCCCATGATGGCGAGCACGATCTCCTGGCGCACGATCACCGCGACCACGCCGAGCGCGCCGCCCAGCGCCAGCGCGCCGACGTCGCCCATGAACACCTGCGCCGGGTAGGCGTTGAACCAGAGGAAACCGAGCCCGGCACCGGCCAGCGCGCCGCAAAACACGATGAGCTCGCCGGCGCCGGGAATGTAGGGAATCAGCAGGTACTTGGCGTAGACCGCGTTGCCGGTGACATAGGCGAACAGTCCGAGCGCGCTGCCCACCATCACGGCCGGCATGATCGCCAGGCCATCGAGGCCGTCGGTCAGGTTGACCGCGTTCGAGGTGCCGACGATCACGAAGTAGCTCAGGGTGATGAAGCCGAACACGCCGAGCGGATAGGAAATCTCCTTGAAGAACGGCACGATCAGGTTGGCCTTTTGCGGCAGCTCCATGGTGAAGCCGCTGGCGATCCACTTCATGACGAGCTCGATGATCTTGTCGGTGTTGGGGGCCGATACCGCAAAGGCGAGGTACACCGCCGCGAGCAGGCCGACCAGGCTTTGCCAGAAGTATTTCTCGCGCGCCGACAGGCCCTTGGGGTTCTTGTGCACCACCTTGCGCCAGTCGTCAACCCAGCCGATCGCACCAAAACCCAAGGTCACGACCAGCACGATCCAGACGAAGCGGTTGGTGAGATCTGCCCAGAGCAGGGTGGCGATGCCGATCGCGATCAGGATCAGCGCGCCGCCCATGGTCGGCGTACCCGCCTTGATCAAATGGGTCTGCGGGCCGTCATCTCGCACCGACTGGCCGATCTTGTAGGCGGTAAGTTTGCGGATCACCATCGGGCCGGCGATGAGCGCGATGGCCAGTGCGGTGAGGGTGGCCATCACCGCACGCAGCGTGATGTAGGAAAAAACGTTGAAGGCGCGAATGTCTTTCGCGAGCCACTGGGCCAGTTCGAGCAGCATCAGTGCGCCCCTCCGCCGGTTTCGCCGGTGAGCGCCGCCACCACGCGCTCCATGCGCGCCGAGCGCGAGCCCTTCACCAGCAAGGTTGCGCCGGGCACCGCAAACTCGCAGGCCTTGGCGTTGATCGTATCGATGTCGTCGAAGCGCATGCCCCGGATGCCGAAGCCTTCCACCGCCGGTGCCGTGTCCGGCCCGAAGGTGAGCAACGCATCGATGCCGCGTTCTTTTGCGTAGGCACCGACTTCATGGTGATACTTCGGCCCGTCGTCGCCGACCTCGGCCATGCGCCCGAGCACCAGCATGCGGCGCCCGGCAACATTGGCCAGCACATCGATGGCGGCACGCACCGAATCGGGATTGGCGTTATAGCTGTCGTCGATCACCACGGCGCCGCTTGTCGCAAGCTTCTTTTGCAGGCGCCCGCTGTAGGGCACGAAGGCGTTAAGGCCTGCCTCGATGGCTTCGATGCGCACGCCCGCAGCCACCGCAGCTGCAGCGGCGGCGCAGGCGTTGAGGATGTTGTGCACGCCGGGGATGCGCAGGGCGATCTCGGCGTCCCCGACCGGCGTCATCAGTTCGACGTGGCTGCCATACAGGGCCAGCTCGTAATTGGCCGACACCTCGGCGGCGATACGTATACCGAAGTCGATGATCTCGCGGTTCGGATTGCTGCTTTTCACCAGGGTGCGCCAGAAACTTGCGAACGGGTCGTCGGCGTTGATCACCGCCACGCCCCGCTCGGAGAGAAAATTGAACACCGCGCCGTTTTCGGCGGCCACATCGGCCACCGACTTCATGAACTCCTGATGCTCGCGTTGCGCATTGTTGACCAGTGCCACCGTCGGCCGCGCGATGTCGGCCAGGGATGCAATTTCGCCCGGATGGTTCATGCCGAGCTCGACCACGCCGATGCGGTGGTGGGCGCGCAGGCGCAGCAGGGTCAAGGGCAGGCCGATGTCGTTGTTCAGGTTGCCCTCGGTCGCAAACGCTGCGTCCGGCGCCGCCTGAAACCGGCTGTTCACGTGCGCCGCCAGGATGCTCGCGATCATCTGCTTGACAGTGGTTTTGCCGTTGCTGCCGGTGACGGCAATCAGCGGCAGGTCAAAGCGGCTGCGCCAGTGCTGCGCCAGCCGCCCCAGGGCGACCTTGGTATCGGGTACCACGATCTGCCGCGGCAGGCCGAGGTCGCGCGACAGCAAGACGCCGGCAGCGCCCTGCTGCAGGGCGCTGCCGGCAAAGTCATGCCCGTCAAAGCGCTCGCCGGCCAGGGCGACGAACAAATCACCTGCCTGAATCGAACGGCTGTCGGTGGTCACGCGCTCGAAGCGCGCATCCTCGGCCGGCAACGCCAGGTGCAGCGCGGTGGCCGCCTCATGCAGTGTCATCATGCTTTCGCTCATCGCTGCTCACCCCGGGTGCGATTGTGCAAGGCGTCGCGGGCCGCATCATGGTCGGAAAATGGCAACTTTCTGCCGCCGACTTCCTGGTAGCGTTCATGCCCCTTGCCGGCGATCAGAACCACATCGCGCGGGCCGGCCGCGCCGACCGCCCGTGCAATCGCCTGGGCGCGGTCTGGCACCACCAGCCGCGGCTTGACCATGCCAGCCTCGATCGCGGCGATGATGGCTTCCGGGGCTTCGCTGCGCGGGTTGTCGCTGGTCAGCATGACGGCATCGGCCCGGCTCTCGGCCACACCGCCCATCAGCGGGCGCTTGCCGTGGTCGCGATCGCCGCCGCAACCGAATACGACGCGCAAGGCACCCTGGCGCGATTGCGCGATCGGTCGCAGCGTGGCCAGTGCTTTGTCGAGCGCATCGGGCGTGTGAGCGTAATCGATCACCACCAGCGGCGCAGCGTCACCGCCGATGGCGTTCATGCGCCCGGGCACGGCATGGATGCTTTGCAGCGCGTGTACCGCGGCATCAAACGGCACTCCCGCCGCGATCAGCGTGCCGATGACGGCGAGCAGGTTGCTGACATTGAACTCGCCCCAGACCGGCGCGGCGATGCTGGCCGCGCCCCAGTTGCTGTTGACGCTGAACCGCACGCCGCGTTCGTCGAAGTGGATGTCGCTGGCGACCAGGCGCCCCTCATCTTCGACAAACTCGGCCACCGGCGACTTGCCGGCGATGCAGTAAGCGATGCGATCGAGGCGGTCGGCGGTCAGCGCCATCAGGCGCACGCCCATCGGGTCATCCAGATTGATGACGACGTGCTCAAGGCCCTCATGCTGGAACAAGCGGGTCTTGGCCGCTTCATACGCGGCCATCGACGTGTGGTAATCGAGGTGGTCACGACTGAAGTTGGTAAACACCGCACAGTCAAAGGCCACGCCAGCCACCCGCGCCTGGTCAAGCCCGATCGACGATACTTCCATTGCGCAGGCGGCAGCCCCGGCGTCGTGCATCGCCTTGAGGGCACGTTGCAGGAGGATGGCATCGGGGGTCGTATTCGCGGCGCCGCCTGCAGCAGCAGGCAGCACCTCGGACCCGGCGAAGGTGGAGCCCAGCGTTCCGATCACGCCGCAGGGTTTGCTGCAAGCCTCGAGGGCCTGCGCGATCCACTGGCTGACCGAGGTCTTGCCATTGGTGCCGGTCACGCCGGCGATGAACAGGGATTCCGAGGGGAAACCATACGCCTCGCTGGAAATGGCTCCCACCAAGGGTTTTAGGCCATCCACCGCGACGTTCGGGACACGCCATTCGTCGCGCCAGTCGAAGCCCGCACGCTCCCAGAGCACTGCTGCCGCGCCGCGGGCGAGTGCATCGGCAATGAAGCGGCGACCGTCGGTGCGCCCGTCATGCCCCGGATACGCGACAAACACGTCCCCGGCCTGCACACTGCGGCTGTCGGCTGTCAGCGCGCTTACCTTGATGCTGCTCAGCATGGCGAGAATCTCATGTGGGTTCACGAGCCTCCTGGCGTGCATGCGACAAACCGGCGCGTGGCTGTGCGTGCCTCATATGCTCTCCTTCACGGTGTCGCCCTCGCTCGGCAGCGCAATCGGCTTCATGGGCGCATCGGGAGCGACCCCGAGCTGGCGCAATGCGCCGCCAACCACCGAACTGAACACCGGCGCGGCGACATCGCCGCCGAAATACTTGCCGTTGGAGGGCTCGTCGATCATCACCGCGACGACAATGCGCGGGTCGGAGGCAGGTGCGAAACCGACAAACGAGCCGCGGTATTTCTTCTCGGCGTAGGCTCCGTTTTCGAGCTTGTGCGCCGTGCCGGTCTTGCCGGCCACGCGATAGCCCATCACCTGTGCACGCGGCGCGGTGCCGCCGGGGCCAGCCGCCATCTCAAGCATCATGCGCACCGCGCGCGCGGTCTCGGACGACACCACCGGCGTGCCCAATACCGGCCCGCCGGCCTTGATGAAGGTAACTGGTGCGATGTCGCCGTCGCGCGCGAAGATGGTGTAGGCGCGCGCCAGCTGCAGCAGCGACGCCGACAGGCCATAGCCGTAGGACATGGTGACCTGCTCGATCGGACGCCAGGTTTTCGCGGGCCGCACCTTGCCGGCCACTGCACCCGGGAACTGCACCTGCGGCTGGATGCCAAAGCCGGACTTGTTGAAGATATCCCACATGTCCTGGCGATCCATCTGCATGGCCAGCTTGGCGGTACCGACGTTGCTCGATTTCTGGATCACCTCGGCCACCGTGAGCGGGCCATGCGGATGCGCGTCGCTGATGGTGGAATTGCCGACGGAGAAGCGCCCCGGTGCCGTCTGGATCACGCTATCGGGCCGCACTTTGGCGAGGTCCAGCGCCAGGGCGATGGTGAAGGGTTTGATGGTCGAGCCCGGCTCGAAGGTGTCGGTGAGCACGCGATTGCGCAATTGCGCGCCGGTCAGCAGGCTGCGATTGTTCGGGTTGTAGGCCGGCAGGTTGGCCAACGCGAGCACCTCGCCGGTACGGATGTCGAGCACGACAATGCCGCCGGCCTTGGCCTTGTGCGCCTCGACCGCATTCTTGAGCTGGCTGAACGCGAGGTACTGGATCTTGCTGTCGATCGACAAGGCCAGATCCTTGCCCTCGCGCGGCGCGGCCACGCTGGCAACGTCTTCAACGATGTTGCCACGCCGGTCCTTGATGACGCGACGGCTGCCGTTTTTCCCCGCGAGCGAGGCCTGGAACGCGAGCTCGATGCCTTCCTGCCCGGATTCGTCGACGCCGGTAAAGCCGAGAACATGTGCAGCGACTTCACCGGCCGGGTAGTAGCGGCGGTATTCGCGCTGCTGGTGGATCCCGGCGATGTTGAGCAACGTGACCCGCTCGGCCTGCTCGGGAGACAGCTGGCGCTTGAGGTAGACGAATTCGCGATCTTCCTCGGCGAGCTTCTTGTCGAGCTCGTCGAGCGGCATTTGCAGTACCGCCGCCAGCTGGCGCACCTGGTCGCGCGTCGCCTTGACGTCTTCCGGAATCGCCCAGACCGATTTCACCGGCGTCGACGCCGCCAGAATTTCACCATGGCGGTCGGTGATGTTGCCGCGATTGGCGCTGATCTCGATGACGCGACTGTAGCGGTTCTCGCCCTTTTGCTGCAGGAAATCGTTGTTCCAGCCCTGCAGGTAGAGGGCGCGCGCAATCAGCGCCATGAAGCCGACGAATACCAGCGCCAGCATCATGCGCGAGCGCCATAGCGGCAAGCGCAGTTGCAGGACCGGATTGGCGAGGTTCACGGCGCGCCTCCGGCAACAGGCTTCATCGGGCTGGCGGTCACGTACTGGGTACGCGCCGCATCGGGGGTGCGCATGCCGAGCTGCCTGGTAGCGAGGCCTTCGACCAGGGCATGCTTGGCCCAGGTCGATTGCTCCAGTTGCAGCTGGCCCCACTCGACTTCAATGCGTTTTTGCTCCGCCTGCCCGTTCTCGAGGGCAATGAACAGCTTGCGCGCGCGATGGGTGGATGCCACCGTGGCGAGCGCACTGGCCAGAAGCAATGCGAGGAGGATCAGGGTGGCTTTGCTCATCGCGGTGCGGCAAATCGGGAAGTTCGGGCGTCGCTGCGCGGCGCCGTGCGCTCGGAAGTTCTCTCGATGACGCGCATCGTGGCGCTGCGCGAACGCGGGTTGCGTGCCACTTCGTCGACGCTCGGACGCAGCGCCTTGCCCACCAGCCGGTACCCCGGCTGCGGCAGCTCGCTGGCGCGCAAGGGAACGCGTTTTGGCGGTACCGGCGGCTGGGCGCGTGCACGCATCGAATGTTTGACGATGCGATCCTCAAGCGAGTGAAAACTGATCACCGCGAGCCTGCCGTTGGTAGCCAGTCGGTCCATGGCCTGGTTCAACCCTGTTTGCAGTTCTTCAAGCTCCTGATTGACGTGAATCCGTAAAGCCTGAAAGGTGCGAGTGGCCGGATCCTGCCCCGGTTCCGGCCTGCGCCGGAGCGCACGGAAGACGTCCGCAACGAGGGCGGCAAGCGCGCCGGTGCTGCGGATGGGTTCAAGCGCGCGGCGAGCCACAATCGCTTGTGCAATCTGAAAAGCATGCCGTTCTTCCCCATAATTTTTCAGCGCCTCCCGTATTTGTTGTTCCGTTGCACTTTCAAGCCATTGCGCAGCGGTAAAGCCGCGCGTCGTATCCATGCGCATGTCGAGTGGGCCGTCGCGCCGGAACGAAAAGCCGCGCTCCGCCACATCGACCTGCGGGGACGACACCCCCAGATCCATCAGCACCCCATCGACCGCATCCACACCACACCCATCGAGCACTGCATCAAGCGAAGCAAACCCGGCGTGCACGCATTCGAATCTGACGCCAGCCTTAACCTGCTCGATCGACGCAGCCATTACCGCCGCCGCCGCCACCGCATCCGGGTCCTTGTCGAGCGCAATCACGCGCCCCCCGTTTGGCGACAATTGCGACAGACGCTGTACGATCAGCCGGCTGTGCCCTCCGCGCCCGAAAGTGCAGTCCACATAAGTTCCGTCCGCCCTGAGCTTGAGTGCATCGACGGCTTCCTGAAGCAAAACCGTGATGTGTTGTGGCGCGTCATTCACTCAAGCCTAGAAGGAAAAATTCGCGAGCGCGGGCGGCATGCCCGCGGCGATGGTGTCGGATTCGTGCTGGCCGAGGGTCGGCGCATCCCAAATTTCGAAGTGGCTACCCATACCCATCATGGTGATGTCTTTGGCGAGCTTCGCTGCATCGCGCAACTCGGGGCTGATCAACACGCGCCCGGCACCGTCCATCTCGACATCCATCGCACTGCCAAGAAAAATCCGCTGCCAGCCCTTGGCCGGAAGTGGCCAGGCTGCAATGTCTTCGCGCTTGGCTTCCCATACCGGACGCGGCAACAGGAGCAAACAGCCGTGCGGGTGCTTCGTCAACGTGAGCCGTCCCTCACACTGCAGTTGCAATGCGTCGCGATGCCTTGTGGGGATGGTCATTCTCCCCTTGGCGTCCAGGCTTAAATTTGCAGCGCCTTGGAACATGCTCTTGTTTGCCTCGTCTCACCCGGTCAACACGGAAGTGGAAAAAAAAAGCCGAAATCGGGCTATTTCAAACATGCGATTTAGGGCCTTTTTTACCACTTTTTCCTACATTCTCCCACTGTAGAGCATGGTGATAGCAAATGCAAGGGCAAATCCGTTTTTTTCAATCAAGACAATGACTTACGGGCAATTTTTAAGAATTGTCTTGCAAATAAAATTCAATTGAATCAATATGATTCAAAGATTGATTAAAGTGAATTCTTGAATTTATCTGGGCGCGCGGTGCGCCAGCGCACTGCAACGCGCATCAGAGGCATGCAACTATTTCTGTGATTAGCACTCTTATGCTTGGAGTGCTAAACTAGCCCACATTCACCGGCCCGACGCCCACGAAGCGTTACCCGCCCGCTAGAAGGAGAGCAATACATGACTACCGCAATCGCCCTGTCGAACCCAAACCCCTGGAACCTGCCGGTCCCGTCTACCGTTGGCACGATCGATGGTTATATCCAGGCGGTTAACCGGTTCCCGATCCTGTCGCCAGAAGACGAATTGCGTTTCGCGCGCGACTATCGCGACAAGGAAGACCTCAACGCCGCTGGTCGACTGGTGATGTCGCACCTGCGCCTTGTGGTGTCGGTAGCACGCGGCTACCTTGGCTATGGCCTGCCTCATGCCGACCTGATCCAGGAAGGCAATATTGGCCTGATGAAGGCAGTAAAGCGCTTCGACCCGGAACGCGGCGTGCGTCTGGTGTCATTCGCATTGCACTGGATCCGCGCGGAAATTCACGAGTACGTGTTGCGCAACTGGCGCATGGTGAAAATCGCCACGACCAAGGCGCAACGCAAACTATTTTTCAACCTGCGTAGCCACAAGAAAGGGCTGTCGACCTTCACACCCGACCAGGTCGATGCGCTGGCGGCAGAACTGAACGTCAAACGCGAGGAAGTATTGGAAATGGAAACGCGCATCTCGGGCGGAGACGTCGCCCTGGAAGCACCGCACGACCAGGAAGACGACAACAACTTTGCGCCGATCTCCTACCTCGTCGATACCGCCGACGAACCCTCGCGCGTACTTGAAACCAAGCAGCTTGAGAGCCGGCACACCGAAGGTCTGCAGCAAGCGCTGGCATCGCTCGACGAGCGCAGCCGCCGCATCATCGAGGCACGCTGGCTCAAGGCAGAGCAGGACCAGCTAACGCTGCACGACCTCGCCGCAGAATTCAAGGTCTCCGCCGAGCGGATTCGCCAGATCGAAGTCAAGGCAATGAAGAAGATGAAATCCGCACTCGCGGAATACGCCTGAGCACCTGGCGGCGCAGCCGCAAATGCAAGAGCCCGTTTTACGCGAGTAAACGGGCTCTATTTTTTTGGTGCCGGTTATCTGACTCGAACAGATGACCTATCGCTTACAAGGCGATTGCTCTACCAACTGAGCTAAACCGGCTGGTGCCTCTCGTGTGCGGCTATTCTACGACGCGCCCAGCCCTATTTGACCACGGTGAACTTGGGCCTTCCGCCGCGCGGTGGGTGCTGCGGGCCATCTGCGGCTTGGGAATCAATGGCTGCCGCTTCTGGTGTCGGTTCGCGGCGCAGTTCTGTCACCTCAAACCCCATGCCGTGCCCATTTTCACGGGCGTAGATTGCGGCAACCCGTTCGATGGGCACCGAAATCTCGCGTGCCACGCCGCCAAATCGCGCAGCAAAGGTCAATACATCGTTGCCGATCTTGAGGCCGCTG
The DNA here is from genome assembly GCA_947473125.1 of Burkholderiales bacterium. GTDB lineage: Bacteria > Pseudomonadota > Gammaproteobacteria > Burkholderiales > JAEUOS01 > CANJDH01. The sequence goes on from CANJDH010000003.1 coordinate 14,059, forward strand.
GTCGCATCGAACGACACATTCAGGACAATCTGGCCATCCTTTACATATTCGTTCGGTACGCGCGTTGAAGCATCCACGGTGACCGTGATGTAGGGCGTGAAACCATTGTCAGTACACCACTCGTAGAGCGCACGCAGAAAATACGGTTTGGTCGACGCCGCATGGGCGGCGGGAGGAAGGATCTCGTTGCCTGACTCAGCCATGCGCTCGACGACTCTCGGAATCGATTCGGGTTGACGCGTGCGCAAGGTTACTTGCGCATCACCTTCTCGGACGGCGTCAACGCTTCGAAGAACGCCGGACGGCTGAAAATCCGCTCCGCATATTTTTGCACCGGTGCCGCCTGGCGAGGCAAATCAATGCCGTAGTGGTCAAGACGCCACAGCAACGGCGCGATCGCCACATCCAACATCGAAAACTCTTCGCCTAGCATCCACTTCTGTTTCGCCAGGGCCGGCGCCAGTTGCGTCAACACTTCAGCCGAGCGCTCACGCGCCTTGTCCTGCTGCTTCTGGTTGCCCTTCTCCAGCGTTTCGATGTGGATGAACAGTTCCTTCTCGAAATTGTGCAGAAACAGGCGCGTCCGGCCGCGCATGACCGGGTCAGCCGGCATCAGCTGCGGATGCGGGAAACGCTCGTCGATGTATTCGTTGATGATGTTCGACTCGTACAGGATCAGGTCGCGCTCGGCGAGAATCGGCACTTGGCCGTACGGGTTCATTACCGAGATGTCTTCCGGCTTGTTGAACAGGTCAATGTCCTTGATCTCGAAATCCATGCCCTTTTCATAGAGGACAAATCGGCAGCGGTGCGAAAACGGACAGGTCGTACCCGAATAGAGAATCATGTGTGCAGCCTTTGAATTACCGGGTGCGGGCGGACGCCCGCACCGGAGTGCTAAACGACAAACGCAGCCGGGCCGCGCTTAGTGAAGATCTTTCCAGTAGGAGCGATTGAGCCACCACGCGCACGGCAACAGGAACAGGCCGAGGAAAATCATGACCAGAACGCCCAGCTGCTTGCGATAAGCCGCATCCGGCTCGCCCATCCAGACCAGAAAACCAACCAGATCGCCTACCGTTCGGTCGTAGTCGAGCTTGTTGAGCTTGCCCGGCTTGGCGACCTCAAAACCCTCGAACACCTCGACCATTTTGGTCTTGTCATGCGCATCGGGCACTTTGGCGAATTTGGCGCGCTGCTCTCCCTGCAAGTCCCACAACACATGGGGCATGCCGACGTTCGGGAAAATCATGTTGTTCCACCCGGTCGGGCGTGAAGAGTCTCGATAAAACGTACGCAAATAGGTGTAGAGCCAATCGGCGCCACTGCCAGCCTCTGATCCACGAGACCGCGCAATCACCGACAGGTCCGGCGGGGCCGCGCCGAACCATTCCTTGGCGTCCTTGCGCGGCATCGACACCGTCATCAGTTCGCCCACTTTCTCTGCCGTGAAAAGAAGGTTGCCCTTGATCTGCTCGTCTGTAAGGCCGATGTCCTTGAGGCGGTTGTAGCGCATCGACTGCGCGCCGTGGCAACTGAGGCAATAGTTGACAAACAGTTTGGCGCCGCGCTGCAGCGCCTGAATGTCGGTGGCCTTCTCGATCGGTGCGCGATCCAGTGCCGGGCCGCCTTCGTTGGCATGCGCCGGCGCCATCAAACCGATTGCGCATATGGCAGCCAAGCCGGAAAGTCGTACAAAAGAAAGTTTTTTCATGTTTTAGATCCCTTACATCGTCACGCGTGCAGGCACGGGCTTGAATTGGCCCATGCGGCTCCACCACGGCATGCCGAGGAAGAAGGCAAAGTAAAGCAGCGTGCAGATCTGCGACACCAGGGTGCGCCCATCGGTCGGCGGCAAGGTGCCGAGGTAACCGAGGATCAGGAAACACACCACAAACAAGGCGTAGATGTATTTGTGCAGCGCCGGGCGATAGCGAATCGACTTCACCGGCGAACGGTCCAGCCACGGCAGGAAGAAGAAGATGAGGGTAGACGCGCCCATCGCCGCCACGCCCCACACCTTGGCGTCGATCCAGAAGAACGGCCAGACCATGGCGCGCAGGATCGAGTAATACGGCGTGAAGTACCAGACCGGCGCGATGTGCAGCGGGGTCTTGAGCGGGTCAGCCGGGATGAAATTGTTGTACTCGAGGAAATAACCGCCCATTTCCGGCGCGAAGAACACGATCAGCGAGAACACCATCAGGAAGATCACCACCACGAATATGTCGTGCACCGTGTAGAACGGATGGAACGGAATGCCGTCGCGCGGAATGCCCTTTTCGTCCTTGTTTTCCTTGATTTCAATGCCGTCCGGATTGTTGGAACCCACTTCATGCAACGCCAGGATATGCGCGGACACCAGGCCCAGGATCACCAGCGGCAGCGCGATCACGTGAAACGAGAAGAAACGGTTCAGCGTGGCATCCGACACCACATAATCACCGCGAATCCATACCGAGAGATCGGGCCCGATGATCGGGATCGCAGCGAACAGGTTCACGATGACCTGTGCGCCCCAGTAGGACATCTGGCCCCATGGGAGCAGGTAGCCAAAAAACGCCTCGCCCATCAGCGTCAGGAAAATGAGCACGCCGAAAATCCAGATCAGCTCGCGCGGCTTGCGGTACGAGCCGTAGAGCAGCCCGCGGAACATGTGCAGGTAAATGACGACGAAGAACATCGAGGCACCTGTGGAATGCATGTAGCGCACCAACCAGCCCCACGGTACTTCGCGCATGATGTACTCGACCGACTCGAACGCCTTGGCGGCATCGGGCTTGTAGTGCATCACCAGGAAAATACCTGTGACGATCTGGATCACCAGCACCAGCATCGCCAACGAGCCGAAGATGTACCAGAAGTTGAAATTTTTCGGCGCGTAGTACTCGGACAGGTGCGCCTTCCAGTTTTCCATCAGCGGGAAACGTTGATCCACCCAGGTGATCAAGTCACCAGCGGGTTTGTCGAGCGCGCCCAGGCCGGTTACGACAACGGGTTCTTTTTTGCTTGCCATGTGTCAGGCCCCCTTCTTGTCTTCGCCGACAATCACTCTAGTGTCCGACAAATACATATGCGGCGGCACCTCAAGGTTGTCCGGCGCTGGTTTGGCCTTGTAGACACGGCCGGCCAGGTCAAAGGTTGAGCCGTGGCACGGGCACACGAAACCCCAGTCGGCGCCCGGCAGCGCCACATTCACGCCTGGGGAAAATGGCCCCGAGGGTGAGCAGCCGAGGTGCGAACAGATGCCGACCGCGACCAGTACTTCAGGTTTGATCGAGCGATGCTGGTTGCGACAATACTCCGGCGTCAGTTCCGAGGGCTTGCGCTCGGATTTCGGGTCTGCCAGTTGCGGCTCGGCCTTCGCCAGCGAGTCGAGCATTTCCTTGGTACGGCGCACGATCCAGACCGGCTTGCCGCGCCATTCAACGACCTTGACTTCACCCTCCTTGATGTCGCCGATGTCGACTTCAACAGGTGCGCCGGCGGCCTTGGCCTTTTCCGACGGCTGAAAGGTTAGGGCGAAGGGTAGGGCGGTACACAGACCGCCAATACCGCCCACGACGGACGTTGCGACTATCGCGCCACGCCGACCGCTATCCACGGATTGCTCGTTACTCATGAAAGCCTCAGACTGGGAAATTCAGTTGGAGATTGACTGGAAAACTGCCCCGAAAGCACAAATGGACAAATCAACTGCGGTAAACGCTAAATTATATCGCAGTGCAATGCGCGAATAAAGCATTTTCGTGTTTTCTCTTTTTGATTCATGGAGTTAGAAGAAAATCCTGAGCCTTGCAAAATTGAATCGAAGCGGTTACGCTCGCGACCACCCGAACTTCACAGGAACTTTGCCATGAGCGTCATGCAGGAATTCAAAGATTTTGCCGTCAAAGGGAACGTGATCGACCTGGCCGTCGGGGTGATTATCGGCGGTGCCTTCGGCAAGATCGTTGACTCGGTGGTGGGCGACATCATCATGCCCGTGGTCAGCAAGATCTTCGGCGGGCTCGACTTTTCAAACTACTTCATTCCGCTTGCCGGGCAAACCAGCGCGGTGCTGGCCGATGCCAAAAAAGCCGGGGCAGTACTTGCCTACGGCAACTTCATGACCATCGCGCTCAATTTCATCATTCTCGCTTTCATCATATTCATGATGGTGAAGCAGATCAACCGGCTCAAAAAAGATGCGCCGGCGGCACCGCCGCCAGCCACGCCGGAAGATGTAGTGCTGCTGCGCGAGATCCGCGATTCACTCAAAAAGTAAGAACCCGCCGGATCCAGTGTCACAGGGGCGGTGCCATGAGCCCCCCTCGTGACGCCGTGTTCATGCCGGATTATCATCATCCACGAATTGATGTTCAAGGCCGTACACGGAGTAGATCCAGGCTCCTAGCGCCTGCACCCCGTAGCGTTCCGTCGCATGATGCCCCGCCGCGATGAAGGGCACGCCGGACTCCCTTGCAAGGTGGGTGGTCTGTTCCGAAATTTCGCCTGAGACAAAAGCGTCGCATCCTGCAGCGATCGCCGCCTCGAAATATCCCTGCGCACCGCCCGTGCACCACGCAACGCGCTTGATCATCGTCTCTAGAGGGCCGACCATCAAGGCTTTCCGGCCCAGTGCCTTGGAAATGCTTGACTGCAGTGCATTTCCGAGCATCGGCTGTTTCAGTTTCCCGAGAAAACCGATGTCCTGCTCCGCGAAGTGCCCGGTGATTGTGAAGCCCAGCAGCTTCGCCAGTTGCGCGTTGTTGCCGACCTTCGCATGTGCATCGAGCGGCAGGTGGTAGGCGAACAGGTTGATCCGGTGTTTCAGCAATAGTTCAATGCGCCTCTTTTTCGGCCCCGTGATGCGCATATCGTCGCCCTTCCAGAACAATCCATGGTGCACCAGGATCGCATCAGCACCGGCCTCGGCGGCGCGCTCGATCAAGGCCAGGCTCGCCGTGACGCCAGTCACCACGCGCCGGATTTCCTGCCTCCCTTCCACCTGAAGCCCGTTTGGGCAATAATCCCGGAAGCTGGCCGCATCGAGCAGGGTGTCGAGTGTGTCACGCAGTATGTCCCGATGCATCATTTTTCGTTTCGCCATTCTTGACCACCCTCTCATAACTCACCCGGCCCCATGTTGCGTCATTTTTGGTTGATTTTCGCTCAAGCCGTGACCGTCTGCGTCGCAGGCTGGTTCGTGGTAACGACGCTGAAGCCGGAATGGCTGGCGCAACGGCCGCCACTACCCGCCTCCGCGCCATCTTCGCGCCCGGCTCCTGTACCCGCGCCGGCGGCGGCCACCGTCATGCAGTCTGCGCCGGCCCTCGGCGGGGATTCAGCCAAATCCGGCTTTGCGGACGCTGCAAAAAAAGCCATGCCGGCGGTGGTCAACATCTTCACCTCCAAGGAAATCAAGTCGCCGCGCCACCCGTTTCTGGACGATCCGCTGTTCCGTCATTTTTTCGGACGCGAATTCGACGGCAAGGACAACGGCAAGGGCGGCGGCAACACGCGACGCTCCTCGAGCCTTGGTAGCGGCGTCATTGTCGGGCCCGAAGGCTATGTACTGACCAATTTCCACGTCATCGAATCTGCCGATGAAATCGAGATACTGCTGTCCGACGGGCGTCGCGCGGCGGCAAAAATCGTGGGCGGCGACCCGGACACCGATCTTGCGGTAGTCAAGATCGACCTGCCCAACGTGCCGAGCATCGTCTTTGGCCGCCCCGAGGCGTCGCGCGTCGGCGACGTGGTATTGGCCATCGGCAACCCGTTCGGCGTCGGGCAGACAGTGACCATGGGCATCGTGTCGGCACTGGGACGTTCGCAACTGGGCATCAATACGTTTGAAAATTTCATCCAGACCGACGCCGCGATCAACCCGGGCAACTCGGGTGGCGCACTGGTCGATACCCAGGGCAACCTGATCGGCATCAACACGGCGATCTATTCGCGCTCCGGCGGGTCGCTCGGCATCGGATTTGCCATACCGGCAAACATGGCCAAGACCATCATGGAGCAGATCATCGCCACCGGCAGCGTGACGCGTGGCTGGATCGGGGTGGAGATCCAGGAGATCACCCCGGAACTGGCGGAATCGTTCAAGCTGCCCAAGGGTCAGGGCGCGATCATCGCAGGCGTCATGCGTGGCGGCCCCGCCGACAAAGCCGGCGTCAAACCCGGCGACGTACTGATGGAAATCGAAGGCAAAGCGGTCAATGATTCTTCCGGCATGCTCAACCTGATCTCGCAATTGAAGCCGGGCGAAAAAGCCAACCTCAAGCTGTTGCGCGCCGGCAAGCACGTCCATTTTGCGGTGGTCATCGGCAAGCGGCCCAAACCGCAGCGACGTCCGAATCGCGAAGACGGAGACGGCTAGGCTGCTGGCTTGTTTGCCTCGTTGGCCGCGTCCGCATCAGCTTCGGCGCGCGTCTGCGGCTTGGCCACAAAACGTGCGCACAGCAAGCCGATTTCGTAAAGGATGCACATCGGGATGGCCAGCAGTAGTTGGGACAGCACATCCGGCGGCGTCACCACGGCGGCGATGACGAAGGCGCCGACAATCACGTAACTGCGCCACGCCTTGAGTTTCTCCAGCGGCACGATGTTGAATGCGACGAGCACGATGACCACGATCGGAACTTCAAACGTGACGCCAAACGCGACAAACATGGTCAAAACGAAGTTCAGATATGCCTCGATATCAGGAGCCGGCGTGATGCTCTTGGGCGAAAAATCGTTGATGAAGGTAAATACCTTCCCGAACACAAAGTAATAGCAAAACGCCATTCCCAGGATGAACAGGATGGAGCTGGCGATCACCAGCGGCAGCGCAAATTTCTTTTCGTGCTGGTACAGTCCGGGGGCCACAAAAGCCCACGCCTGGAACAGGATCACCGGCAGCGAAATCACGAACGCAACCATGGCGCCGACCTTGAGCGGCACCATGAAGGGCGTAATCACGCCGGTAGCGATCATCTTGGTGCCTTCCGGCAACGCCCGCGTCAGAGGCTGGGCGAGGAAGTCATAAATCGCGCCGGCACCAGGCCAGACCATCAGGATTGCGAACACCACGGCGAACGCAATCAGGGCTTTGATCAGGCGGTCTCTCAGCTCGATCAGGTGCGAAACAAAGGTTTCCTGGATGGCGTCGCTCATATTGGCTTCAACCCACCTGTTTTGCCGCAGGTGCCGCGTTTATGGTGGGTGCGGCCGGCATGTCGCCCAGAGGAAGGCTGGCCTGAACGCTCTGGTGCGCGCCGCCGTCCAGGGGATTTGCCTCCGTCTGTGACGCCGTGCTTACCAACGTCGCGGGAGGGTCGAGTACCGGATCGGCAGCTGCCGGTGAGGTTGGCGGCGGCTCCGTCAATCCGGATGTATCGGCCACCGGCTCTCCCGATGCAATTTTGTTCAGTTCGTCCGCCTGAGACTGGAAACCCGACATGGTTTCAGTCATCGATGTTTCGATCGACTTGGCCGCATCCTGCACGGTGGTCTGCAATTTCTTGAGTTCATCAAGTTCAATCTCGCGATTGATGTCAGCTTTCACGTCATTGACGTAGCGCTGCATCCGGCCGAGCAACGCACCGACGGTACGCGCCACGCTGGGCAGCTTTTCGGGCCCGATTACCAGCAATGCAACGATGCCGATGACGAGCAGTTCGGAGAATCCGACGTCAAACATGGGGGCGCAGGTCCTTCAACGAAACGCGGGGCGCTACGACGGCGCCGCCCCGCATGGCTCGAGGGTGCCTCAGACCTTGCTCTTTTCTTCGGCTTTGACGTCGATGGTCTGTCCGACCTTGGCGGTCTCGCCGTCTTCGACCTTCTTGTCCGCATTGGAACCCGAGGCGGCACCTTCTTTCATGCCGTCCTTGAAACCCTTGACCGCGCCGCCGAGATCACCGCCCATGTTGCGCAGCTTTTTGGTACCAAATACAAGCATGACGATGACCAGAACGATCAGCCAGTGCCAGATGGAAAATGAACCCATAATGAACTCCTAAAACGTGGTTTCGACGATTGGGTAGTACGTTTACGTGAGCGTCGGTTGGATTTATTTCTTAGCCACGTTTCCAGGGCCGGGGACCACCCATCACATGAATGTGAAGGTGAAAGACCTCCTGCCCGCCTTCCTTGCCGCTGTTGATGACGATCCGAAAACCACCATCGCCTTCCATCCTGAGGCCTTCCTGCGCCGCCAGTTTGGGAGCCAGCACCAGCATTTTACCAAGCAATACGGAATGCTGCTCTTGCACGAAGACAAGCGACTCGATGTGCTCCTTGGGCACCATCAGGAAATGCACCGGTGCCCACGGGTTGATGTCGTGAAAGACAAACACATCGTCGTCTTCGTATATTTTTTTGGATGGAATCTTCCCCGTTGCGATTTTGCAAAACAGGCAACCTGCCGAATCGTTCGATGCGTGCGTCACAACGCTCACCCTTGTTTAAATTTCGCGGTCAAGCCTTCGGCGTCGCTGCGCTCGCCGTCCTTGCGTGCGGCTTTTTCATCAAGGCCGGAAAGACCTTCACGCCGCGCCAGTTCGTCGAGAACATCCCCGGGCTTGAGCCCGTAGGCTTCCAGCGCCAGTAGGCAGTGGAACCACAGGTCCGCCATCTCGCCTACGATCTTGGCGCGGTCGCCATCCTTGCCGGCCATCACGGTCTCGGTGGCTTCCTCACCGATCTTCTTGAGGATCGCGTCCTCACCTTTGGCGAGCAGGCGCGCCACATAGGACTTTTCCGGATCGGCGCCGCGGCGCGACGCGATCACTTCGGCCAGCCGCTTCAGGACATCGCTCATTTGTAGATCTCGTCCGGCGCCTTGACCACCGGATCGGTGATCACCCAGGCGCCGTTCTCGTATTTCTGGAAGAAGCAATTATGCCGCCCCGTGTGGCAGGCAATGCCGCCAACCTGCTCGACCCGGATCAGCACCACGTCTTCGTCGCAATCGAGGCGCACTTCGCGCACTTTTTGCATGTGCCCCGATTCCTCGCCCTTGTGCCACAGTTTATTGCGCGAGCGCGACCAATACACGGCTTCGCCGGTTTCGATCGTCAGCTTGAGCGCCTCGCGATTCATCCACGCGAACATCAGCACGCGATTGGTGAACGTCTCCTGCGCAATCACCGGCACCAGGCCGCGCTCGTCCCAGCGAACCTGGTCGAGCCAATCGCCCGCTGCGACACCCCCCACCGCCGACGTTCCCGCGGCGCTCACAGGCGCACCTCGATGCCACGCGCGGCCATGCGTTCCTTGGCCTGGCGCACCGTAAACTCGCCGTAGTGGAAAATGCTTGCCGCCAGCACCGCATCGGCATGGCCTTGGAGGACGCCGTCAGCCAGATGATCGAGCGAGCCGACGCCGCCGGATGCGATCACCGGGATGGAAACCGCATCGGCGACCGCCCGGGTCAGGCCAATGTCAAAGCCGTTCTTGGTGCCATCGCGGTCCATGCTGGTGAGAAGAATTTCGCCGGCGCCGAGTGCGGCAACCCGCCTGGCCCATTCGACCGCATCCATCCCGGTATTGTTGCGCCCTCCGTGGGTGAACACATCCCATTTTCCCGGTCCGGTCTGCTTGGCATCAATCGCGACCACAATGCACTGGGCGCCGTAGCGCCCCGAAGCTTCGGCCACCAGTTGCGGGTTCTGCACCGCCGACGTATTGATGCTGATCTTGTCGGCCCCGGCATTGAGCAAGCGGCGCACGTCCTCGACCTTGCGCACACCTCCGCCCACAGTCAGCGGAATGAACACCTGGTCGGCAACGCGCTCGATGATGTGGAGGATGATGTCGCGCGCATCAGACGACGCAGTGATATCGAGAAAAGTGAGCTCGTCGGCGCCCTGGTCGTCATACTTTTTTGCGATCTCCACCGGGTCACCGGCGTCACGCAGTCCGACGAAATTGACACCCTTGACGACTCGACCATTGGTGACGTCAAGGCAGGGAATGATGCGTTTGGCAAGGCTCATGGAAACAGTTGGGCAAAATCAAACAGGCGATGCATCGAAAAGGCTTGGGGCACAAGGGCCGCAGCACATAGGCCCTGGAAACCCTTGGTGGGAGCGGGTTTTGGTCAGGTAACCGACCGGACCTCAATCAAGCCGCTACTTCAGCGCTTCCGCCACGGCTTTTTTGAAATCGAGCTTGCCTTCGTAAATCGCTCGGCCGGCAATGGCGCCGATCACGCCGTCCGCCTCCATCGCCTTGAGCGCCTTGATGTCCTTGAGGCTGGACAGGCCGCCGGATGCGATCACGGGGATGCGGATCGCCTGCGCCAGCTTGAGCGTGGCCTCGAGGTTCACGCCAGTGAGCATGCCGTCGCGGCCAATGTCGGTGTAGATGATGGCCTCGGCACCCATGTCTTCATACTTCATCGCAAGGTCGATCACGTCGTGGCCGGTAAGTTTGCTCCAGCCATCGGTCGCCACCTTGCCGTCGCGCGCATCCAGCCCGACCATGATATGGCCTGGGAACGCGCCACAGGCATCATGCACAAAACCGGGGTTCTTGACCGCTGCGGTGCCGATGATCACGTAACTGATGCCGTCATCCAGACAGCGCTCGACCGTGTCAAGATCGCGAATGCCGCCGCCGAGTTGGACCGGGACGTCGTCACCCATGGCTTCGAGAATCTTCTTGATGACGCTTTCGTTCTTGGGCTTGCCCGCAACTGCGCCGTTGAGGTCGACCAGATGGAGACGCTTGCAGCCTTGCGCCTTCCAGTGCAGCGCCATTGCCGCCGGATCTTCGGAGAAGATGGTGGCATCGGACATGTCGCCTTGCTTCAAGCGGACACAATGTCCGTCCTTGATGTCAATCGCGGGAATGATCAACATGATCGGGTCAGGTGCGTTGTTTGAATGGGGTGCTGGGGAAGGAGCGGAGCCAAAACGCCGCCCGCATCAGTGGCGCGCATCCGTCGGGTGCATGCGCGAAGGCATTTTCAGGGGTTCCAGGAAGCGAAATTGGTAAACATGTTGAGGCCAGCCTGATGACTCTTTTCCGGGTGAAACTGTACGCCGAAAATATTATCGCGCGCAACTGCACAGACAAAGTGTAACCCATAGTCCGATTCACCAACCGACACCGTCGCCGCTTTCGGCACCGGGTAGAAACTGTGGACAAAGTAGAAGCGGCTGGCATCCGCGATACCCTGCCACAGAGGGTGCGCGCGCGCCTGGTACACCTCGTTCCAGCCCATGTGGGGCACCTTGAGGATGAGGCCGTCGGCCCCCACTTTTCCAGTCGGAAAGCGCACCACCGAGCCGGCGAACAGGCCCAATCCCGGCGTATCGCCCTCCTCACTCACCTCGAACAGCATCTGCATGCCGACGCAAATGCCAAGAAACGGCTTGCTGGCCGCGGCCTCAAGAACGGCGTCTCTCAAGCCCGACGCGGTCATCTCGCGCATGCAGTCTGGCATCGCGCCCTGCCCTGGAAAGACGACACGGTCTGCGCTGCGGATTGCCGCCGGATCGTGCGTGATGATCACGCGCGCCCCGGGCGCAACGTGTTCAATCGCCTTCGCCACAGAGCGCAGGTTGCCCATACCGTAATCAATGACTGCAATGGTCTGCATCTTGAACCGACGCCACGCGCTGCGATGAGCGCATCAGGCCGAAAAAGTCAGAGTGACCCCTTGGTCGAGGGAATGCTGCCCGCGGCACGCGCATCGAGTTCCGCAGCCATGCGCAATGCGCGACCGAATGCCTTGAAGACCGTTTCACACTGGTGGTGCGCATTCTCGCCGCGCAGATTGTCGATATGCAGGGTTACCAGGGCGTGGTTGACAAAACCCTGAAAGAATTCATGGGTCAGGTCAACGTCGTACTCCCCGATCATGCCGCGCTTGAACGCAACGTGAAATTCAAGGCCGGGGCGCCCCGAGAAATCAAGGACAACGCGCGACAGGGCTTCGTCAAGCGGTACGTAGGCGTGCCCGTAGCGACAGATGCCCTTCTTGTCGCCGATTGCCTTGGAAAGCGCCTGGCCGATCGTGATGCCGATGTCCTCAACGGTGTGGTGCGCGTCGATATGCAGGTCGCCCTTGGCCTCCACCTCAAGATCGATCAGACCATGGCGTGCGATCTGGTCCATCATGTGGTCCAGGAACGGTACGCCGGTCTTGAACGAAGACTGGCCGGAACCATCGAGGTTGAGCTTGACGCGAATCTGCGTCTCGTTGGTGCTGCGGGTGACTTCGGCGGTGCGCATGGCGGGTCCGGCGGCGGAGGAGTTGAATCGCTGGGGTGATTAGCTTAGCGCAGATTTGAGCGCAGCGAGCATGGCTCGATTTTCGTCCGGCGTGCCGATGGTGAGGCGCAGGCAATTGTCGAGCATCGGGTGCCCGCCCGAGAAATTTTTCACCAGCACGCCCTGCCGCTTCATGGCATCGAACACGCGCGTGCCGGCGCCAGCTGGGCCTTCGACGCGCACCAGCACAAAATTGGCGGCGCTGGGAAACTGGGTCAGTCCATCCAGGCCGGCGAGGTGCGCCACCATGTCATCGCGTTCAGCGCAAACAATGGCGGCCTGTGCATCGAGTACCGCCTTGTTCTCCAGCAACTTGATCGCCACCGCCTCGGACAGCACGCTGACATTGAATGGCGAGCGCGTCTTGTCGAATTCATTGATCCACTCCGGATGACCGGACACATAACCCAGACGCACGCCGGCCATGCCAATTTTCGACACTGTGCGCAACACCACTAGGTTGTCGAATTCCGTAATGCGCGGCATGAACGTGGTGCCGGCGAAGGGCTGATAGGCTTCGTCAATTACCACCAGGCCGGGTGCCGCGCGGATGATGCGCTCGACGTCGGCCACCGGAAAAGGGTTGCCGGTCGGGTTGTTCGGAAATGCAATCCAGACCAGTGACGGACGATGCTCAACCATGGCGGCCAGAAATCGTTCGGTGTCGAGCGTGAAATCGGCGTTCAATGGCACGCCGATGAAGGGCAGCCGGTAGAACTGTGCGTACAGCTGGAACATGGCGAACGATGGGGCCGGCGCCATCACGACAGCGCCCTCACGCGCCACGGCGGCGGTAATGTATTGAATGCACTCGTCCGAACCGGTGCCTAGTAGCACCTCGCACCCGGCTGGCACGTGCATCACGTCCTTGATCAATTCGCGCAACTTGTGCGCAGTCGGCACCGGGTAGCGATTGAACTCCAGGTTCGCCACCACATCGCCCACCTCTTTGGCAAGCCAGGCTGGCAACCGGTAAGGACTTTCCATCACGTCAAGCTTGATGAAGCCGCTCGCGTCCGACACGTGATACGCAGTCATGCCCTGCACGTCGGCCCGGATCACCTGTTTGGCGCGCGTCATAGGCGGAACTCCGCAGATTTGGCGTGGGCCGGCAGCCCTTCGCCATGCGCCAGGGTAGAGGCTATTTTCCCAAGGGTGCGCGCGCCTTCGCGAGACACCTTGATGATCGAGGAGCGCTTCTGAAAATCGTATACGCCCAATGGCGAGGAAAAGCGTGCGGTGCGCGCGGTCGGCAACACGTGGTTCGGACCCGCGCAATAGTCGCCGAGCGCCTCGCTCGAATAGACCCCCATGAAAATAGCCCCCGCGTGGCGAATCAGGGGCAAGAGTGCGTCCGGGTCCGCCACCGACAACTCGAGGTGCTCGGGCGCAATATGGTTGGCGATTTCGCATGCATGGGCAAGGTCCCGCGTCTTGATCAGGGCTCCGCGCGCGGTGATTGATTTCTCGATGATCGCCGCGCGTGGCATGGTCGAAATTTGTCGCTCGATGCTCCTGGCGACCCGATCAATAAATACCGCATCGGGGCAAAGCAAGATGGCCTGCGCAATCTCGTCATGCTCTGCCTGGCTGAACAAATCCATCGCCACCCAATCAGGGTCGGCACTGCCGTCACTGATCACAAGAATTTCCGAAGGGCCGGCAATCATGTCGATCCCGACCGTGCCAAACACGCGCCGCTTCGCTGCTGCGACAAATGCATTGCCGGGCCCGACGATCTTGTCGACCTGCGGAATGGTCTCGGTGCCGTAGGCCAGTGCACCAACTGCCTGGGCGCCGCCAATGCGGTAAATCGTGTCAACCCCGGCGATCGCAGCAGCAGCCAGTACTAGCGGGTTGGTGTCACCGCCAGGAGCCGGTGACACCATGATGAGTTCGCTCACGCCCGCCACCCTTGCCGGGATGGCGTTCATGAGAACAGAGCTCGGATACGCCGCCTTGCCGCCCGGCACGTAGAGGCCAGCACGATCGAGTGGCGTGACTTGCTGGCCGAGTACGGTGCCGTCAGGTTCCGCGTAAGTCCAGGAAGCGGCCTTCTGCCGCTCGTGATAGCTGCGTACGCGCAGCGCCGCAGCCTCAAGCGCAGTGCGGCGCGCTGCAGGTATGGCATTCAACGCTGCATCTATCTCGTCAGCAGTCACCTTCAGAGCGTGCATCGATACGGCTTTGAGCCCGTCAAACCGGGACGTGTACTCCAAGACCGCCGCATCGCCACGTGCTTTGACATCGGCGAGGATGCTTTGCGCCGACCGCTCGACGGCTTCATCGACGTCATCCGCGTAGGCGAGCAACTTGCCTAGCCGTGCCGAAAAATCGGCCGCCGCAGCGTCAAGGCGCGTGATATTCATGGCACCGCTTTGACCGCCAACTCGAACGCATCGAGAAGGGCCTGCACTTCAGTGCGCTTGACCTTCAAGGCCGCCTGATTGACCACCAGCCGCGCCGACACCGGGCAAACTTCCTCGACAGCGATCAGGCGGTTGGCCTTCAGGGTACCGCCCGTCGAGACAACATCAACGATGGCATCCGCCAACCCCACAAGGGGTGCCAACTCCATCGAGCCATAGAGCTTGATGAGGTCTACGTGCATCCCTTTGGCTGCAAAGTGCTCGCGTGCGGTATCAACGTACTTGGTGGCCACCCGGATGCGCGCGCCCGAGCGCACCGCCGCCTCATAGTCAAATCCTTCGTGCACTGCCACCATCATCCGGCAGCGCGCGATGTTGAGATCTATCGGCCGATACATGCCGGCGCTGCCGTGCCGCGCGTCGTGCTCGAGCAGCACGTCGGAACCGGCAACGCCGACGTCCGCCGCACCGTAGAGCACGTAAGTGGGAACGTCAGAAGCGCGCACAATGATGATCCGTACGTCGGGCCGGTTGGTCGAGAGGATCAGCTTGCGCGATGTGTCCGGATCGTCGGCCACACGAATGCCGGCAGACGCAAGCAACGGCAGCGTGTCATCGAAAATGCGGCCCTTTGAGAGGGCGAGGGTAAGCACGGCGGGAAGGGTATTGGTAAAGCGATGATTTTACCCGAGTTGACACAAGGCTCCGGTGAAAATGCAGCAAGGTGCGGCCCGGAGAAGACCAATCCATGCGCCTTTCACCAGGTTCAGCCGGGAAACCTGTGCTCGAAGCGAATCCCGGGCCCGGGCCTGGCAACCTGCGCCAGCAACGTGAGCGGGGGAACGCCATCACGTCGCCGCTGCGCGCAGTTCCTCAGTGGTGGTGCGCAGCCTGTCCGCCAACAAGCGGCTCATATTGAGCAACACCTTGCTGGCCAACGCCGGATTCGCCACGCGCAATGATTCAAGCGAACTGCGCGACAGGCCGAAAACCACCGAATACTCCTCGACAATCGCGTCCGCAGATCGCGGGCGATCCTCCACCAGCACCATTTCGCCGAACATGACCCCGGGGCTGAGTGTCACGAGGCGACGCGATTCGGTGCCGCTGTGCCGCGGCAATTTGATGCTGATGATGCCGCGGGCCGCGACATACAGGGTATCTCCGGCATCACCTTCGCGAAACAGGTACTCGCCCTGATTGAAAACCCGTCGCTCAAGGTGTTGTTCCAGAACGCGCACCTCCTCGGCCGTACATTCGTAGGCAATGCCCAATTGGGCAATCGACAATTCATGTTCGGTTTCATCCTCAGGAAACGCGCGCGCGAGCATGCTTGCCTCGCACCATTCAAGCGCGTAGTCGGCATCGACGAACCAGCGTTCCGGCGGGATTGCGGCTGCGACACCCATGCCGGCCAGAAACTGTCCATTGACATCGCGTGGCGTGATGTTGCCCAAGACGGCGGTCTTGCCCTGTTTGGTCAGGCGAGCGCCAATCTGCTCGATGATATGCGCCCCGGTAGCGTCAATTTCTGTTACTCGCCGGAAGTCAAATGCAATGTAATCGGCACTGGGGGCGAGTTGCTCAACCATCAAGGACAAGTGGTCGGCTGTGCCAAAAAACAGCGTGCCTTCCAGCTCTACGACCGCAATGCGTCCGCCGTGCTTGCGCAGGTAGGCGGTTTTCTCGGGGTTGCGCAGCTTCAACGAGTGTCGCTTGTCGCCACGATGCACCACATGCACTACCGATTGGCTGCTTTTGCCGATGAACACCACGACAGTCGCAATGACGCCCGCAAGAACGCCAGCTACAAGGTTGAATGCCACCGTGGCCACCGTCACAAGCACGACGATGGCAAAGTTGACATAGACCTCGCGATGGACATCGCGATGACGCATGCGTTTGACAATCTGACGGGTCCAGCCGTCAAACATGGTGATGGCAATGTAGGTCAATACGGCGGACAACACCACGTGGGGCAGGTAAGCCACCCAGTACTGGGCCGTCATGAGTGCCAGCAGCATGACGCAGGCATGTGCCACGCCCGAAAGGCGGGTGCGCCCGCCAGCCCCGTAGTTGAGCAGGGTCCGCGACGCGGTGGAACCGCCGAACACCGCGCCAAATACACCGCCAACCATGTTTGACGCGCCCTGGGCCAGCAGCTCGCGGTTGGCTTCGGGCCTGCGTCCGCTGACTTGCCCGACGGCTACGGCACACATAAGCGATTCGAGCGCCCCCAAAATCGCCAACACCGCGATCGATGGCGCCACCATCCAGAGGGCGCGCCAGGTGTCGACGTCAAACGCACTGGACGCGATTTGCTTGAGATATACCGGAGCGGGCCACGTTGGAGGGATCGACCCGACTACAGGGCCCAGATCAAGCGCGCCCAGATCAATCGCCGGCCAGAAGCGGGTAAGCAGATAATAAAATCCTGTGCCGAGCAGGACGGCGACTATCGGTGCGGGAATGCGCGGCCAACGCCGGCTCACAGACCCCATCACCAGTAGCGTAAAAAGGGCTACCGCCGTCGTTTCGGGCTGCAGCTGATCATAAATGGTCGCAAAATCCCACCACGCGGTACTGCGCTTTAAGGCAAATAGGGTTGGCAACTGCGACGCCAGGATCAGGAATGCCAGACCGTTCATGAACCCGGCAACAACGGGGTGCGGAATGAACTTGATGTAGCCACCGATCCCGATGGTGCCAAAAACCATCTGCAACAGCCCCGCCAGGGTAACGGCGAAAAAACTTAACACCAGCACCCGGGTTGCGCCGGCGCCCTCCAATGCCATGCTGGCCCCGACCAGGTCAGCTTCACGTGCGACAAGTGCGCCGATGATCAGCGCCATCACCAGTGAAAATGAAGAGCGCGGGCCGCCTATGCCAAAACGGGTACCGCCTAACAGGGCAACAATCAGCCCGGAAACAATCGAGCAATAGAAACCGGCAAGAATACCGAACGTCAGATACTCGGCACCGAGCGGCGCAAAGGCCAACGCCCCGATGGTGATGGTTTGCGGTAGCGCCACCACGCCTGAGGTAATTCCACCAATCAAGTCCCCCTTGAAATGGCGCCGGCGGCCCGCTGATCGTGCGCCTCCGTCAACGTTTCCGGCGTCATGCCGAAGGTCCGTGGCCACGCTCGCAGCGCCCGCGCTTTTTTGATTCGGGTCGGCCTTCTGACTCACACCCTCGCCCTCCGCGCGCGTTATCGCCTGCGCATAACCTGCGCACCGACCGCTGCCAACTTCTGCTCCAGCCCATCGTACCCGCGATCAAGGTGGTATATCCTGTCAATCACGGTTTCACCTTCTGCGACCAACCCGGCAATCACCAGTGACGCGGATGCGCGCAGATCGGTCGCCATCACGTGGGCTCCTGCCAGGCGTGCAACCCCCGTGACGACAGCCGTATTTCCCTCGATGTCGATCGAAGCGCCCATGCGCAACAATTCCTGTGCATGCATAAAGCGATTCTCGAAAATGGTCTCGGTGACAACGCCCGTACCTTCGGCAATGCAGTTCAGAGCCATGATCTGCGCCTGCATATCGGTTGGAAAGGCCGGGTACGGGGCGGTACGGATATTGACGGCGTGCGGCCTGCGATCGGCCACGATACGAATCGTTGCTCTATCCGCACCGATCTCGATCCATGCGCCGGTCTCGCCAAGTTTTTGCAGAACTGCATCGAGTGTGTCGGAGCGAACGCCTGTCAGGGTGACATCGCCACCGGCAGCTGCAACGGCGGTCAGATAGGTGCCCGTTTCAATACGGTCGGGCATCACGCGATGCGTGGCACCCTTCAGGGTCGGCACGCCGGAAATCAGGAGGCGGTCGGTACCGGCCCCGCTGATGCGCGCCCCCATCGCAATCAGGCACTCGGCGAGGTCGACTACTTCAGGTTCGCGCGCGGCATTCTCAATCACAGTGTCGCCGTCGGCCAGCACTGCAGCCATCATCAGGTTTTCCGTACCCGTGACCGTGACCAAGTCGGTCACGATGCGCGCGCCGCGCAGCTTGCCTTCCGGGCCACCCGCCTCGGCCACAATGTCGCCGTGCTCAATGCGCACCTTGGCACCCATCAGTTCGAGGCCCTTGATGTGCTGGTCCACGGGGCGCGCGCCGATGGCGCAGCCGCCGGGTAAGGACACGCGCGCTCGCCCGGTGCGCGCTACCAGCGGGCAGAGCACCAGAATTGAAGCGCGCATGGTCTTGACCAAATCGTAAGGCGCCACCGGATTATCGAGGCGCGAAGCATCCAGCCTGACTGTCGAACCGTCGCGCTCTACGGCAACGCCCATTTGCCTGAGCAGCTTCAATGTGGTGGCTACGTCCTCAAGCGCCGGGACGTTCTCAAGCACAAGCGGCTCCGCGGAAAGTAAGCTTGCACACAAAATCGGCAGCGCCGCATTCTTGGCACCTGAAACGGGAATCTCGCCTTTGAGCCGGGCACCACCGGTAATCACGAGCTTATGCATGCCGCCACTCGTCCGGGGTCAACGTCTTCATGGACAGCGCGTGGATTTCATTGCCCATCTGGCTTCCCAAAGCCCGATTGACGATCTGATGTCTCTGGATCAGGCGTTTCCCCTGAAACTCGGCGCTCACGACTACCGCCTCAAAGTGGGATCCGTCACCCGTCACCTCAAGATGCTCGCATGCGACACCTGCGGCAATCAAACTTTGGACATAATCGGGCGTTACCATTTCCGTTTCTCCTTCACCTTCATTTTGATGCCGTCAATTTGGGCCAAGCTCGGACTGACCAAGAATGGCACGGCAACCAGCTCTCATCGCATTCGCCATCCACAAAAGTCCCAGCTCTAGCTAGTGCCTCAGCTTGTACCCCGTTTTGAGCATCCACAGAATCAACCCGGCGATGGCGCCCAGACAGGTAGCAACGATGAGCAGCGACAACCACGGCGAAACGTCACTCTGCCCGAAGAACCCCCTGCGAAAACCATCAATCATGTAAAAAAACGGGTTGAAATGCGACACGGTCTGCCAGAACGGCGGCAGCGAATGGATTGAGTAAAACACACCGGAAAGAAACGTGGCCGGCAGGATGAAGAAGTTCTGAAACGCCGCGATGTGGTCAAATTTATCGGCCTGAATGCCGGCCAGCAAGCCCATCGAACCGAGGAACGCACTGCCCATCACCGCAAACACGACGATCCACACAGGCTCCCTGAGGGGCGGCATGCCGAACAAGAGCGTTACCGCAAACACGCCAAGGCCAACGCACAGTCCGCGCACCACCGACGCGATCACGTAGGCCGAAAAAAACTCGAAATAGGAGATTGGCGGGAGCAAGACAAACACCAGGTTGCCGGTGATCTTGGATTGGATCAAGGATGATGAGGTATTGGCGAAGGCATTCTGCAGCACCGACATCATGATCAGCCCCGGGATCAGGAAGGCCGTGTACTGAACCCCGGGATACACCTGCACCCGGTCTTGCAGAACATGTGAAAAGATCAACAGGTAAAGCATCGCCGTCAAAACCGGAGCGGTAACGGTCTGGGCGCTGACTTTCCAGAATCGCAATAATTCCTTGTACAGAAGCGTGCGAAACCCGCTTTGCGGTAGCGCCTCGTTTGCCACGGTTGAGGGGCGGGTCACTGCATTGGCTCCTTGCCTTGATTCATGACCTGCATGAATACATCTTCCAGATCCGGCGCCATAACTTCCATCTCGTCGATATGCAGAACAGCGGCGCGCAACGGAGCCAGCACCATGGCGACTTCGTCGTAATCCTTGAGCCGGAAGCGGAACGAACCGCCGGCCTCTACCGGCTTGCGCGCGGCCAACTCAGCGGGCAACGGCCCGCGGATCTTGACACGCAGAAAAGCGCCTGCGTGGCGCCGCAACAGTTCCGCTGTTGTATCCAGCGCCACCACGCGGCCCGCCTGCAGCATGGCGATGCGTCCGCACAGGCTTTCGGCCTCTTCAAGGTAGTGCGTGGTCAACACGATCGTGTGTCCGGCGCGATTGAGCTGTGCAATGAATTTCCAGAGCGTCTGGCGCAACTCCACATCGACCCCGGCCGTCGGCTCGTCAAGCACGATAACCGGGGGCCGATGCACCAGCGCCTGGGCCACCAGGACGCGGCGCTTCATGCCTCCCGACAGGGCGCGCATGTTGGCGTCGGCCTTGCCAGTCAGGTCAAGATGCCCCATCACCTCATCAATCCACGCATCGTTATTGCGCAGACCGAAGTACCCGGACTGTATCCGCAGGGTTTCGCGCACCGAGAAAAACGGATCAAACACGAGCTCCTGCGGCACCACACCCAGACTTCGGCGACTCTCCCGATAGGCGCCGACGACGTCGTGCCCCATGACCAACACCGACCCGCTATCGCCTCTGGTGAGACCGGCAATCGTGCTGATCAAGGTGGTCTTGCCGGCACCATTCGGGCCGAGCAACCCGAAAAACTCTCCCTGCTCGATGCACAGACTGACACCGTCAAGAGCCTGCAGCGCTCCAAAACGCTTCTTGAGGTCGCGAACTTTGATGGCGGCGGTCGTCATGAACTGAAAAAAATCGGGCAGCTCAAGATGGCTGCCCACGCATCCGACAACGGCTGGAAGTTGTTAGCCCAGAGCAATCTGCTCGACACCATAAAGGTCGGCGAGGCCGCGCACGCGTTCGGATGGGTTCAACACAGCCAAGGAATTCCCGCCGCGCTGCGCCTCCCTGCGCCACGCCAGCAGGCAGGCGATCAGACTTGAGTCGGAAAGTTCAACCCCGGCCAAATCGAACTCCAGCTCGCCGGCGGCAATCGCCGCATGGCCTTGATGCAAAAGCAACACTGCGTCGTCAAGCAACACTCGGCCCGGAAGACGATAGGTCATGGAAATGTATTCACGAGGACTTGTTCTTCGCCTCGATCGTCTTGTTCTTGGCAACGAGGCTCTTGATGAGCCCGTCAACGCCGTTGTTCGTTATCTCGGCATTGAACGTGTTTTTGTAGTTCTCCACCAGACGCGCGCCAAGCACGCTGAGGTCCACCACTTTCCAGCCGCCGTCGCCCTTCTCAAGGTAGTAGTCCAGTTGAATCGGGTCACGCGAGCCGCTACGTATGAGTGACCGTACCACCGCATCCGTTTCACCCGCCTGCAATCGAAACGGGCGATATTCGATAACGGTATCCTGCTTGTATTCGGAAAACGCGTAAGAGTAGGTATTTGTCAGCAGCACCCTGAATTCACGCGTCAACGCCGCCTGCTGGTCAGCCGTGGCGCGCAGCCAGTGCCGTCCAACCGCCGACTGCGTCATGCGCTGAAAATTGATCACCGGGGCCACCTTGCCGTCGATCAACGCATTGATCTTGACCCGATTTCCGGATTGGAGATCCTTGTCAACCTTGATGGCGGAAGTGACCTCATCAACGACGCGTTTGACGAGCGCGTCCGGCGCCTCCTGCGCGAAAACGCTACCCGCCACACCAAGGGTCAAGCCAACAAATACCGCAGCAACCAAATGCCTGAACATGAGACGGGGCCTTCGAAGTGTCAGTTTGAGGGCTTGGCGATTGGAAGGCGCGCACTGGTCACAATTCGAGCCTGCATCCCCGCGCCCACTCGCGTACCGCCACGCTGGTTGGCTTCATCAAACCAAACGGTAGGCGGCAGTTGCGCTTTGGCCAAGGCTGGGTTGCCTACGCCCTCGGACAGGCCGGAGGTCGGCGGCACGGTCCCTTCAAGATCCGAGCGCGGACGCGATTTGTTGTCTTCTTCGTCAACCAGGCTCTGGCGCCGCTGTACGTAGGCGTCGCGCACGAACGCGTACTTGTCCAGTGCCGCATCCTCAACCGCGCTGGACGCATTGAGGAGCTCTGCACGCCGATTGACGGTCCGCAGGCTGAAGGCAACATTGCGTGTGGGAATGTGATTTGCCCAAACGGGATCCAGATTTGAATAAATTATCGTCCCGACACCATCGCGAAAATTGGACGGCCCGAGAAAAGGCAACACCAGATAGGGTCCCGTGGCAATGCCCCATTTTCCGAAAGTCTGCCCAAAATCGCGATTATGCTTTTCCAGCCCCATCTTGGACGCAACGTCAAAGCAGCCCAACACGCCCACAGTCGAGTTGATCAATACGCGACATGCATCCGATACGGCATCTCCCACCTTCCCCTGCAACAAGCTGTTGACGGCGACGAACACATCATTGATGTTCGAAAAAACATTGCCGACGCATTCGCGTGCCGGTTCGGGCGTGACATTTCGGTATCCGGTTGCAATCGGCTTGAGCAAGGCGTTGTCCACTGCATCATTGAAGCTGAAGACGGCCCGGTTAAAGCCCTCAAGCGGGTCCCCCGGGGTATTCGACGTCGCACAACCAGCCGATACCAGCGAGAAGACGATTGCAAACACCACCGACCCGAAGTTCCCCATGGGCGCTTTCATTTGTTGTCCTTTGCTCCACTGTCGGCGCCGCTCTTGGCGCCGCTTTCAGCGGGTTTACCTTCCGAGGTCTTGCTATACAAGAACTGGCTGATCATGTCTTCTAGCACAATTGCGGACTGCGTGTTGCGATCCTTGATTCTGCTTCCCTGCTCCAGCTTCGCACTATCGCCACCGGCGGTCAGGCCGATGTATTGCTCCCCAAGCAGGCCCGACGTCAAAATCTTTGCCGACGTGTCTTTGGGAAAGCCATAGCGCTTGTCCATGGCCAACCGAACGACCGCCTGAAACGTCTGATCATCGAACTCAATGGATGCCACACGCCCGACCACCACCCCAGCACTTTTGACCGGGGCGCGCGGCTTCAAACCGCCAATGTTATCAAACTTTGCAAGCACTTGATAAGTCTCGGAAAAATTAAATGATGCCAGATTCCCGGCTTTTAGAGCGAGCACCAGAATTGCAACGAATCCAAGGATAACAAACAGTCCCACCCACACATCGACGAGTTTGCGGTTCATACCACTGCCTTTTTAGCGAACATATCAGGAAAACATCAGCGCCGTGAGGATAAAGTCCAGGGCCAGCACCGTCAATGACGAGGAAACAACAGTGCGCGTGGTGGCGTGTGAAACGCCTTCCGGGGTTGGCTGACAAGCATACCCCTCAAACACCGCGATAAACGTGACGGCGATCCCAAAAACAACGCTTTTGATCACGCCGTTCCCGACGTCTTCAAGCCAATCCACGCCATTTTGCATTTGGCTCCAGAACGCGCCGTCATCGACGCCAATCAACATGACGCCGACAATGTAGCCCCCGAATACGCCTACCGCAGAGAACATGGCCGCCAGCATCGGCATCGACACCACGCCAGCCCAGAAGCGCGGTGCCAACACGCGGGCGATCGGTGAAACCGCCATCATGTCCATCGCCGCGAGTTGTTCGCCTGCCTTCATCAGCCCGATCTCGGCCGTGATCGACGTGCCGGCGCGTCCGGCGAAGAGCAGCGCAGTAATCACGGGCCCGAGCTCGCGCACCAGCGACAGGGCCACCAGCAAGCCCAAGGCCTGTTCTGACCCATACCGTTGCAGAGTGTTGTACCCCTGCAAGCCAAGTACAAAACCGACAAAGAGCCCGGAGATGACAATGATGACCAGTGAATAGTTGCCGATGAAATGAATCTGTGCAATCGTCAACTGCAAACGACGAAATGCTATGCCGGAATGCACCAACAGCTGGCCGAACAAGCGGGCACCGAAACCAAGTTTTGCCACGCCATCAACAATCCATCGGCCCAAGGCCTGCAGGATCCCCGTCATGGCGAGGTCACCTGTCCCAACCCGAGGTCCCTGGCGTAATCGGGCGCCGGGTAGTGAAAGCGGACCGGGCCGTCTGGTGCTCCCGAAATAAATTGACGCACGTAAGGCAAATCGGAGGCACGGATCTCATCGGGGGTACCCTGAGCGACGATTTTTCCTTCCGCAAGGAAATAGACGTAATCCACGATCGACAGGGACTCCTCCACATCGTGGGTAACGATGATGGAGGTCGCTCCCAAGGCAGCATTCAGTCGCCGAATCAGGTTCGCGGTGACACCAAGGGAAATCGGATCCAGCCCTGCAAAAGGCTCGTCATACATGATCAGTTCCGGATCAAGGGCAATGGCGCGCGCCAGTGCCACGCGGCGCGCCATTCCGCCGGAAATCTCTGACGGCATCAGTGCCGCCGCACCGCGCAAACCGACAGCGTTCAGCTTGAGTAGCACAAGGTCGCGTATTGAGGCCTCTGCAAGCCGGGTATGTTCGCGCAGCGGGAACGCGACATTGTCAAACACTGACATGTCGGTAAACAGCGCGCCGAACTGAAACAGCATCCCCATGCGGCGGCGCAATGCGAACAACTCACTGTGTCCCAATGTCGGCACTTCGAGGCCACCAACCTGGACCGAGCCCGATTGCGGCCGGATTTGGCCGCCCAAGAGCCGCAAAATGGTGGTTTTGCCACTACCCGACCCGCCCATCAATGCGACCAGTGACCCCTTTGGAAGCTTCAAGTCGACCCCGTCCAGAATGAGGCGGCCCACGGTTCCCGACAGGGTCGGGTAGCCGAAAGATACGGATTGAAGCGCAACAAATTCTTGGTCGACTGGCACGGTTGCTGTGGCTTTGCCCAATATTGTGCCGTAGGTCCGGCAATTGATAATTTTATCAGCATGTGCCGTGCGCCTCCGGCTCCCGTGAAGCGCTAACTGACCGCAACTCTCACAAAGAGGTACCTGCGGTATAGTCCGGCCATTATGCACTCCTTTGCCCTTCATTTTGACCAGGTGTCCAAGCGCTATGGGCATGGGCCGATGATTCTTGACCGCGTATCGTTTGACGTGAAACCCGGCGAATTCTTTGGTTTGGCTGGGGTTAATGGTGCCGGCAAGACCTCGCTCATCAAGTGCATGCTGGACCTTGCCGATTTTCCGTTCGGTCAGATTTCGATCTTCGGCACCTCAAGCCGTCGCTTCGAGGCGCGTCGGCGGCTTGCATTTCTACCCGAGCGTTTCATGCCCCCGCACTACCTCACGGGCCGCGATTTTTTGCGCATGACTGCAGAACTGCATCAGCGCGCATACGACGAAACCGCCTCATTGGGCATGTGCGAGCGACTTGACTTGACGCACGACGCCATGAATCGACCTGTGCGTGCCTTCTCCAAAGGCATGACCCAAAAATTGGGCTTGGCTGCTGCGTTTCTTGCGGGGTCAGAATTACTGGTGCTCGATGAACCGATGAGCGGCCTTGACCCCAAGGCGCGAGCACTCGTCAAGGATCAATTGTTTGCGCTGCGTGATGCCGGTCGAACGCTTTTTTTTACATCGCATCAGCTCGCGGATGTGGAGGAAATATGCGACCGGATTGCCGTATTGCACGAAGGGCGCGTCGCGTTCGCAGGAGCTCCCAAAGCATTGCTCGACAGCACGGGGGTGGCCACCCTTGAGCGCGCCTTCTTGCACGCCATTGAGTCGACGTCGCGCAATCCCACATGAGTGCGCCCCCCCCCTCACAGGCGAGCCTGCCAGTATTGCTTTTGGTCGATGATGATCAATTGATCGTTGACACCCTGTCGATCGTCTTGGGCCGCGACTTCGAAGTGGTCTCGGCATCAACGAGACTGGCCGCCATCGAGTGCATGCGCGCGCTCCCAGCTCCGCCTCCCCTGGCGTTGATCGACCTCGGGTTGCCACCGGCGCAGCACGAGCCGGACGAAGGTTACGCACTCATCAGCGCCCTGTTGTCCCATTCGCCGACGACCAAGATCATCGTACTATCGGGCCAAGCGGAGGCTGCGGCGGGTCGCCACGCCCGCGCATTGGGCGCCACTGAATTCGTGCCCAAGCCAGCCAATCCGCAGCGCCTTAAGCAATTGCTGCTGGACGCCCTCAAGGCACGCGAGGCGGAGTCCAATGATCACGTGCAACACTCCAGCCCGAGGTTTGACCCGCTTGACGTTCTCATCGGCACATCAGCGCCCATGGTAGCGCTCAAGACACAGATCTCGCTTTACGCGGATTCGCCCTTCCCCGTATTGATAGAGGGTGAATCGGGAAGCGGCAAGGAAGTGGCGGCTTCTTGCGTGCACGCCAAAGGCGGGCGAAGCCTGAAACCATATTTCGCACTCAACTGTGCGGCCATCTCGCCCACGCTGATGGAGCCAACGCTATTTGGCTATTCCAAAGGAGCGTTCACCGGCGCCCAGTCCAACAAGGCGGGCTACTTCGAAGATGCCGGCGACGGCACATTGTTCCTTGACGAAATCGGTGAACTGCCGCTGGCACTTCAGGCAAAATTGCTGCGCGTGCTCGAGAACGGCGAGTTCAACCGGGTTGGCGAAACCCAGGTTCGCAAATCGCAAGCTCGCATTGTGGCCGCCACCAACCGCGATTTGCGAGCGGAATGCAAGAACGGGACATTCCGAACCGACCTCTATCATCGGCTCTCGGTCTTCACGATGCGCGTGCCTGCCTTGCGCGACCTGGGGTCGGATCGGCTGTTCTTGCTGGACCATTTCAGGCGGTTCTATTCGGAATCCACCGGTGCGGCGCCATTCAGGCTTACCGCAGCCGCCGAGGCCTTGTGGCTGGAATATCCCTTCTTCGGCAACGTCCGCGAATTGCGCAACGTCACCATCAGACTCGTGACAAAATTCGCGGGACGTGACGTAGACGCCGTTGAACTTGAGCTTGAATTCGACCCGAGCGCAATGCCCGAACCCGACAAAGTCCCGGTCAATGACGCCATGGACGACATTGCCATGCGCGAACTGGCGCGAGGTAACGGATTTTTCCTTGGCAGCACTCTCGAGGCTTGGGAGCGCGCCTACATTCACGCGGCCATGAAGCTTGCAAACGGAAATGTCAGTCAGGCCGCACGCGCCCTCGGCCTCAATCGAACGACACTATATTCGCGCATGAGTGTTCTGGAAAAACTGCGCTAAGGCCATCGACATGTATCTTGATCACTTCGGCCTGCTCGAGCCGCCATTCCGAATTACGCCCCACACCGACTTCTTTTTTTCGGGTGCAAATCGCGGCGCGACGCTGGAGGCCTTGCTTTACGCGATCACACACGATGAAGGCATCGTCAAGGTTACCGGCGAAGTCGGTTCCGGAAAGACCATGCTGTGCCGGGTTCTGATCGAGCGTTTGCCCGCTGAAGTCGAGACGGTGTACCTGGCGAACCCGTCCCTCGAGCGCGAAGAGATCCTGCAAGCGGTTCTCGACGACCTCAAGTTTACGGCACCCGCGGAGCAGAGGGCCAACCAATTGCTGCGCACGTTGCAGGAACACCTGATTGGCCTGTATGGCGCCGGAAAGCGCGTGGTGCTGCTGATTGACGAAGCGCACGCGATGCCGCCGGAGACTCTGGAGCAGATCAGACTCTTGTCAAACCTCGAATCAAACCGGCACAAGCTGTTGCAAATCGCTTTGTTCGGCCAACAGGAGCTCGATGATCACCTCGGTACAACGCTGCTTCGCCCGTTGCGCGAACGCGTGACCCATAGCTTTCGACTCGAGCCCTTGGTGCACGCCGACGTCGGTCAGTATCTGATGTTCCGCATGCGCCAAGCCGGATACAAGGGCCCGGACCTGTTCGATCAAGGGGCGCTAAAGCTGATCGCCAAGTCTTCGGAAGGGCTGACCCGCAGACTCAATATCCTGGCCGACAAATGTCTCCTTGCGGCATTTGCCGAGGGCGAGCACGGCATCACGCGAAAGCATGCGCTGGCCGCAATCAGTGATTCTGGTTTTGCGCCGCTTGGTCCGCGCGGTGCCGGATTCCTACCATCCTTGCGCAAGCAGTGGGCCCTGATGTTGGCAGCTGTCGTCATCATGGCCGGTGGGATCGGAATGATGTTGTATGCCCTCGCCTTGATCCGGGGCGATGTGGTTGCAGGGACAAAATCTCCCTCTGCGGGTTACGTCGCAGCGTCTGGTCCGCTCCAGCCGTCGGACGCGCGACCCAAGGCCCCGCCGGCAGTAGCGGACTCCTCCGCCACATCAACGGGAGCGGCAGTGGTCGCGCAGGCAATCGGGCCCGGCACGCAGTTGCCACAGGTTTCCACGACAGTCGCATCGTCTAACTCAACCCTCGCCGAACAATCGCCGAAGCCAGCCGCCCCCTCCCCCCAGCCGACTCCACGTGTAAGCGCTCCTTTCCCGTCTGCCACGACAGCGAACGAACAGTTGAGCAATGACGGGGTTAGAGTCGCCACTGCCAAAACGCCCCTGGCCGCGGGCAGGCAGGAAAAATCGAGGGCCATACCCCTCCCCGAACCGTTGTTTTCTGCCAACATTGCTTCAAAGGGCCAACGCCCCGTGCCGCGGCCCAAACCAAGGTATTCGGCCGCGACGCGGGCCGCCCCGGCCCGGCCCGTTCTGCAAGTGGCGGCGCCTCTCACAAGAACCTCGTCTCGCCCGGCCGAGCCAGCATCGCCCGCCCTCCCCGAGTTGCCTTTGGACGGCCGCACTCCGTCGCGCGACGATTAACATTCCATAACCCAACCAGAAAATTGTTCATTTCTGTTAGTTATCAAGCACTCCGTCGTGCGACGATTAACACTCCATAACCCAACCAGAAAATTGTTAATTTCTGTTAGTTATCAATAATATGCCTCGGCATTTGCATGTCGATACCGGCATTATGCTTCCTGTGCTATTCTCAGACACTAAATGCGCCCTGAATTGACACCCATCGGCCCCAATCCTGCGGCCCCGGCACGACTGCATAGCGAAGGTGGCGGCAGATGGGTACTGCTCGCCACCTTGTTTGCATTGTGCGTTCAGGGTTGTGCGCCTGCGCCGATCAAGCCGTCAGTACAGCATGTGGCGCGAGAGAATGCGCCGGTGCAGACCCCGGGCGACATTCCCCCGCCCGTGCTTTCGTTACCCCTCCCGCCACCGCCGCAAGCAACACCTCGCCAGGAAACCTACAGCGTAGTGGTCAACGAGGTTCCGGTTCGCGACCTCCTGTTTGCGCTTGCCAGGGATGCCAAGATCAATGTAGACGTCCACCCCTCGATTTCAGGAAATGTGACGCTGAATGCCATCAACCAGACGCTCCCACAACTGCTTTCGCGGATGTCGAAGCAAATAGAGTTGCGCTGGGAAATGAACGGCGCAAACCTTTCGATTTTGCCTGACTCGCCGTTCATGGCCTCGTACACGGTTGATTACGTCAACATGACGCGCTCTGCGGCAACCAACGTCAACGTTGCGACCCAAATCAGCACCACGGGTGCCGGCGGCGGCGGCGGTTCAGGCAACAACAACTCGTCGACCGCCCTTACCAGCAATAGCGCCAATTTCTTCTGGGAATCACTGGCGCAAAATATTTGCAACATTGTGGTCACGACGCGATCCATCTCGCGCCAGGAACGTGCCGATCAGCAACAGGCACGAGATCGCGATTTCGACAACCGCCTCAATATCGCGCGTCAACTCGCTTCAGCAGGCTCCGGCGCCCCGCAATTGATGCAGCAAGTCACCGGGGCGGCAGGCGCGGCAGGCGGCTCCACTGCGGCGCCAAGCGTGAACTGTGCCCAAACCGGCTACAACCTTGCGCAGAGCGCGACCGGCACTGCCGCTGCCGCTGCAGCCGGCGCCGCAAACCCGGTGATCAGCAATCGGGAAGCCGGCATCATCATGGTGTTTGCGACGCAACGGCAGCATGAACGCGTGCGCGAATTCATTGATCGCGTCGTCTCAAGCGCGCGACGCCAGGTGTTGATCGAGGTTACCGTCGTGGAAGTCCAGCTGTCCAGCCAGTATCAACAGGGTATCAACTGGCAGCGTCTGAGAACCACCAACAATGGATTCTCGATTACCCAGCAACCATCAGGCGCGCTTCCAGGCGGTGCCGCCGCTGCCGGCACCGGATTTACCGGTGCCCAGCCTAATCCGATCACGCCATTGCTCGGAAGCGTCGGCAGCACGGGCCTGTTTCAGGTTTCTTACGTCAACTCGGGGTCTGCACTGGGCAACATTGCGGCTGCGCTTTCCCTGCTCGAGTCGTACGGCAACATCAAAGTACTCTCGAGCCCGAAGATGTCAGTGCTGAACAATCAAACCGCAATGCTGAAGGTAGTGGACAACCTGGTGTATTTCACCGTAAGTGGCACCTCCACTCCCGCGACCGCTACCACCGCAGCCACCAATTCGTTTACGACAACTGCACAGTCGGTGGCGGTCGGGTTTGTCATGTCCGTGACGCCACAAATCGACGACACCGATCAAGTCACGATCAACGTACGTCCTTCGCTGTCGCGCGTGGTCAGTACGGTGCAGGATCCCAATCCGTCCCTGGTCCGTGCGAACGGCACCACCATCGTCAATGCAGTGCCGCAGATTCAGACCCGTGAAATGGAGTCGATCCTCAAGATTCCCAACAATCAGGTCGCGATCATGGGTGGATTGATGCAGGACAACTCCAACCGGGGGGTCGACGGTGTTCCCGGCTTATCGCGCATCCCTGTGGCAGGCGAGTTGTTCAATTACCGCAATGAAGTGTCGAGCAAGTCCGAATTGGTGATCTTCCTGCGCCCGATCGTCATCAAGGACCCTTCGCTTGAAGGCGACTTCCAGAAGTTTCGTGATTTTCTGCCCAGCCAGGATTTTTTCAGCAAGCCCAATCCGATGCAACCAGCCCCGTTTGACCTGGGACGCAACACCAGCAACGCGGACTCGGATCAGGGTTCCGCGAAAAGGCAATGACTGAAGGAGCACCCGCATGAGTCTCCTGATGAATGCGCTGAAGAAGGCGGAAAAGGCCAAACAGTCCGGCCAACCCGGAGCGGAGACGGCTGCAGGAACGGAGTCGAATCGCAACTTAGCCCAGGAGTTGGGGTTGGATCCGCCGTCGGGTCACGGCACTGCCTCCGGGGTCGCGGCGTCGCCAGCATTGGCAAGCGCTAGCGAGCCATCCTTGGTTCCGTTGAAGGAAATGGAACTTGCGCTTGCGCCAGAACTTGACTCGCCGGCGCCACCTCTCGCTGAAGCCGCAGTTCGCGCCCCTGGACGGGCAGCATCGCGCCCAACTGGCAGCACGGATCGGGGCAGCGCGCGTGCCGTCTTTTCCGCAAAAAATGCGCCCAAGGTCAATTCGAAGAAGCCGTTTTACACGCTCGTCGGCGTTTCGCTGGTTGCCACTGTCGGCTATGGTGTCTACCTGTGGATGCAGGTGTCCCTTCCGGCGCGGCCGATCACCGCAGCGGCAGCACCCGTCCCAGCGTCACCCGCCAGCCCGCCGCCGAGCGGAAAAAGTACTGCCGGTACTGAACCGCTCTCACCAGCACCACTCGGGACCGGATCGGGAATCGCCTTTTCCGAACCTTCGGCCGCCGCCCCCCCCCCCCAGCTACCGAAAGGCAGTGATGGGGATGGCCCAGCGCCTGCTCAGAACGGTACCACCGCACGCGGCGGAGAACAGAATGCGGAGCGTCCTGCATCGGTTGCGGTACGGCGTGCGCCCAGAGGGCAGCGCGACGCGGCCAGCGCCGTCGGGGGCGCGGGTATCGAGAGTCCCGCCAGTCTGCGTATTGCGCGCAACACGAGCGTCGCCACGGTGAACCCGGATGTCCTTGCGGGCTACACGGCGCTTCAGGCTGGTGATCTCGATCGCGCCGGGCAGGCATATGATCGCGCGCTGCGCAGCGAACCCTCCAATCGCGACGCGATGCTCGGTGCTGCAACCGTGCTTTTGCGGCTGGAGCGCACCGATGCTGCAGAAGCCTATTTCCGCCAATTGCTGCGCCTTCATCCGAATGACACCTACGCGACGGCGCAGCTCGCCGCGTTGACGGCGCGGGGCGATCCGATCGGCGCTTTAAGCCAGGTCAATTCGCTGATTGCGCGCGAGACGGAACGCTCGGAGAGTGCGTCCGGCAGTGGCGCCCTTGCCTTCGTGCAGGGCAACCAGCTTGCGGCGCAGAGCCGATGGCCCGAAGCCCAGCAGGCCTATTTCAACGCACATCGGGCCGATCCCGGCAACGCTGACTATTGCTACAACCTCGCGATCAGCCTTGATCGCATCCGCGAACCCCGGCTTGCCCGGGATTTCTATCGGAAAGCGATTGAGTTGTCTCGGGGTCGGGTGGCCGGATTCGACTTGGCGCGAGCGCAACTGCGCCTCAACCAAATCGAAGGTTCTCTAAAATGAGCTGGAACGCAATCGACCGCGCATGAACGCTCC
Organism: Burkholderiales bacterium; assembly: GCA_947473125.1. Taxonomy (GTDB): domain Bacteria; phylum Pseudomonadota; class Gammaproteobacteria; order Burkholderiales; family JAEUOS01; genus CANJDH01. The sequence goes on from CANJDH010000003.1 coordinate 46,842, forward strand.
CGAAGTCAAGCCGCCAGCTCGCAAGCCCATCGGCAGGATCCTTGTCGAGCGCGGCCTTATCTCGGAGGATCAGCTCCTCATCGCCCTCAAGGAACAGGGGCGCAGCAATCTGTCTCTCGGCAAGCAGCTCATCGCCCTTGGTTTCGTTACCGAAGCGACCCTGCGCGATGCGCTTTCCGAGAACCTTGGCACGAAAGGCATTGACCTAACTCACATCATTATTGACCCGGCAGCGATCCGTGCCGTCCCGCGAGAGTTCGCCAAGCGGCATTTCCTGTTTCCGCTGCACATCGAAAGCAACCCTCAGAGGTTTTCGATTGCGATTGCCAATCCGAGCAACGTGGTGGCGCTTGATCAGCTGCGGGCATTGCTTGCGACCAAGCTGCGCGGCACTTATGAAATCATCACTCTTCTCGCGGGCGAGTCGGAAATTACCCGCGCGATCGACCAGTATTTTGGCCATGAGCTTTCGATCGATGGCATCCTCCACGAAATCGAGACGGGCGAGATCGATTACCAGAGCCTGACTACCGGAGCAGACACCTATAGTCAGCCGGTTGTACGCTTGGTGGACGCACTACTTGCCGACGGCGTGCAGCGCGGCGCTTCCGACATCCACTTTGAGCCGGAGCAAAATTTTCTGCGCATCCGTTACCGGATAGACGGCGTGCTGCGGCAAATTCGTTCATTGCACAAGCAGTACTGGCCAGCTATGGTCGTGCGCATGAAGGTCATGTCAGGGATGAACATTGCGGAAGTTCGCGCACCACAGGATGGCCGTATCTCGCTTTCGCTGACCGGACGACAAGTTGATTTTCGCGTCGCCGCGCAACCTACGACGCACGGCGAAAACATCGTATTGCGCATCCTTGACCGCCAGCGCGGATTGGTACCGCTCGATGAACTGGGCTTGCAGGAAGAGCAACTCGATTTGCTCAAGATCATGATCGCGCGCCCGGAGGGCATCATCCTCGTCACGGGTCCGACCGGCTCGGGCAAAACGACGACCTTGTATTCAATACTTTCGCATATCAACCAGGAGGGCATCAACATCATGACCCTCGAAGATCCGGTGGAATATCCTCTAAGCATGGTGCGCCAGACCTCGGTCAACGAGGCCGTCAAGCTCGACTTCGCCAGCGGCATTCGCTCCCTGATGCGCCAGGACCCCGATGTCATCCTGGTCGGCGAGATTCGCGACAGTGACACCGCGGACATGGCCTTTCGCGCCGCCATGACCGGGCATCAGGTCTATTCGACATTGCATACCAATTCGGCAGTGGGTTCAATACCACGCCTGCTTGACATCGGCATCATGTCCGACATCATGTCCGGCAACATCATCGGCATCATTGCGCAACGACTGGTGCGACGTGTTTGCACCCATTGCCGTGAGGCGCATGCGGCGGATGAGATCGAATGCCGATTCATGGGCCTGCCCGCAGAAAATCCGCCAGTCATCTACCGCGCTGTAGGGTGTGACGAGTGCGAGAACCAGGGTTATCGCGGCAGACTCACCATCATGGAAATTCTCAAGATGGATTTTGAACTTGATGAATTGCTTGCGCGGCGCGCCACCGTTCGAGAGATTCTGGAACTCGCCCACGCCAAGGGATTCATTTCCCTGGCCGAAGACGGCGTGCGCCGCGTGCTCGACGGCTCGACGACGCTCGACGAAGTCGCTCGCGTCGTCGATTTCACCGCGCGCGCGCGCGCGGCGTAGAAAAGAACCAGCAATGGCGATATTCGCCTACAAATCGATTGATAGCGACGGCAAGCGCGTCAGCGGCCGCCTTGAGGCGGTCAATATTGTCGACTTGGAGCAGCGACTCTCTCGCATCGGGCTCGATTTGCTCACCGCCGAATCGGCCTCATCAGGTGCGGGCGGGATATTTCGGGGCCAGGTCACGCGCGGCGATCTGATTACGTTTTGTTTCCAGCTTGAACAACTTGCGGGAGCCGGCGTACCACTGCTGGACGGCATCATTGAATTGCGTGACAGTACCGAGTCGGCGCGGTTTCGTGAAGTCCTTGGCACCATCACGGAGGCCATCGAAGGCGGCCAGACCCTGTCGCAGGCACTTGCCGCCCAGCCTGCAGTCTTCAATCAGGTATTCGTCAGCCTGGTCGGGGCCGGCGAGAAGACCGGCCAGATCGTCGAGGTGCTGCGGCGTCTGTCCGACACGCTCAAATGGCAGGATGAGCTCGCAGCGTACGCACAGAAAATCGTCATTTATCCTGCGTTTGTCGGCACCATTGTTGTGGCCGTGATCATTCTTTTGATGATGTTTCTGGTTCCCGAAATGGCCAAGTTCCTGAAAAACATGAATCAGGAGCTGCCCTTGCAGACCCGCATCCTGATTGCCACATCTGATTTCACTCGAAAGTATTGGTATGTGGTCTTCGGATTGCCGGTGCTGCTGTTGCTCGGGTTTTTCGCCGTCCTGCGTATTTCCGACCGCCTTGCGTTTCAGGTGGATCGCCTCAAGCTCCAACTGCCCTATCTGGGACCGATCTTGCGCAAGATCATCCTGTCTCGCTTTGCCAGTACATTTGCACTGATGTACTCCTCCGGGATTACCGTACTCGAAGCGATGCAGGTATCCGAAACCGTGGCCGTCAACAGGGCGATAACCGATGGTTTGTCGCGTGCCGGGCAACAGATCCGTGACGGCCAGGGAATCAGTGCTGCGTTTGAGTCGGTCAACATGTTCCCGCCGCTAGTACTGCGCATGCTCCGCATCGGCGAAACCACAGGTGGACTGGACCGCGCGCTGCTCAATGTCAGCTATTTCTACAATCGCGAGGTCAAGGAGGGCATTGATCGCGTACAGGCCATGATCGGCCCGGCCATGGTGATGGTCCTGGGCGGCATATTGGGTTGGGTGCTGCTGTCCATCTTCGGCCCGCTTTATGACACCATCAGCAGGCTCAAGCTATGAAGTTCCACTGGCCCGGCATTCAACATCGCGTCCTGCTGATTCGTGCGAACGGTGCAGATGCCTATGCCGCGCGGTTGGGTGGGGTTGTCAAGGAAGCCGCGTTCCGCATTGACGACATGGAATTGTTCAAAGGCTATTGCCAAAGCCGCGCGCGCAGCAAGTTCACCGTTCTGGTCGACCTGGTGGAAGAGGATTTCAGGATTGAGACAATCCCGTTCGTGATGGGCCCGGCACGTACCCAACTGCTGGAGCGCAAATACGACCAGGCGTACCGGACCACCCAGTTTCGTGCCAGCGTGTCGTTGGGGCGCGAAGACGCCAGCGCGCGATCTCCCGATTCGACGCGGCGCGACGAGATGGTTCTACTGATGGCATTGACGAACCAGCAGGCGATCACTCCCTGGCTGGAGGTCATGCACGAGGAGCGTGCCCAGATCCGCGGTGTCCATTCAATCCCTACGGTTACCGGTTGGATCAACGACCACCTTGGTTCCGCCAACCAGAGTGCAATGTTCGTCACGTTGAATCGCTCCGGCCTGCGCCAGCTTTACATTGAAGGAGGGCGTCCGCGCTTCTCGCGTCTTGCATCGTTTGACGATGCGGAAGCAGGCAGCGCTGGGGAGCGCATCGCGAGCGAGATCGCGCGTACCGAGCAATACCTCGCGACATTGCGCTGGCTCCCTCGCGATGGCGGCCCGCTCCGAGTGGTGCTGGTTTGCCCTGCCGAAGTGCGTGCAAACTGGCAAATCGCATGCGTGAACACCGACAGGCTCGCTTACGAGCTACCTGACTTGGGCGTACTGACGCGCTCGTTCGGAATCCGCACTGAACGCGAAGATGCCGATAGCGTCGTGATGCACTCCGATGCGCTTTGGGCGGCAGGCGCTTTGCGTTTCTTGCCCACGATCAATTTTGCCCCGAGCTGGGCGCGCGAACACTACACCCACTGGCTCTGGCGCACCGGCATCATCGGCGCAGGCGCGGCATTGTGTGCCGTGGGTACGGCAACCGGCGCGGTGTTGCTGGGCCAGGCCAAGACGATCGATTTTGATGCTGATCGCCAAGCGGCAAATTCGGCGCGTGCCAATGCCGATTATCAGGTGCTAGCCCAGACTTTTCCGAAAACCGGCGTCACCCCGGAATACCTGAAAGGTGCGGTGCTGGCCCTGGATCCTTATGCGTTGCGACCATTGACACCGGAACCATTACTGATCCAAATCAGCCAGGCGCTTCTCGCCGCCCCGGCGTTCGCGCTCACTAAAATTGACTGGCAGGTATCCGCCGTAGCCGACGCCGCTCCCAGTTCGACGCCGTTTCTGCGTCCCCGGCCCGCAGGTCCCGCCGGGGCCAAGGGGGCTGGGGCAAGTGACCGATTCGAAATCGTGATATTGACCGGCGCGCTTGTGGGGGAGAAGGCTGCCACGCCGCGCCGCAAGATCGCCGCAGCCCGCACTGCAATCGACGCACTGAAGCGAATTCCCGGCGCGGACGTAACGCCGATCCGACTTCCCCTGGATGTTTCCCCGGTAGGCAATCTCAAGGGTGGTGACGTGGAAGAAGCCCTTGCCAAGGACGCCGATCCCGTGGTCATACGGATTGTCCGGAAGGTCGCCTCGTGACGCCTGCCCAAACCCGCGATCTGGCCGTGGCGGCGGTGCTCTGCGCCGCACTGATAGCCGCTGGCGGAGTCGCGGCATTTGGCGGTGAGTGGTTCAAAAACGAAGCGGTCAAGCGCGAGCAGGCCATGCGCAGGCAGGCCCTGGAAGCCAGTAGTCGTTTGGCGCGAGCCAACGAAGAGCGCGAGCAAATCGGTGCTTATATGCAGCGCTATCAGACCTACCTGCGCATCAAGGCCATCAGGCCCGGCGTTGGGGCCAGATCCGATCAGGACCCCGAGCAGGGTGAACGGCTCGACTGGATAGAGCGGATCGTCGAAGCTCGCGAGGCCCGGGCATTGCCGCGCATCGTCTATTCGATTGCGGCACGCAAACCCTACGACGGCCTGGTGGCGCCGGGGCCGGGCCTAAGTTTTTACGCCAGCCGCATGAAGCTGGAGCTCGGCTTGATGCACGAAGGTGATTTCATTGACTACTTGCGCCGCGTCGCCAACCCGCCGGCCGGCATCTTCCAGATCGAGCACTGCGCGCTGGAGAATCTCGGATCCGACAAACGGGCCAAAGGCAACCCGGGCACATTGGCAAAGCTTGGCCTTGCCAATGGCGGGAAGGCGCCGCAAGTTCCGCAAGAAGCCAATCTTTCTGCCATTTGCGAGATCGACTGGATTACCCTGGTTGAAGATACGGCAACCGGAACTCCCGGAGGTACGGCCAAATGACCCCCCGCATGGCCCTCTGGTCAGCCGTCGTGACAATCGTCGGCTTGAGCAATGTCGCGGCGGCGCTCGCCCAGGAGGCACGCCTGGGGCGCCTCTTCTTTACTCCCGAAGAACGCCAGAAAATCAATGAAAAGCGCGGGGTCGTCAGCAACGTCAGTGCGGCACCACAGACCGTCATTGTCAATGGCATGGTGGTCCGGTCGGGGCAACCGCCGGTGTTGTTTATCGACGGCAAGGAATCGATCGGCGCGGCCAGCAACGCCAGCGCGGCGCGGCAGTTGGCGCGAGGGGTGCCGCTGAAAACCGAGAGCGGGCGCACGATTGACGCAAGACCCGGTCAAGTGATTGATCTGGCCAGCGGACGGGCGATCGAAAACTATCAATTGGTCCCGGGCGTCGCCGAATCCGCGCCCAGGGAATCCTTACCCGGCGCGGGTACGGGTGTAGTGCCGCCAGCCCCTTCCGCAAGCGATCAAAGAAACGCCAGCAACCGGCAGCAGGCGCCCATCAGGTAGGCGCACGGCCCTGACGAATTGACTTTGCACGTATGAGTCGAGACCTCAACTTGTGTCGCTCTTCCCCACCCGCCCGACGACAGCGCGGCGTCGTGCTGCTTGTGATCCTGCTGGTCACGATGGCATTCGGTGGATATTTTGGCGTGCGCGCGCTCAATGCGGCCGTGGCTCGTAGCGGCATCCATGAAATGGAGTCGGAGAAGATCCTCTCCCAAGCGCGGCAAGCGTTGCTTGCCTGGTCGGTCACCACCGACGACAGTTTGCCCTCGGCTACAGTCAGCGGCCTGTTCGGCATCCGCGCGTTTCGTCCTGGCAACCTGCCCTACCCCGACCTCGCGACCGGGCTCACCAGTACCACGCCTTCTGATGGCGTTCGCGATATCGGATGCGCCAGAACCACCTGGGCCGGTAGCGGCACACTGCGCCCGATTACTGCCACCCTGACAAACACCCAGAAGACCGGGATCCGCTGTTTTGGCCGACTACCGGTGGCAACACTGGGCCTTGACGCCGTCGCTGGCAGCTCCGCTGACGTTTCCGGCAGGTGGCCGTGGTATATCGTGTCGGCCAACCTGGTCAACATCAACCAGGATTGCCCTGCCCGCCTCGATGGCACACTAACCAACACCGCACTTGCGACCGGCACCAACGCGTGTGGAAACATCAACACGCCTACCGCGCCGTTTCAGTGGATCACGGTACTGGATGAGTACGGGGCCGTCATCTCCACGCGGGTAGCCGCGGTCGTGATTCTCCCCGGCCAAGTCACGACCCGCCAACCCGGCAACGTGCGCCAGACGCGCTCGGCAACGGCGCTTCCCAGCGCCTTTCTCGACACCGTCGACAATGCCGCGTGCGTTGGAGGTCGGTGCGACAACGGCCGGCTCAACGCCACGCCTCTGACCTTCATCCAGTGCGTCAAACCCGCATCAACCGCCGGTGATGCGCGCTTCAGCGCCAACTACGCGTGCACCGACCGTCTCACCTACATCACCGTGGATGAGTTGTTTGCCTACGCCGCAAAGCGCATAGAACGTGAATTTACGGCCTGCCTGGCGGAGTTTGCCCAAAACAATGCGAACAAGTACCCATGGGCGGCGCTGGCCGGTAGCCCGTCGTCAGTCACGGTCGGGAACACCAGTGGCAGCTTTCCCTCCAACGACGCCAGCGCCAACCCGACTTGTGCGAATCAGCAGGTTTACTGGGGGGGTTGGCAGCGTGCCGCCACCTACACCGTTGCGCCAGACCAGAGCGCGGCGCAATTTTCATTTGCATCCCTCGCCGGCAGACCTGCCGTTTCGGTGCCCTGATGAGAACCAAAACCCACTTCCTTCGTACTGGCCAGCACGGATTCACCCTCGCGGAAATCGCCATTGTCACCATGATTTTGGGATTGCTGGTCGTCGGCGTCCTTGGCTCGCTCTCCAATCAGGTCACCCAGGGGCGCATCACCCGCACCGAGCGGCAGCTGGAGGAAATCCGCGAATCGCTGCTCGGCTTCGCCGCCCGCACCGGATACTTGCCATGCCCCGACACCGATGGCGACGGCATCGAAAATGCGCCGAACCGGGCAGTCGCGACGCCACTCGCCTGCGCCTCCATTGAAGGTTTTCTGCCCTGGGTCACCCTCGGCGTTTCCCAGACCGATGCCTGGGGCATTCGATTTCGCTATCGCATCAAGGATGAATTTGCGCGTGCCAGCGCCGCCAACTCTCCCGCCGTCGGTGGCCTCACACCAATCGCAGGATGTGTGGCGACGGCTGGCACTACCGATCCCGCATCGACGGCCGACCCGAACAATTGCACCTTGGACATTCAGGACACCGGCGACATCCAGATCAATACGCGCGGCGGCGCTACCGGAAAGACATTGATCACACAAGCCGGCGGCGACCGCGTTTCAGGCATCGGCGTCCCAGTGGTAATCATGTCGTTCGGGCCCAACGGCTTTGGTGGTGTCGACGCATTCGGCAATGTGCGTCCGTTGCCGCCAGTATCGAATGTCGACGAGAACACCAATGTGACCACCCCAAAACCGGCATTCGTCCCGGTGTTCGTCGCACGAACCAGCAAAGGCATTGACGCCGGCTGCAGCGAAACCGCGGCAACAGGAGCACTATGCGAATTCGATGACATCGTCACCTGGATTCCGACACCACTGCTCGTCAGCAAGTTGCTTCAGGCGAATCGCTTGCCCTGACCTGCACACGCCACGAACTGACGTCCTTCGAAAACCGTTGGTAGCCAACGGTTTTCGAAGGACGTCCACGAAGAGGCGCATGGATGGCCTCTTACAGGTTGCTACCTTGACCAGATTTTGCAGGCGTGACGCGCGCGGCGCGCGCCCAAACTCGGCGGCGACGATCGCCGGAGTCGCTTCAATCGGCGAGGGGCGCGTTGGTCAACACAATGCGCACTCCGCCAGGACGATTCTCGGCGATGGACAAGCGATAACCCAACTCAATGGCTTTGCTCGCAAGCTGGTAAAGGCCTATGCCCAACCCGTCGCGTGAAGCAACCGGCGCAATAAAAAGGCGCGCGGCCACCGAGGGCTCGATCTCCGCCCCATCATCCTCAACCGCCAATTCGATCGAGCTCGCCTCGCATGTCAGGGAGACGCGTATCTGCAGGTCGACCTTGTTCGAGCGTTTGCGCAGCGCGTTGCTAATCAGATTGTCTGCTGCGCTGTCGAATAAGGACTCAGCGATCGGCAAGTTGGTTTCGATGCCCGCAGAGTGAAACCGTATATCGTCGCGCTGATGCCTTTTGCGCATCGATATCCACCATGTTTGCAGGCGCAGCATACGCTGGCTGTCCGTGGAAGGTGCCTGCAGTTTGGTGATGGTGGCTCCAAGGCGCTGCGCTATCGCAGGCAGCTGGCGCCCAATCAATTTGCGTACTTCGCCCTCACCTTCGACATAGTTGACCGCTTCGATGAGCCCGTTGAGTGATTGCAGCAGGTTCTTGACATCATGCGTCAGGCGCGCGCCGGTTTCGTGCACCGCACGCAGGTAATTTTGTTGGACCAGTTTGGCTTCGCGCGCCTTGGCCCAATGAAACTCGGCAGCAAGACCGATCAGCAGCCGGAAATGCCATAAGAAGGCAGGCGACAACACCTCGCGGGTACGCAGCAGCACCTCGATTTCCCGGGACGAGTCATTGCCCTGCTCCTGGATCGCTATGCGCACCGCATCGCCCCCTTCGGTCGCGCCGAATCGCCCGTCCATTCCTGCGCCGCGCCACTCGGCTCCGGCAACAATCGCCAACGCGCCCAGGGCACGCATTGCACCATTGAAAAAATCCGCAGGGTCCGTCTCTTCGCGGTGCAGAGCCGTCAGCTTGTCCAGCCACACTTCGTAAGGCAAACCAAACGAAAGCAGGTAGCGTGACAGCAGCGCGGGCAACACGCCCGCGCCCGCGCCGCCCGCGCCGTCGCCCTGGTCAAAACGTGCCGAAAGCCACGAAAAGGCCAGCAGCAGGGAGCTGATGAATATCAGCGTGATCGCCATGCTTTCGAGGTAGCCGAGCTGACTTAACGCCATCAGGGAGATGCCAAAAAAAGTAACCAGCAGCAACAGACCAACGACCCAGGCGGTGTAAACCAGGTCGTAAGGAGCGCCCACGCCGGTCTCTGCAGTCTCTGCATCCCTTTTACCCCCGGCAGCCTGATCACCACGCCATGCCATTGCGCCCAGAACCAGAAGGGCCGCAGCCAGGCCCCGCGTCAGCCATTCACGCGCGATGGCTCCGGGCAAACCATTGCGCAGGTGCGCTGGCAATAGCGCCGGCACCACCAGCAGGAACAGCAACACCACCAAAAACCCCAGCGCAGCGAGGTAGAAGCGCCGCTCTGCGCGGGGGGCCAGCATGGTGATGCGGCCGGCCGTCAGGCCTGTCAACAGTACGCTCCAGCCCAGCAGCACCCATGCGCTGAGCAATGCAGAGAGCAGTGCGCCGGAGATCGCGATGCTGGCAATTTGCACAGTGGAAAGCTTGAGGCGCTGCGGGATCACCGGCTGCCACAGCAACACCGCGCCGATATGAGCAAAGAAGAACATGGGCCGCCAAACCGCATTGTCGTAGGCAGCCGGCGCAAACAGCAGCGCCAGAGCGAGCACCAGCGCACGATTGCGATAGCGATCAATCATGGGCGCGCCCAGAAGTGTGACGTTATTGAGTTGCATGACGGTGCCAAGCATACCGCGCTGCGCGAATTCACGCGTCGCTCGCACCGAAAAGAGCAGGCTGCCGTTAAAATCCATCTGCACGCTCACCGTCAACCGGAATCTTCAACCCATGTCGTATTTGCCAGGCACATCGACCATCGCACGGTTTGCGCTCGTTGAGGCCCTCCGCGGCAAACTGGCGCTGGCGGTGGTTGCAGTGGCGGTGCTCGGGCTTGGGGTCGCGCTGTTTCTGGGGGAAATGGCGATTACCGAAGCGGCGCGCATCCAGGGCACGGCGCTGGCGGCATTCAACCGGATGGCGGCGGCCCTCCTGGTTGTCAGTTTTGTCATTTCGGGGATCAGCCGTGAGCAAGCCGACAAGGGCCTTGAGATGCTCCTTGCGCAGGCCATCCCGCGCGCCAGCTATGTGATCGGCAAATTGATCGGTTACACCTTGCTGGCATGGCTTGCGGCATTGGTGTTTTGCGCGCCCCTGCTGATATTCGCCCCAGCATTGAACGTCGCAGCGTGGGGCATATCGCTGGCGCTGGAACTTACTCTGGTGGCAGCGGCGGCACTGGCCTGCTCGCTGGTCATCGGACAAAGCGCTCTGAGTATGCTGATGGTGGCCGCGTTCTATACGCTGAGCCGGGTAATGGCGAGCATTCTGGCCATCACATCAAGCCCGGTTGGATCGATCGGTTCGCCAAGCTTCAAGACCATGGGTTGGTTCATGGGCGGGTTGGCGGCGTTGCTACCGGGATTTGACCGTTTTGCCTCCGCAGCCTGGCTCTGGGAAGGCAGCGCCGTGTGGTCGCATCTACCTGCGCTCCTGATTCAGTTCGTGATCTACCTGCCGCTGCTCGCTGGGGTGGCGCTGTTCGACTTCTACCGAAAAGACCTGTGAGTCGATTGTTACCGACTTGGCTGCGTCGGGACCAACGACGCCTTTCACTGGTGCCGATTCCGGTAGTGTTAATCCTGGCCTGCGCCCTGCTGTGGCAGACCATCTGGTCTGCGATGTATCCGCGCACGCACCCAGGCGCGGAAGACCTTACCGAGCCACCATCGGCAGCATCGATCCGCGTATCGAGCCTCGACGAGTCGGTAGCCTATGCCAAGCTGATGAACCTGACCCTTCAGGCCCATGACAACCAGCCCGGGATCAGCCTGCCTTTTCGTCACCTCGATTACGTGCGCATCGAAGCGTGGCTGGGACGCATACTCGAGCTGGACCCGACGGGGCAGTACCCGCTGCTCGCGGCCAGCCGCCTTTACGGAACCGTGGACGATCCGGTCCGCCAGCGGCGCATGCTCGATTTTGTGCAGCGCCAGTTTCTGGCCGATCCCAACCAGCGCTGGCAGTGGATGGCTCATGCCGCTTACGTGGCCCGTCACCAGTTGCGCGATCTGCCTCTGGCTGCGCGTTTCGCGGAATCGTTGCGCTTGCATGCCACCAGTCGGCAGGTGCCGGCCTGGGCGCGCCAAATGGAAATCTTCCTGCGTGCCGACATGAACGAATTTGACACCGCAAGGGTGCTGCTTGGCGCTCTTTTGGCGAGTGGGCAGGTAACCGACCCGTCGGAATACCGGTTCCTGGCCGGGCGCTTGACGGAGTTGGAGACTCGGAGAGGCCCCGCCGGAAAGTGACGGAGTTTCGTCACCTTTGACGCCGTTACGACATCGTACCTCCAGCTTAACCTGGAATTTCGCGAAAAACTGGCCGTTTGGCGTTAAAATAGATATCAATGGTTTGGCACGCCGCTTGCAATAGCAGTCTTAGAACACGTTTTATTCCTTTAGCCCATAGATAAGTATCACAGCCCAAGGGGGGTTAGCATGCGCAAACAGCACGGATTTACACTGGTTGAAATTGCCATCGTTCTGGTCATCATCGGCCTGCTGCTTGGCGGCATCCTGCGCGGCCAGGAGCTGATCCAGAACGCTCGCGTACGCAACATCATCGATCAGCAAAATGGCATCAAGGCGGCATTTTTCGGTTTTCAGGATCGCTTTCGTATGATTCCCGGTGATTTGACCGCCGCGCAGATTGCGCAAGTGGGTTCCGGCGTGATTGTCGCCAGTGCGGCAGGAAACGGCCAGATTGACGCTGCTGACGCCGCTGCCGCCTTCCAGAACATCACCATCACCGGCTTTATCAGTTGTCAGACCTGCAATGCCGCAGCGGCGGCGGCGTCTTCCGCGGTCAACAGCCCGGTCAACGTGTATGGCGGCGTGTTGCAGTTGGTCACCGATACCGTCTATTCCACTCCGACGCAGATTTTGCCCGGCGACGGCCAGATCCGCCACAATATCAAGACCGGCAATCTGATTCCCTCCAACGTGTTGTACGAAGCCGACGTCAAGGTTGATGACGGTGTTCCGAACGGCGGGCAGTTCCGCTTCAGCAACTGGATGGCTGCGGGCGGTGTGGCGCCCACGGTGGCCTGCGAGAACGGCGCGGTCAGCGCAACCACGCCGTGGCAGACCACGGCAAACAACTTCGAACTCAACTGCGGGGCGGCGACACTGATCAATTGATTTCCGCCTGACTGTTCTTCGCAGTGCAAAAAGCCCGCCCCCGTAGCGGGCTTTTTTATGCCGCACCTCCGAGCAGGCGGTTTTCAGCACGTGCAATCGGCTCCGGCAAGCCCTTGAGAACCACCACGTCGCCGGACTCCAGGACCAGTGCTGCGTGGGCATCGGTGTTTTGCGCGGCGCGCCGGCGTATCGATACGACTTCCACGGCGTCCTGGTACAAACCGACCTGGTCAAACGTCTTGCCCACCGCAAAAGCGCCGGCTGGCAGCGGCACCGAATGCAGGCGCAAGTGCTCACGCTCGGTGAGGTCCTCGGCATCATCGCTGGCGCCGTGGAAAAACCCGCGCAGAAGGCCATAGCGCGAATCGCGCACCGCCCTGACGCGCTTTACGACCCGGCCAAGCGGGACGCCTGCCAGCAGCAGCGCGTGCGATGCCAGCATCAGGCTCGACTCGAGCGCCTCAGCCACCACTTCGGCGGCGCCAGCCGCGCGAAGCTTGTCCATCTCGCCGTCATCCTTGACGCGCACCACCACCGGAAGGCCCGGCCGCACCTCGTTCACATGGTGCAGGATGCGCATCGCCGAGGTGGTGTCGGCATAGGAAATCACCACGGCCTGGGCGCGCATCAGTCCTGCGGCGATCAGCGATTCGCGCCGGCTGGCGTCAGCGTATACCACCGCATCCCCCGCCGCCGCCGCATCTCGGATGCGTTCCGGGTCGAGGTCAAGCGCCATGTACTCAACCCCTTCGGCAGACAGCAGCTTGGCAAGCGCCTGCCCATTTCGGCCATAGCCGCAAATAAGAACATGCCGGCTCGACTTCAGGGTGCGGGTGGCCAGTTGCGTCAGCTCCAGGGATTTCATCATCCATTCGTCGCGTGCAAAACGCAGGGCAATGCTGTCGCTCATGGCGATCAAAAAGGGAGCCGCCAACATGGACAGGAGCATGGCGGCAAGAATCGCATCCATCAACTGCGCATCCACCAATTTGAGGCCGCCCGCCTGTGCGAGCAGCACGAAGCCGAATTCGCCGGCCTGTGCCAGAGCCAAAGCGGTACGGATTGCCGTTCCCTGCGGCCGTTTGAAGGCGCGCCCGAGGAGGGCCACGATCACAAATTTGGCTCCTACCGGAATCAATGTGAGGAATAACACCAGGCCGAATTGCGCCGCCACGGAACGCACGTCGAGCAGCATCCCGATGGTGACAAAAAACAATCCCAACAGCACATCGCGAAACGGCTTGATGTCCTCTTCCACCTGGTGCCTGAATTCGGTCTCGGAAATGAGCATGCCAGCCACAAAGGCCCCCAGAGCCAGCGACAACCCGGCCAGCTCCGTGATGTAGGCAAGGCCAAGGGTCAGCAGCAGCAGGTTCAGGGTAAACAGCTCGGTAGAGCGGCGCCGCGCCACTACCATGAGCCAGGCGCGAATCGCACGGCGCCCGGCAAACAGCAAAATGGCCAGCACCAGGGCGGCCTTGGCCAAGGCCACGGCAAGCGTCGCCGCCAGATTCTCCGGAGCCTGCGCCAGGGCCGGCACCACCACCAGAAAAGGTACCACGGCCAGGTCCTGGAATAGCAAAATGCCCATCACGTCGCGCCCGTGCGCCGACTCAAGCTCGACCCGCTCTGACAACAACTTGACAACGATGGCCGTCGACGACATGGCCAGCGCACCACCCAATGCAACGCCAGCTTGCCAACCCAGCCCCATCGCCAGCGCAGCGCCAACCCCTACAAGCGTCGTCACCAGAACCTGCGCAAAACCGAATCCGAACACGGTCGCGCGCATCGCCATCAGTCGCGGCAGGTTGAATTCTAGCCCGATCGAAAACATCAGGAACACAACCCCAAACTCGGCCAGATAGCGCGTCTCCTGCACATCGGGCACGAGGCCGATGGCGTGGGGCCCGATCAGGATGCCGGCCAGCAGGTACCCCAGCAGTGGCGGCAACTGCAGCTTTCGCGCCAGGGCCACCACGGCCACAGATGCGGCCAGAAAAATCAGGACAATTTCGAGGGTGTTGGGCATCAGGGGCCGCCTCTCTGCAATCTTGATGCCAACTACGGATTGCGGCGAGCGCGTTTGCTATACTCGGGCAGATGATAGCGGCACCCAAGACAATCGGCCAAGCTAGGGATCGAGCCGGCGCAGAAACGCTGGAGCTCGCCCGCGAAGTACTGCGTATCGAGGCGGCAGCCGTGAGCCAGATGGAGCATCGTATCGACGGGGCCTTCGCCCACGCGGTGGATATGCTTCTGGCCTGTAGTGGCCGCGTGGTTGTATCGGGAATCGGCAAGTCGGGGCATATCGCGCGCAAGGTGGCCGCGACGTTCGCCTCCACCGGGACCGCCGCATTCTTTGTTCACCCGGCCGAGGCAGGTCATGGCGATCTGGGAATGATCACTGGGCAGGACGTGATGGTGGCTTTCTCGAATTCCGGTGAAACTGCCGAACTCATGGCCATCCTGCCGGCGGTAAAGCGCCTCGGAGCCGGCTTGATCGCGCTGACCGGAAACCCGGGCTCGACCCTCGCAAAGCTGGCAAACGCACATATCCATACCGGTGTCGACAAGGAAGCCTGCCCCCTCAACCTGGCGCCGACCGCAAGCACCACGGCACAACTTGCCATGGGAGACGCCTTGGCGGTCGCTGTTCTGGACGCCCGGGGATTCAGCGCCGAGGATTTCGCCCGCTCCCACCCGGGCGGCACGCTTGGTCGCCGCCTGCTTACCCGAGTGAGAGACGTCATGCGTGGCGGCACGGCAATGCCGATCGTTTCAAGCGACGCGACCCTTGCCCAAGCGGTTCTCGAGGTGAGCGCAAAGCGCATCGGCATGACGGCCGTTCTCAACGACGACGGCAGCATCGCCGGCGTGTTTACCGACGGCGACCTGCGCCGCGCCCTGGTGCACGGCGCAGACTTCAAATCTGCCCGAATCAAGGAATTGATGACCACTGCTCCAGCGGTGATTGACGCCGACGCCCTTGCTGCCGAGGCGGTACACCTGATGGAAACACGCAAAGTGAACCAGCTGCTGGTGATCGACGCGAACGGCGATCTTGTAGGCGCATTGAACATGCACGACCTGTTTCACGCCAAAGCCATATGATGCAAAGCGCCAGCCCCCCCATCACGCCGGCTTTGCTTGCGCGAATCAAGCCGCTGAAATTGATGGCGTTTGATGTCGATGGCATTCTCACCGACGGGCGACTCTACTATGCAAATGATGGCGCTGAATCCAAAAGCTTCCATACGCACGACGGTCAAGGGGTGCGCCTGCTGCGCGACGCAGGGTTGAAGATTGCACTGATTACCGCGCGGCGGTCCGAATTGGTGGAGCGCCGCGGACGCGAATTGGGCGTTCACTTTTGCCTGCAAGGCATTGAAGCCAAGCAGCAGGCCTTTGAGGATGTGCTGGACGAACTGAAGCTCAAGCCCGGGCAGGCTGGTTACATGGGCGACGACTTGCTCGATTTGCCGGTGCTGACCCGCGCCGGTTTCGCCGCGACGGTGCCGGCGGCACCTGCGGAAGTGCAATTGCACTCCCATTACGTTACCCGCCGAAGTGGCGGGGACGGCGCCGTGCGCGAAATATGCGAACTGATCTTGCGCGGGCAAGGCGCGTACGACAAACTGGTCGCGGAGTACTTCAAATGAATCTGCTGCAACGCAGGTCGATTGGCGCAGTGCTGCCGCTGGCGATTCTGCTGTTGCTGGCCATGCTCACATTTTGGCTCGATCGCACAGTTGAACTCAATTCGACCAAGACCGCCAGCCCGCTTACGCACGAACCGGATTACATCGTCGACAATTTCGTGATCAAGCGCCTCAGCGATGCGGGTGAGCCGCGTTACCTGCTCTCGTCAAAGCGCATGTTGCACTTTCCCGACGACGACTCTTCGCACCTTGAAGCGCCGAAACTGGTGCAGGGGCAACCGGGCAGCACGGAAACGCGCGTCTCTGCAAAGCGCGGAGTCGTGTCGGCGGATGGCAAAGAGGTCAAGTTGTACGAAAGCGTTGAGCTCTTTAAAGCCGGGGAAAGGACGCCGCAGGGACAGACCAGCGACATGCGCGTACGCACCGAGTACCTGCGCGTGGTACCCGACGATGACAAGGCTGACACGCCTCAGCGGGTGCTCATCGAGCAGGGCAAGACGCTGCTCTCGGGAACCGGGATGGCTTTCGACAACCGCTATCGAAAAATCGAGCTCCAGTCCGCTGTGAACGGAACGTTCGAACGTAAAAAATGATCAGGCCGCACCTCGCAACTCTGATTTTCGCCGCCTGCCTTGCGTGTGCCACGGGCGCCCCCGTCTGGGCCGAAAAGGCCGATCGTGACAAGCCGGTCAATATCGAAGCCCAGCGCATGACTTATGACGACTTGCGACAGGTCAACGTGTTCGAGGGGCGCGTGGTGCTTACGCAAGGCTCTTTGACCATCCTCGCTGACCGCATCACGGTACGGCAGGATCCGGAGGGATTCCAGCACGGCACGGCTGAAAAAGGGCCCGATGGTTTTGCCTATTTCAGGCAAAAGCGCGAAGGCGTGGACGAGATCGTCCAAGGATGGGGGGATCGGATCGAATATGACGCCAAAGGCGAAAAAGCCGACATGATCGGTCGCGCGCGCTTCTTGCGAGGCGCCGACGAAGTGCGCGGCAACACGATTCGCTACGACGGGCGAACCGAGTTCTATAGCGTGGTCGGCGGCAACCCGGACTCCGCAACGCCGAACAATGCGGACGGCAGGGTGCGCGCCACGATCCAGCCGCGCTCAACGGCACCCGCCGTTCCGGCGGCCCGGTCCGGAGACTTGACGCTGAAACCAACCGGAGGCATCGCCGCGCCGCGACTGTCCTATCCGGAACCGGAAAAAAAATGAGCTCGCTGGTAACCCACGGCCTCAAGAAGCGCTACAAGTCGCGAGAGGTCGTGAAGGACGTCTCGTTCGAGGTGGCGAACGGCGAGGTGGTGGGCTTGCTCGGACCTAATGGCGCCGGCAAAACCACCTGTTTTTACATGGTAGTGGGATTGACCGGCGCGGACGCCGGAAGTATCAGCATTGCGGGGGAGGATGCCACCCGCCTGCCGATTCACCAGCGTGCACGACTCGGCCTGTCATACCTGCCGCAGGAAGCCTCGGTCTTTCGAAAATTGAGCGTCGCGGAAAATATCCGCGCCGTGCTCGAATTGCAGGCGCTGACGCGCACCCAGATTGACGCGCGTCTCGAAGAGCTTCTCGGCGAGCTCGGCATTGCCGGGTTGGCGCGCAATCCGGCAATGTCGCTCTCGGGTGGCGAGCGACGCCGAGTCGAAATCGCGCGCGCGCTGGCGACCAAGCCGCGTTTTGTGCTCCTCGATGAGCCGTTTGCGGGCGTCGACCCGATTGCGGTACTCGATATCCAGAAAATCATCCGATTCCTCAAGGACCGCGGCATCGGCGTGCTGATTACCGATCACAACGTTCGCGAGACCCTTGGCATTTGCGATCGCGCCTACATCATCAATGACGGCCGCGTGCTTGCCTCAGGCACGCCCGATACCATCGTCGCCGACGAGAGCGTGCGCAGGGTATACCTGGGCGAACATTTCCGGCTTTGAGCCGGCGTCCCCATGAAGCAGGCGCTCCACCTCAAGCTGTCGCAGCATCTGACGTTGACCCCGCAGCTGCAGCAGTCGATTCGCCTGTTGCAGCTCTCGACGCTGGAACTGGAGCAGGAAATCGAGCAGATGCTGTCCGACAACCCTCTGCTGGAGAGGGAGGACGAGCCCAACTCGTATGCCGGCGCCGAACAACCAGTAACCGAATCGCTGCCCGATGCCTTCGGGCCACAGGGCGGTGATGCGCCGCCAGACTGGGCGGAGCGCGAGTCAGCGCCGGGTCCTTCGGCACCGCGAGAGAGCGATGACGATAATCCTACCGAGAGGCAACCCGCAACCGCGACGACATTGCGCGCGCACTTGGTCGAACAACTCGCAGTCATGCGGCTCTCCCCTCGCGATCACGCCTTGGCGAGCACCCTCGCCGAAGCGCTTGACGAAGACGGCTACCTGCGCCAACCGCTTGACGAGATCCACCAGATACTCGGCGAGGAAATCGAAATCGGGGAGCTTCAGGTCGCACTTGCGCTATTGCAGTCCTGCGACCCCGCCGGCGTTGGTGCGCGCGACCTTGGCGAGTGCATGCACCTGCAACTGCGCACGCTGCCGCAGACGCCGGCCCGTGAGCTGGCCGACCGAATTGCCAGGGGGCACCTTGATGTGCTGGCCGCACGCGACTTCACCGCGCTCAAACGCGCCTGCAAATGCGACGATGCAGAACTCAAGGCAGCGCGCGACCTGTTGCTCTCCCTCGATCCGCGCCCCGGCGCACCGTTTGGGGATCGCGACGTTCGCTATGTGACGCCCGACGTGATTCTGCGGAAAATCCGCAACGTCTGGCGCGTCCATGTCAATCCTGCCGCTGTGCCGCGCTTGAAGATCAACCGCATGTACGCCGACATCCTGTCGCGCGAGCGCGGACGCGGCGCCCATGCCGGTGAAGGCGGACTGTTGAGCCAATTGCAGGAAGCGCGCTGGCTGCTCAAGAACGTGCAACAACGATTTGAAACCATCGAACGCGTGGCGCAAGCCATCGTTGAGCGGCAACGCCATTTCTTCGACCATGGTGAAGTCGCCATGCGTCCCCTGGTATTGCGCGAAATTGCCGACGAGCTCGGTCTGCACGAGTCAACGATTTCCCGTGTCACCACCAATAAGTATCTGCTCACTCCGCGCGGGATCTTTGAATTGAAGTACTTTTTCGGTAGTCATGTGGCAACCGATACCGGAGGGGCTTGCTCTTCTACCGCAATCCGCGCTTTAATAAAGCAACTGGTCACCTCGGAGGATCTCAAAAGACCCCTTTCAGACTCGAAAATTGCCGATATCCTTGGCCAGCAAGGCATCGTCGTCGCGCGACGCACCATTGCAAAGTACCGCGACGTTCTCAAGATTCCGCCAGCCAATCTCCGTAAGTCGCTTTAAGTACTAACCAGGAGGCAAGTATGAACTTCACCGTGAGCGGCCATCATGTATCCGTGACTCCCGCCATCCGCGACTACGTTCTCTCCAAGCTCGATCGGGTCGGACGGCACTTCGACCACGTGATTGACGTCAGCGTGATCCTTTCCGTCGAGAAGCTGGTGCACAAGGCAGAAGTCAACGTGCATGTCCGCGGCAAGGACATTTTTGTTGAAACGATCGACGAAAATATGTACGCTGCCATCGATACGCTGGCTGACAAGCTTGACCGCCAGGTACAAAAATACAAGGAGCGCGCCTACAACCACGCGCATGAACCGCTCAAGCGTCAGGCAGTCAACTGATCTACCGTTGTTACCCCCTGCCAATTGAGCAGCTCCCGCGCCCCACCTCCGGTGGGGCGTATAATTTTCAGTTCCCGAATGGTCATGCGCCTTGTGGTCCGGCTTGGTGCGGCGCCATGACTTACCCGGCGACCCGGTCAACCAGCCGCAACCGTCAGCGCCCACTACCTTGTCAAAGATGAAATCGAGCGGCAGCCCCTCTCCCGCACAAGTAATCGCACGGCTGCTGCCGTCCGCCAATGTAGTGTTGGACCTTGATCTGGCCAGCAAGCGCCGGGTGTTTGACGAAGCGGGCCTGCTGTTCCAGAACAACCAGGGGATCGCGCGCGCCACGGTGTTCGACAGCCTGTTTGCGCGAGAACGGCTAGGGTCGACCGGCCTGGGCCAAGGGGTTGCCATCCCGCACGGGCGCATCGCCAAATTGACGGCGCCAGTCGGCGCTTTTTTGCGCCTGAAGGAGGCCATTCCGTTCGAAGCACCCGATGCCAAGCCGGTGAACCTGCTGTTCTTCGTATTGGTTCCGGAGAAGGCCACGGATACCCACTTGCAAATCCTTGCCTCTCTGGCCGAAATGTTCGCAGATGCCTCTATGCGCAACGCCCTCGCATCCCTGGCAAATGCGGCAGAGGTGCACCACGCCCTAACCAACTTCAACGCTGATGCAACTCCTTACGCTCAAAGCGCTGTTTGACGAAGTAGCCGACGAACTCGATCTGACCTGGTTGGCCGGTCAGCAGTTTGCCGGCAATACGCTCAACTCCGATACTTATACATCGCATGCCGTGGCCGACATGGTCGGCCACCTCAATCTGATTCACAAGGATCGGATTCAGGTGGTCGGGCAACCCGAGCACGAATACCTCGCCCATCTGAGCGCAACCCGCCAGCAGCACCTCCTGAGCGAGTTGATGGCCGGCAAACCACCGGCAGTCATCATCGCCGACGGCATCGCCCCACCGCCGCTGGTGGTCGAGGCATGCGCCCATGCGGGCGCACCGATCTTCGCGACGCCCACGCCGGCGGCTGGCGTGATCGACATGTTGCGCATCCACCTGACCAAGTTCCTGGCCGAGCGCACGACGCTGCACGGCGTGCTGATGGACGTGCTCGGACTGGGCATCCTGATCACCGGTGAGTCGGGGCTTGGCAAAAGCGAGCTGGGACTGGAGCTGGTCAGTCGCGGCCCTGGTCTGGTCGCTGACGACGTCGTCGAAATTACCCGTGTCGCCCCGCGGACCCTGGAGGGGCGCTGCCCCCCGTTGCTCAAGAATCTGCTGGAAATTCGTGGCCTCGGCCTCCTCGACATCAAGACCATCTTTGGCGAAACCGCCGTGCGGCCAAAGATGAACATCAAACTCCTGCTGCATCTGGCGCGACCGCAGACAGCCGGTGCCGCAGACTACGAACGCCTGCCCTTGAACGCCAACTTTGAAGAGGTGCTGGGCGTGCGCGTGCGCAAGGTCACGGTGCCCGTCGCCGCCGGGCGCAACCTGGCCGTGCTGACCGAGGCGGCGGTGCGCAACACCATCCTCCAGCTCCGCGGCACCGACACCATGGCGGAATTCATCGCCCGGCAGGCGCAGGCGATGGAATCTCCAGAGTAGCAGGACAACTCGCGCTGGCGGCCTTCCGGGCCCGTACGCCCTCGAACTGGCACGACGCAAAAATCCATGATTTAATTGGCATTGGTCAGCGCGCAAAGTGCAATACTCGGCGTGCGTCACCAACCCACAACCCGAGAGGAGAATCACATGTTCAAACTGTTTGCGGCACTAATGCTGGCCCTGCCCCTTGCTGTCGGCACCGCCTTCGCGCAAGACAAAAAAGCCGAACCAAAGAAAGAGGAGAAAAAGGAAATGACTCCTCAGCAAAAGAAAATGGGCGAGTGCTCTACCGCAGCCAAAGGGCTCAAGGGCGATGAATACAAGAAAAAGCATGCCGAGTGCATGAAGGGCGAAACGGCTGCCAAGGATGAGAAGAAGACCAAGCTTGCCGAATGCTCGTCAGCGGCCAAAGGCCTCAAAGGCGACGAATACAAGAAAAAACGCGACGATTGCATGAAAAAGTAACTGCTTCGAACCAACCTAAAGCGCCGCTTAGCCGGCGCTTTTTTTCACTCTCGCTCCCAGCCATAACGTATAGTTTCAGCATGCAGCTCATCCTCGTCACCGGCCTGTCTGGCTCCGGGAAAAGCGTGGCCCTGAAGGTACTCGAGGACGCAGGGTATTACTGCGCCGACAACCTGCCCGCGCAACTGTTGCCCGACCTCGTTGCCACCCTGCGCGAGTCGGGTTTGGAAAATGTCGCCGTCTCCATCGATGCGCGCACCGCAGCGGCAGGGAAAGGGCTCGCCGAGCTACCCCAGTACCTGGGCAACCTCTCACGGTTTGGCGTGGAGCTGCGTGCCTTGTTTCTTACCTCCAACGACGATGCCCTGGTGCGGCGATTTTCCGAAACCCGGCGGCGCCATCCGCTCGACGACGGCAGCGCCACCATCATCGAATACATCGCGCGCGAGCGTGAGTTGCTTGCCGACCTGCAAGGCCTTGCGCATGTCATCGACACGTCGGACGTGCGCCCCAACACCCTGCGCGACTGGGTAAAAGATTTTTTGCGCGGCGAACGACGTACCCAGCTCATGCTGGTGTTCACTTCATTCGGCTTCAAGCATGGCATCCCGCTCGATGCCGACCTCGCCTTCGACGTGCGTCCGCTACCCAACCCTTTTTACGATCCCGAGTTGCGACCGCTCACCGGGCGCGATGCCCGGGTCATCCAGTTTCTTGACGCCACGCCCGCCGCGCGGGAGATGCTGGACGACATCGAGCAGTTCGTTTCCAAGTGGCTGCCAGCCTATCAACGCGACAATCGTCATTACCTTACGGTGGCGATCGGCTGTACCGGCGGCCAGCACCGTTCGGTATATTTCGCAGAACAGCTTGCCGCGCGCTTTGCCCAACGTGCACCGACGCTGGTACGTCATCGGGAAATTCGTTGAGCGCGGAGGCTCCGGACTGGCAGAATCTGCCCCTGTTTCCGCTCGGCACGGTGCTGTTCCCCGGCGGCATACTGCCACTGCGCGTGTTCGAGGCGCGCTACGTCGACATGCTGCGCGCCTGCATGAAGACGGGCCAGCCGTTCGGGGTGTGCCTGATCAAGGAAGGCCGTGAAGTGGGTGCGCCGGCGATCCCGCACGACGTCGGCTGCCTGGCGAGCATCGTCGATTTCGACATGCAGCAGCTGGGCGTCCTCAACATCACCGCGCGCGGCGCCGGGCGTTTTCGCGTGCTCGATACGCGCGCCGACCCCAACGGGCTGGTACGCGCCAACGCGGCGTTGATGGCCGACGACCCGCCAGAACCGGTGCCGGTCGAATTCGGCTTCTGCGCGCTGACGCTGCGCGCGATTCTGCCCAAACTGCCCGTGGGGATGGTCCCGGAGCCGCATCTCCTGGACGACGCCTCGTGGATCTCAAACCGCCTCGCCGAAATTCTGCCGATTCAGCCCCTGGCCAAACAGCGTCTGATGGAATTGCCTGATGCGCTCATGCGCATCGAGATCATCCACAAGTTCCTTGGCCAGCAGGGGTTAAAGTCCTGATTCGTCATGCGCCGGCGGCGATGCGCGTCAACAGTTTCTTCACCGGCGCCGGCAGCCCTTCTTCAGTCGCCTCATGGAGCGCAATACGCAAGTGCGCCAGGCCTGCCGGCCGAGATCCAAGGTAGCGCTCAAACGGCCTCAATGGCAGTGTCATTGCCAGCGGGTGAATCGTCAGGTGGTAGTGGGTGAACCCATGCTCGATGGGTTCGACTGCGACGGGGCGATGCCAGCGACCTCCCGCTTCCCGCACCCAGCGTCGCGCCGCAGCTTCATCGTCAAATTGCGGCAGGCACCACAACCCGCCCCAAATCCCCGGTGATGGCCGTTTGACGAGCAACACCTCGCGTTGCTCGCGCAGCACCAGCATCACGCACGATCGCCGCGGCAGGGCTTTCACCGGCTTTCGATGCGGCAACTCTGCCACGCGCTTGTCGCGGTAGGCGACGCACTGGCTCTGCAATGGACAGGCGCCGCAAGTCGGTCGCGAGCGGGTGCACAGCGTCGCGCCCAGATCCATCAATCCCTGCGTGTAGGCTTCCGTGCCGGCGCCCGGCAACAGGCCTGCAGCCCGCTCCCAGAGCGCCTCTTCGACCTTTCTCTCTCCGGGGTAGCCGGCCACGCCGAAGCAGCGCGCAAACACCCTTTTGACGTTGCCATCCAGAATCGCGGCGCGCGCCCCGAATGCAAACACGGCAATCGCCGCCGCGGTTGAGCGGCCGATGCCGGGCAGGGAGACGAGGCCCTCGGGCGTTCGGGGAAATGTGCCGCGCCATTCCCCCATGATGATGCGCGCCGCCTTGTGCAAGTTGCGCGCACGGCTGTAGTACCCCAGGCCGGCCCAGAGGCGCATTACGTCGGCTTCGGGTGCCCGCGCCAGACTGGCGACATCGGGGAAACGCTCCAGGAAGCGCGCATAGTAACCGACCACCGCCGCCACCTGGGTTTGTTGCAGCATGATCTCGGAAACCCAGATGCGATACGCATCGCGCGTGTTTTGCCAAGGCAGGTCGTGCCGCCCATGGCGACGCTGCCACGCGACGACACGCGCGGCGAACGACGGTGTGCGCGCCATCGGCAAGCTCGCTTCGAACGCGTCAGCGCCCGAACAGGCCCCGCAGCTTTTCCTTGGCCTTGTCTTCAGCCGACGGTTGCTTCGCCTGCTGCGGTGGCTGGCCACCCGCTGCGGGGGCTTGCGCCGGCTGATCCGGCTTCTTGATGCCGAGCGCCCCCTTGAGCTTGTCTTCCACCGCACTCTTGGCCTTGTCGGTGACCAGGCTGCCGGCGATGGCGGCGTATTGCACCTCATACTTCATCGCGTCGAGCGGCCCATACAACTTGACCGGCACCGTCACCCCCTTCAACTGCGCGAGTTCCTTGGCATCCTGCCCCGCTGCGCTCCCGACGACGGTCGCCTTGGCGAGGTAGTCCATGGTGTTTTGGCCGATGTCCACCGTGCCTGCGCCGCCGAGGCGCACGAACGGCGATTTGGCATCGAGGTCGTTGCTGGTGGCGACGCCGTTCTTGATGATCGCGCTGATCTTCATTTCCGTGAAGTCGGTCTTGTCTTCCTTCTTGGCATCCTGCACCTTGTCCTTGCTCAGAGAAAGCGCTGCCTTGGCCTCGCGGAATGATTTGGCGAGGTTGATGCCCTTGTAGGCGCCGTCGCGCAGGTTGATCGCCGCGCTGCCGTTGAGCGCTTTCTTGAGGGCGCTGGGCGTATTGCCAACCGTCGTGACATCAAGGTTGACGTTGCCGCGCCCCTCGAGGATATCCTTGTTGATCGCGTCTTTCATCAGCGGGTTGATGTTGATGCCGGTCAGGTTCTGCTTGATCGCGAAGCTGTTGGTATTGGCATTGACGCTCACTGCGCCGGCAAGCGAGCCCTGATACAGGGCCGCGCTCATCGGGCTGACATCGACCTTGCCGCCCGCCGCGCGAATCGTCAGCGACACATTGCTCGCCTTGATGTTGTTGACCTGCAGCGCACCGATCTTCACGACGCCACTGGCATTCAGCGCCTTGAGCCCCGACAGGTCGATCGGCTGTTCTGGTTCGCTAGTCTTGGGTGCATTCGGGTTCTTCGATGGCAGGTATTTGTCGAGGTTGAGCTTGTCGATGGCGACGTCAAACGTGAGAGCACCATTCTTGAACTTGTTCATGCCGACCTTGGCCTGAATGCTGCTCTCGTCGAATTTGGTGGCAATGTCGGCATTGACGGTTTCTTTGCCCAGATCGGCGCGCGCCGAGCCGGTGATCGGCAACTTGACGGTTTTCTGCGGCATCTTCGGGTCGCTTACTGTCACATCGGCGTTGATCTTTGCGAACTCGAACACCTTGGCTTCCAGGTTGGCCGTGAGCGCCGTCGACAGCAACGCGACCACGCTGCGCTCTCCCTGCTTCGCGCTGGCATCAAGTTTCACCTCGTTGATGGACAGGGACTTGCCGCTGCCCTTGACGCCGGAAAGGTTGAATTTGGCATCCAGGCTTTCCTTGCCGGTCAGCTTCACCGTGCCGGTGATCGCTTCGCCGGTTGCGGACTCCTTGCTCACGTTGAGCTTGGGCGCATCCACCTTGACGTCGAAACCCTCGTCACCACGCTTGCCGCTAGCGGACAGGGACACGCCGTCGACAATGATCTGCCCGGCATCAAGGTTGATCGCCAGTTTCGGCGCCTTGGCCTTGAAATCGTTGATCAGCATGCCGGGCATGGCGCCGCTGCCGCTTGCGCTCAGGCCCTCGACGGCGAGCTTGTGGCTACCCATGTCGGCCGCAATTTTCGCCGCTTCCAGCTTGACGCTGCCGGACTCCTGGCCACGCCGCGCCTTGGCCTCGAGCGCGAGCTTCTCCGCGGCAATGGCCATGGTCTTGGCGTTCACATCGAGCTTGGGTGCGGAAAGCTTGACCTCGAAGGGCTCCTTGTCGAGGGAGCCCTTGGCGTCGAGCGCGAGCTTTTCAGCCACCAGCGCCATGCTCGCCTGGTCGAACTTGAGCGCCGACGCCGAAATCTTCGACTCCAGCCCGGCGAGGTCAAACCCCGCCACGCCTTTTTGTGCCGCCTGCTTTGCGCCACCGTTGAACTGGGCATCCAGGCCGGAAAACGAATAGGCCTTCTTCTCTAGGTCAAACAACAGCTCGCCGACTACGCTGGCCTTGAGGTTGGCCGCCGGTTTGGCACTTTCGAGCGTGGCCGAGAGATTGACCTTGGTCGGGACTTTGTCGGCCACACGCCCGGTGGCAAGGTTGAGGGCGGATATGGTCACCGTGTTGCCCGCCAACTCATCGCGAAATGACACGCCCGAGTTGGCAATCTTTACCGTTGAGATGTCGAACTTGACCTTGGAAGGCTCCTTGTCGTCCTTGGAGAGCAGGTCGTCGAAATTGAATTTGCCGTCCTTGGTGCGCACCACGTTGGCGTTCAACCCGCTCACTTCAACCTTGTCGACCACGATCTGCTTGCTCAGCAAGGGCATGATCTCCAGGTAGACCTTGGCGCTTTCCAGCTTGACGAACTCCTTCTCGCTCTTGAATTCCGACAGCGTCAGCGCGCCCAGCTCAACACCGAGCTTGGGAAACACCGCAAGCTTCAGGTCGCCGGGGATCGCAAGCGTGCGATTCTTCTTTTCCTTGACGACACTGGTGATCTCGCCCTTGTACTTGTTCGGGTCGAACGTCGCGGTGAGAATGCCGATGCCGATGACCAGCAGCAAAACCAGGCCGCCGATGATGATGCCAAGCCATTTGAGAATCTTCATGATGCGCTCGCGAAAGAAAAGTGTGCGGGAGACCGTACTGCTCCGGCAGTGTAGCGCACCGCTTTGTGCGCTGCATCAGCCAGATATCCAATTGCTGAGGATCATCATGGCAATGGCCCGAGAGGCGCACCCACCAAAGGTTTCAGGCCACCAAGCCCTGGAAGCTGCCCGCACCAAGGCCTTCTGGCATGCTGCTCTGTTGAAATCGATTGACGCCGGTGCTCAGAGCGCGGCCAGCATGCGGCCTACGGCGGCCTCAGCATCGCGGCGCAGCCCCGCCAGATCCAGACCCGGGATGGCATTGTTTTCCACCACCACGCGCCCCTGCACCAGCAGGGCCCGCAGCGAAGGTACGCCACCGCTCGCCACCGGGCCGATGGCGGGATCGTGCAGGCCGAAATAACGCGGCTGATCGAGGTCGTAGATCGCGATGTCGGCAGCCTTGCCGGCCTCAAGTGTGCCGACGCCATCGAGGCCGAGCAGGCGCGCGCCGCCGGAGGTGCCGATGCGCACCACGTCTTCCACCGTGATCGCGCCGGCATGGCCACCGGGCTGCCCGGCGCGAGCGCCCGCACGCGGGTCGGCGCGATGCAGCAGCCAGCAGGCGTGGGCTTCGCTGAGCATGTCGGCCGCTTCGTTCGACGCGGCCCCATCCACCGCGAGCCCCACCGGCACGCCCAGCGCCAGTGCTTCGGGAATGCGCGCAATGCCGGAGCCGAGCCGCGCGTTGCTCTGCGGGCAATGGGCGATACCGGTGCCGGTACGCGCACACAATGCGAGTTCGTTGTCGGTGAGATGCACCATGTGCGCAAACCAGACATCGGGGCCGACCCATTCGTGCCGCTCCACGAATTCGAGCGGCGTGCAGTTGTGCACCTCGCGCGCCCAGCGCACGTAGTCGTGGCTTTCCGACAGGTGGCTGTGCAGGCGGATGCCGAGGCGCCGCGCTTCGCGCGCCATCGGTTTTAGTTCTTCGGCCTTGCAACTCCAGTTTGGCGTGGTGATCGCGCTGACCATGCGCCGCATCGCCATCGGCGCGGGGTCGTGAAAGCGCTGCACGTCGCGCTCGATCGCTGCGAGAAAACCGTCAAGTGTTTCGGGCGCGACCTGCGGCGGCGCATTCGCGTCGGTCATGGCGCGCGCCTGGGTCTGGCCGCCGCGGCACAGCACCATGCGCACCCCCAGCTTGCCGGCTTCGTCGAACACTGCGGCCGAGGCGTCGTAAGGCATGCCCGGCCAGTAGTGGTACTGGTGGTCGGCCACCGTGGTGCAGCCTGACAGCAGCAACTCGGCCAGGCCAATACGCGCTGCCAGGCGCAATAGTTCTTCGCCGTCGAAAAACTGCCGATACACCACCGGTACGGCCGCGAGCCACTGCACCAGCGGCAGGTTGATGCCGGCGGGAATCCCCTTGAGAAGGCTCTGGAACAAATGGTGATGGGTGTTGACCCAGCCCGGGTAGACCACGCAGCCTGACGCGTCGATGACGCATTCACCCGGCAACGGTGCCAGCGTGCCGATGGCATCGATCACACCGCCACGCACGCGGATGTCGCACCCCGCCGCCGGGCGCATCGCCGCGCCGGGGAGCCCGGTCAACACCTGCGCTGCCCCGCGCACCAATACATCAGTCATGCCCGACCTCGCTCTCGTGCCAGCCGCCCAGCGCCCATTTGGACAACATTGCCATCAGTGCAAACAACAGCACGCCGGTCAGGGTGATCAACACCAGTGCGGCAAACATGCGCGGGATGTTGAGCTGGTAACCCGCCTGCAAAATTTGATATGCGAGGCCCGTGCCGGTGCCGCCGGTGCCGGCGACAAACTCGGCCACCACCGCGCCGATCAGCGCCAGGCCGCTGGAAATGCGCAAGCCACCAAAAAAATACGGCAGCGCCGACGGGATGCGCAGCCGCAGCAGCGTCTGCAGGCGCGTGGCGCGGCTCAGCTTGAAGTAGCTCAGCAGGCCCGGGTTGACGCTGCGCAGTCCCAGCGTGGTATTCGCAATCACCGGGAACAGCGCAACGATGGTGGCGCACATCACCAGGGACAGCGTCGGGTCCTTGAACCAGATGATGATCAGCGGCGCGATCGCCACGATCGGCGTTACCTGCAGCAATACCGCGTAGGGAAACAGCGCGGTTTCCACCAGGCGGCTTTGCACGAAGGTGAATGCAATCAGCACCCCGAGCACGGTGGCGCACACAAACGCCAGCAGCGTGATCTTGAGCGTGGTCACAAGCGCGCCGAACAGCAGGCCGGCATCGGCCACCATCACCTGCGCGACTTGCAGCGGCGAAGGCACCAGGAACGGCGGAATCTCCAGCGCCACCACCAGCCCCTGCCACAGCCCGAGCAACAACACTGCCACCAGCGCGGGGTAGAACACACGCTGCACCTCGGGGCGCTGCAGCCGCGGAGTGGCGGAGGGCGGGGTTAAAGGCATCATGCCAACGCCGTATCATCGTTGACTGCACTGGCGCGCAGCAGGCTGTCCTGCAGGCGCTTCGCGTAGGCGCTGAACGCCGTCGATACCCGGAACGACGCGTCGCGCGGATACGGCTCGTCAATCGCCACTTGATCGACCACCCGGCCCGGCCGTGCCGCCATCACCACGACGCGGGTTGACAGGTACACGGCTTCGTAGATCGAATGCGTCACGAACACCACGGTGAGCTGTTTCGCCTGCCACAACGCCAGCAGGTCGCTGTCGAGCCGGTTACGCGTGATCTCGTCGAGCGCGCCGAAGGGTTCATCCATCAGCAGCAGATCAGGTCTGGTCACCAAACCACGGGCGATCGACACGCGCATCTGCATGCCGCCGGAGAGTTCGCGCGGCAGGCTGGTGCTGAATTTATCCAGGCCAACTTGCCTGAGCGCATCAGCCACGCGCGCATCCGCTGCCGCGCGCGGCTCGCCCGCCAGATCCAGCGGCAGACGCACATTGGCCCGCACCCGCGCCCAGGGCATCAGCGTGGCCTCCTGAAACACGAAGCTCAGGCGGTGTCCTGCCGCCTCCACCTGCTCCACCGGTTGCCCCCACAGGACAATGCGGCCGTCGCTGGGCCCCAGCAGCCCAGCGACCATCTTGAGCAGCGTGCTCTTGCCGCACCCGGAGGGTCCCAGCAGGGTGACGAACTCACCCTCGCGAATCGTCAGGCTGACCGGGTCAAGCGCCCGGGTGCCGTTGGGATAAGTCTTTGCGGCCGACAGGATGTCGACCGCCGCAACTGCCGGGTCGGCCATGCTTTACGGCAGCACTTTGAGGTCCTTGACGAACTGGGTGGTGTAGGTCTTCTTCACGTCCACCTTGGCCGGATCGATAAGTTTCATCGCCACCATCATGTCGTAGGTTTTTTTCATGCGCTCGTCGGTGATCACACCAACACTCATTTTGGCCGCATCGCCACCGAATACCATGCCGCTCTCGTTGAGCAGCCTGATGGCGTTGGCGAGACGGTCATCCGTCATGTTCGGGTTTTCTTTCTTGATCAGCGCATGCGCCGGCGCCGGGTCGCCCTTGAGATAGCTCTTCCAGCCTTCCATGGTTGCCTTGACGAATGCCGCGACCGCCTTGGGGCGCTCCTTGACGGTCTTCTCCATACAGGCGATGGTGGTCGAATAGGGCGGCCAGCCGAAGTCGGACAGCAGGAACACATTGGGCTTGAGCTTGCCTTCCTTTTCCATCGCGTAGGGCTCGCTCGCGAGGTAGCCCTGCTGCACCAGATTCTTGTCGGCCATGAAGGGCTGGATGTTAAAGGTGTAGGGGCGCGTCTGCGCATCCGACAGCCCATAGGTGGCGCGCACCCAGGGCCAGAAGCTGGTGTGGGATGCAGACGAGATCAGGATGGTTTTGCCCTTCAGGTCTTCCATCTTGTTGACCACGCCGGGGTGACCGATCAGCACCGCCGGGTCTTTCTGGAAACTGGCCGCGACCGTGACCACGCTGATGCCCTGCTCCCAGCTCTTCATGGTCTGTACGTCATAGCCCATGAAGCAATCGGTCTGCCCCGCGGCCAGCAGCTGCATGCCGTTGACCTGCGGCCCACCCATCTTGATGGTGACGTCGAGCCCCTCTTTCTTGTACAGGCCGGTGGCGAGGGCCTGGTAGAAGCCGCCGTGCTCGGCCTGCGCGTACCAGTTGGTCAGGTAGGTGAATTTTTCCTGGGCCTGCGCGGCGCCGGCGGCAATCAGGAGGGTGGCAAGGGCTGCGGGGAGCAAGGCTCGGAACATGGAACACTCCTCATATATGTGTGTGGGGCCGGGGGATCGGAATTTATTCTATCCCGAATTACAGGCCGGCGGCACGCCGCCGCGCCGCCATCAGACGTTGAAGCGGAAGTGCATCACGTCGCCGTCCTTGACAATGTACTCCTTGCCTTCGAGGCGCATCTTGCCCTTGTCCTTGGCGCCCTGCTCGCCGCCCAGCGCGATGAAGTCGTCATAGGCGATTACCTCGGCGCGGATGAAACCTTTTTCGAAATCGGTGTGGATCGCGCCAGCCGCCTCGGGCGCTGTCGCTCCGACCTTCACCGTCCAGGCGCGCACTTCCTTCACGCCTGCGGTGAAATAGGTCTGCAGCCCGAGCAACGAATAGCCAGCGCGGATCACGCGATTGAGGCCTGCTTCGGTCATGCCCATCTCCTTGAGGAAGTCGAGCTTGTCGGCGTCGTCGAGCGCGGAGATTTCGGCTTCGATGGCGCAGCTCACGGCGACCACGACCGCGTTTTCCGCCTTGGCGTGCGCCGCCACCTTGTCGAGCAGCGGGTTGTTGGTAAAGCCGTTCTCCGCGACGTTGGCAACATACATGGTCGGCTTGGCGGTCAGCAGGAACAGCGGGCGCACCACCAGCTGTTCTTCCTTGGAGAGCACGACGCTGCGCGCCGGCTTGGCCTCGTTGAGCACCGGCTGGATCTTGTCGAGCACGGCGACGATGCGCGCCGCCTCCTTGTCGCCGCCGGAGCGAGCCGCTTTGGAATAGCGGATGTATTGCTTTTCCACCGACGCGAGGTCGGCCAGCGCAAGTTCGGTGTTGATGGTCTCGATATCGGCGATCGGATCGACCTTGCCGTTGACATGCACCACGTTGCCGTCTTCGAAGCAGCGCACCACATGGGCTATCGCGTCGGTCTCGCGGATGGTGGCGAGAAACTGATTGCCGAGGCCTTCACCTTTTGACGCCCCCGCGACCAGGCCGGCGATGTCGACGAATTCCACCGCGGCCGGCAGCACGCGCTCGGGGTTGACGATCTTCGCCAATGCCGCGAGCCGCGCATCGGGCACTTCAACGATGCCAACGTTCGGCTCGATGGTGCAAAACGGGTAGTTCTCCGCCGCGATACCCGCCTTGGTCAGGGCGTTGAACAGGGTGGATTTGCCGACGTTCGGTAAACCGACGATGCCGCATTTGGTGCTCATGATGATGCTTTCACAAAGAAGAACAAATGCACTGGGGATACAGATTTCATTTCCACCATCCCCGAAAACCGTTGGTGGGAGCCATTTTTGACGGCATATTGGCCGGAATCATTGGTGCGAGCGGCTTTGGGGCCCATTATAGGGTGCGGGCGATCGACAGGTCCGGTGCCTGCAGCCAGGCCGCCGCCTGTTCGGCGAAGCGGCCGCATTCGGCCACGGCACGCTTCCAGTCGGCGATGCGGCGCACATGGTCGAGGCCGTAACGATAAAAATCATTCCGGTCCGGCAGCTTGCCGTTGGGTAACGTACGCAGGAACTGGCGCGACGGCGAGATCAGGATCAGGTTGGACAGCCATTCGCTGCCGCGCCCCGTACCCTGCTTGCGCCACGGCAGGAACTTGTCGAACCAGCCGGGCACGATGGCGTCGATGAAATGCGGGTACAGCACCAGGCCGTCGAGCTGATGGTACGGGTAGAACAGGTGGTAGTCGATCAGCCCACCGTCCCAGTACCAGCCGCGCGGCATGTCGGTTGCATCGCCCGTAACCTTGACGGGATCACATATCAGCGGAACCGATCCGGACGCGAGCAACGCGTCTTCCGCATTCAGGGGCGTGAAGCTGCGTTGCTCGGCACCAAAGGCGTCAAACCCGTTGCCGGCACCGTTGAGCATGGCATCGACCGGGCTCGCCGGGCCGGAAGCAAACACCACGCGGCGCAGATGTTTCGCGAGGCGCTTGCGCGAGGCCAGGTTGTCGATCGACGCCCTGGCAAAGGCCGCGCGCGACACGGTTTTGTCGAGCGCACCGGCAGCCCGCGCAGTCACCACCCGCAACGACACGTCGGCGCGCGGCGCCCACGCAGCGCCGGCGAGCGGACTGCGTGCGAGCAAACCAATCAGTTGTGCCACTTCGGCAGGCGAAGGGTGCGCGCCGTACACCTGGTCTTCGATGTAGGTACGCGTGAGTTCGTCAAGTGCCGCAACCGGATCGACCTGCGCTGCGGCAGCGACACGCCAGGCGCCGATCGATGCGCCGATCAGCGTCGGCATGTGAGTAGCACCGGCAAACCAGTCGCCGAAGAGCCAGCGGTCCAGCGGAATCAGCGCCAGGCCCTTGGGGCCGCCCGCCGCCGCCGGGATGCAGCTGATGTCGGCGGCTTTGAGCCCGTCACGCTCGATCTGGGCGCGGGCACGCGCGCCGAGCGCAACCGAGATCGCATCACATGGCCGCATTATTCAATGCGCATCATGTAGCCGGATTGCCTGGCGGCGGCGACGCAGGGCCGCTGCGCTTGGTCGAATGCAGCTTCATCATCGCCACTTCCATCTCGCCGGCCATCACATGCGGCATCACCGACAGCGCCTTGTCCATCGCCTCGTCAATCAGCTTCTGGTGCTCGCGGCTGGGCCGGTGCAGCACGAAGTCGGCCACGTCCTGCTCCATCAGCAGTTCGCGCGGGTGGCCGATGCCGATGCGCAAGCGCCAGAAATCGGGAGTGGTAATCCGCGCGGCGATGTCTCTCAAGCCGTTATGACCGGCGTGGCCGCCGCCTTTTTTCATCTTGATGGCCCCCGGAGGAAGATCAAGCTCGTCGTGTACCACCAGGATTTCATCGGGCAATATCTTGTAGAACGTCGCCAGGGCCAGCACCGACTGCCCCGAGCGGTTCATGTAGGTCGATGGTTTGAGCAGGTAGGTGCTGCCGGCCTTCGCCAGCGCGCCGTGGAATCCGCGCTCGTTGCGGAACGCAGCGCGATGCCCGTTCGCCAGCGCATCCACAAACCAGAAACCGGCGTTATGCCGGTTGTCGTCGTGCTCGGGCCCGATGTTGCCGAGCCCCACAATCAACTTGATGGCCATAGGGGGATTCGTTCAGCAGAAAAAGAAAAGGCCCCAACTCGCGTTGAGGCCCCGCCGATTTATGCGGCGCGCAGCGTCCGCATGAAAGAGGCGAAATAATCCGGCACGAAGTGTCCGGATTATTTCTTCTTGGCGTCCTTGGCGGGCGCAGCTTTGCCTGCTCCGGCCTTGCCATCCTTGCCTGCTGCCGCATCGGCCGGCGCCTTCTGCGCGGTCGCCGGCACATCGGCCGCAACCTGCGCGTCGGACGGTGCGACCTCTTCCTCGACGCCACGCACCACGGCATTGACCACCACCGGGTTGTCGTTGCCGTGGGTGACGGCGCGAACCCCGGCCGGCAGCTTCACTTCCTTCAGGTGCACCGAGTGGCCAGTGGCCAGCTCGCGCAGGTCCACTTCGATGAACTCCGGGAGGTCCTTGGGCAGGCAGGCGATTTGCAGGTCGTTCATCACGTGCGAGATCAGTGCGCCGGAAAGCTTGAATGCCGGCGAGATTTCGGTATTGACGAAGTGCAGCGGCACGCGCATGTGGATTTCCTTGTTCGCGTCGACGCGCTGGAAGTCGATATGCTGGATCTGCTGGCGGAATGCATGCATCTGGTAGTCACGCAGGAGTACCGGCTGCACCGCGCCGTCGAGTTTCAGGTCGAGGATCGATGCATGGAACGCTTCCTTGCGCATGGCATGGAACAGCGGGTTGTGCTCGATCTCGATTTGCGCGGCAGGCATTTTCTCGCCGCCGTAAACGATACCCGGGACAAAACCGGAATTGCGCAGACGGCGGCTCGCACCCGTGCCTTGCGCTTTGCGTGTGGTTGCTACGACTTCGATTTTCATGTGTTTCTCCGTTGGGTCACTGGGAATTCAGTGACGAGGCAGCCGCGACCAGTTGCCCCTGGGTTGGTGAATTATTCGACAAACAGGCTGCTTACCGAATCCTCGGTGTTGATCCGGCGGATGGTTTCCGCCAGCAATTCGGCCACCGAGAGCTGCCGAATTTTGGAACAGGCCCGCGCGTCATCGCGCAAAGCAATCGTGTCGGTCACGACCAGTTCATCGAGGACCGACGCCGTGATTTTTTGTACCGCATTACCCGACAGCACCGGATGGGTGCAGTAGGCCATCACCTTGGTGGCGCCGCGCTCCTTGAGCACCTCAGCTGCCTTGCACAGCGTCCCGGCGGTATCGACCATGTCGTCCATGATCACGCAGATGCGCCCGTCAATCTCGCCGATCACGTGCATTACTTCCGACACATTGGCCCTGGGACGGCGTTTGTCGATGATTGCCAAATCGCTCTCGAGGCGCTTCGCCAGCGCCCGGGCCCGGACCACGCCGCCGACGTCGGGCGACACCACCACCAGATTGTCGTAGTTGTGCTTCCACACGTCCGACAACAGGATCGGTGCCGCGTAAATATTGTCTACCGGCACGTCGAAAAACCCCTGGATCTGGTCGGCATGCAAGTCCATCGTCAGCACCCGGTCGACCCCGGCGGCTTCGAGCATGTTGGCCACCACCTTGGCCGAAATCGCGACCCGCGCCGAACGCGGCCTGCGGTCCTGCCGGGCATAGCCGAAATACGGGATGGCGGCCGTGATGCGCGCAGCCGATGAACGCTTGAGCGCATCGGCCATCACCAGGATTTCCATCAGGTTATCGTTGGTCGGCGACGACGTCGATTGCAGGATGAACACATCCTTGCCGCGCACGTTCTCGAGCAGTTCGATGTTGACTTCGCCATCGGAAAACTTGCTCACCACCGCGCGCCCGAGCGGGATGCTGAGGCGCCGCGCCACTTCCTTGCCCAGAAGCGGGTTGGCGTTGCCCGTAAACACCATCAAATTCGCATTGGCCACGGCGAACCCGCTTCAAAAAATGGAATTGCGACTGTGCTTGAGTTGGCTGGGGAGGAAGGATTCGAACCTTCGCATGCCGGAATCAAAATCCGGTGCCTTAACCAGCTTGGCGACTCCCCATCTTAGACACGCTTGCTACCTACCTGCTACCGCACCACTGACCGCCTGCCTAATGCGCAAAGTCGATCAGCGGGTGACACTCCAAACCACTCGCCACAAACCCGCCGATATCCGGCGGGCGTTGTGCAAATACGCTTTCAGCCGCGTTGCGATTGCCGAACCCGGCAAACACGCAGGACCCGGACCCCGTCATGCGCGCACCGATCAGGGCGTCCTGCCCTGCGTGCGCCAGCCACGCCAGCGTCTTGCCTACCTCCGGATACATCCTTGCGGCCACCGGCTGCAAATCATTGCGAAACACAGGTTCGGGAAAGAAAATCGCCCCGGCTCCATCGCCCCCGGCACCCGACGCGTCCGAGCACCCTACCAACTTTTCTGCGCCAAACCGTGCAGCGGCAGAAAAGTC
Organism: Burkholderiales bacterium; assembly: GCA_947473125.1. Lineage (GTDB taxonomy): Bacteria > Pseudomonadota > Gammaproteobacteria > Burkholderiales > JAEUOS01 > CANJDH01. Next base: position 83,729 of record CANJDH010000003.1, read on the forward strand.
CAACATTTTGACAGATTTAGCATTTCTGGTCAAATCCGGTTGCCCGAAAATCTCGTGGGTCGGAATGCTCACTTGTGGCTTTAAAACGACAAACCAGAGCGCGGGGAGCGCCGCCACCGCCAAACGCTCGCCCACGCCACTGGCAAACGCATTGCGGCCGAACAAAAAAAACGGCACGTCCGCCCCTAGGGCCAGGCCCAGTTCCATCAATCGTGATCGCGGCAAATCAAGATTCCACAAGCGATTGAGCGCCAACATGACGGTTGCGGCGTCGGAACTGCCGCCACCCAGCCCAGCCCCCAGGGGAATGCGCTTTTCCAGCGTCAAATCAGCACCGGCCGTGATGCCGCAGGTTTGCTGCAGCAGGCGCGCCGCGCGCACCGCCAGATCCGACTCGGCAGGGACACCGACGACCTGGTTGAGGCGCAGGATCTGCCCGTCCGGTCGTACGGCAACGGTAATGACATCACCAAAGTCGACCAGCTGGAACACGCTCTCGAGCAGGTGGTAGCCGTCGGCGCGCCGCCCGATGACATGCAAAAACAGGTTGAGTTTGGCGGGCGCGGCAAACGTGGCGTTCATCAGCCCCCCACCGCTGCGGATTTGGCAGGGCGCGTCTCGGCCAGCAGCCACAGCAGCGCCAGCCCCTGCCCGCCGAAAAGCACCAGCCACGCACTGTAATAGCCGGCCGCATCGTAGCGCCCCTCTACCACCGGCCACAGGTTGAGCACGCCGCCAATTCCCCACTGCAACAGGAACGCGGTGCCAAAACCAAGCAGGTTGAGTGCGGTGGTGACGCGGCCCGTCAGGGCCGGCGGAAAGTGGCGCGCCAGCACCGAGAACGCCAGCACCAGCGCATTGGCACCAAACGAATACAGGCCCCAGGCCAGGTGCGGCAGCGTCGTGGGCGCAATCATGAGCCAGCCCTGCGCGAGCAGCGCGATCACGCAATAGGCAGTCAGGGTGCGCGCAACCGGCACGCCGTGCCGCGCCAGCCAGTCGCCGAGCGCCCCGGCAAGCAGGAAGGCCGCCGTCATGCCCAGGTTGAAAGCGACCAGCACATTGCCAATCGCGATGCGGTCGTGCATCCCGGCAACATCGCGCATCCAGGTCGCCGCCCACAGGCTTTGAAACGCGAGCATGGTGCCCAGCATCAGCCTGACGGCGGGGACGATGGTCCAGAAGTAACGGGTGCCGAAGATGTGCACCACGCCCTGCAGGAGCTGCCCCAACGACTGCTCCTGTGCGGCAGGCGTCACAGCGCTGCGCGTCAGCCACACCAGCGCCGACGCCGCCGACGCGAGCCCCGCCAAAACGAAAAACACATTGCGCCAGCCAAAAGCATCAATCAGCATTTGTGCCGGGGTGCTGGCAACCAGGGCACCGACGCCGCCGATCACCATGACCAGGCCAATGCTCGTGGCGCGCCGCGCCGGCACGACCCACAGGTGCACCGCCGACATGGTTGACATGAGTGCCGCACCGGCCCCCAGGCCAATCAGCGCCCGGCCCAGACCGAGGAGCGCCGGGCTTGTGGCACACCCGAAGATCACGGCGCCGGTCGCGGCCGTCAACAACATGAGCGCATTGACCTTTGCGGGCCCAAAACGGTCGAGCGCCACGCCCAGCGGCACCTGCGCGACAGAAAAGGCCAGAAAGTAGGCACTGGTCAGAAACCCGAGCCCGCCGGGCCCGAGACCGAACTCGGCGGCCAGTACCGGCCCGGCCACCGCGTTGACGTTGCGAAAAAAATAGGACACGCCATACCCAAGCGCAAACGGGAACAGCAGCCAAAACACCCTGGTGCCGGATGGCGTGGCCTGCGCCACAGGCAGGTTCACGATGCCAACTTCACGGTGCAGACCACTGGTCAATCACCATGCGAATCTCGAGAGGCTCGAGCGCTTTCACATAGCGCAGGATGAGGCGCCGCGGCAGTGCGGATGCCGGGTTGGGCGTTGCTGCCTCGCGATCATCGTAGGCGTATTCGATGCGCCAGTCGGCCTGCGCGAGAAAGTCGATGCGCCCCCGGGCGTCGCGCCGCACCTCCGCGACAATGCCGTCCTGCGCACGCCCGCGCACCCAGTCGACCAGCCCTGCGAGCGGCAGGCGCCAACCCAGGCGCTGTTCGGTCAGGGTTTCCGCATCGGGGGCGCGATATACATTTCGTTCACTGTCGGTAAGGGTGACATTTCCGTCGCTGCGCACCAGGCTTGCCACCTGGGTGCCGAGCGGCGAGGCCAGGTTGATGTCATCGCGCGACGGCTCGTGCGTCCATTGCAGCTTCCCGGAAAGGCTTTGGGCGCCGTAGTTGACCGAAATGCGCCCATCGAGCACGAATCCCTGCTGCGAAACGGGGGGGGGCAGCAGGACCGGAGCAGAAACACACCCTGCGAGCATCACGAGCATGGCGGCCAGCGCCGCACGGGCCACTCTGCAGATCAAGGTTTGAGGCGCTTGATCGTGGACTTGAGGGTCTCGTTGTCCGGCGACCGAGCGGTGGCGTCGCGCCAGACCTTCTCGGCCTCCGCACGCCGATTCAGCTTCCACAGGACCTCGCCGAGGTGCGCGGCGATCTCGGCATCGGGGCGCGCATCGAAGGCTTTCTTGAGCAATTCATAGGCACGCCCGAGCTCGCCGAGCCGGTACAACACCCAGCCCATGCTGTCGATGATGAATGCGTCGTCAGGGGCGATCTTGAGCGCCTTTTCGATCAGGTCGCGCGCCTCCGCGAGGCGCTCGTTGCGATCCGCCAGCGAGTATCCCAAGGCGTTGTAGGCATGCGCGTAGTCGGGCTTGAGCTGAATCACTTTCTTGAGATTGGCCTCGAGGAGATCGATGCGCTCGATCTTCTCGGCCGTCATCGCATATTCGTACAGCAGGTCCGGGTGGTTGGGCAGCTTGTCGAGTGACTTTTCGAGCACGTCGAACGCTTCCTTGTTGCGATTCGCGTCCCTGAGCAGTTGCGCCTCGGCCAGGACCACCTGCACCCGCTGCTGGTTGTTGAGCGCGACGATAGTCTGCAGGTGCGCACGGCCTTCCTCGATCCGGCCTTCCTTGGCAAGGCTCTGAGCGATGCGGCTTTGCGCCGTGAAATACTGGTCTCCCCGGCCCACTTGCCCAAGCCAGTTGCGCGCCTCGCCGAAGCGCTTCTGCTCTTCCATCACCTGGGCGAGGTACAGATACACCAGGTTCTTGTCGCGCGGCTCGCGTGCCAGCACGCCCTTGAGATACTTTTCGGCGCTGGCATAATCCTTCGAGTCCAGGGCCAGCAAGCCGAGCGCATAGAGCACGTCCGGATTGTTCGGCGCCGCCTGTTCCACACGCTTGAATTCAACCAACGCCTCGGGATATTTTTTCTCGGCAATCAGCGAGCGCGCCAGCGCGAGCCGCGCCTCGGTGGCCGCCGGGTTGCGCTGCAGATACGCGGCCAATTCGGCCGATGCTTCCGTGGCCGAGCGCTTGGACAGTAGCTGCGCCGCCAGCAATACCGGAAACTCCCAATCGGATTTGAGGCGCACCGCCTCGCGTGCCTCGCGAATCGCGAGGTCGTCCTCCTGGGCATTCGACGCGGCTTGCGCCACCGCGCCATGCGCTTCGGCGACCTGCGGGTGCTTGGCCGCGAGCCGCTGCACGATGGACAGGGTGGCCTTGCGGTCGCTGTTGCGCGCCAGCAGGCGATTGAGTTGCAGGAATCCTTCGGCGACGTTGGTCGATTCTGCTGCCAGCAGGCGTTCGAGGTGCGGCAGAGCCTCTTCACCACGCCCGGCGTTGATCAGCAGGCCGCTGAGCGTCTGGCTTGCATCGAGACTGGCCGGGTCGAGTTCGTACCAGAGCTCGGCAGCTTCCAGGGAGCGTACCGGATTGCGTTCGAAAAATGCGATCTCCGCCGCACGCTGCGCCAGGCGCGGATCGCGCGTACGGCGTGCCAGTTCGAGGTATTTGGTCAGCGACACGGCGGACGCGCCGCGCTGCCCGGCGATTTCCGCGGCGACCAGTTCGTACAGCAACGATGGTGTCAGTTCCACCGACGGCAGGGGCACCTTGCGGCTGTTGCCGTCGGCTTCGCGAAACATGCCGCGCCGCGCAGTGCGCGCAGGCGCGCCCGCATCGGCGTCTTCTTCGCTTTCGGCCGCGCCTGCAGCGGCAACCGGTACCGCCGGTGGTACCGGCGCCTGGGCGCAAGCGCCGAGCAGCAGCAGGCACAACAGGGCCGTTAAATGGGATTTCATCAAGACTCTTCCAACCAATGGGGATTGAGGGTTCGCGCTTGTCACTAGCCCCTCTTTGTGACACTCTCGCCGGATCGTCTGGCGGCTCGCCAGACTGTTTCGGATGCGAACCGCAATACTACTATGCCAGAACTCCCCGAAGTAGAAGTCACCCGGCGCGGCATCGCCCCGATGCTGGAGGGCCACACCGTCACCGGCGCCGTGGTGCGCAACCGCAACATGCGCTGGCCGGTGCCGTTGCGCCTCGCCAATACCCTGACCGACCTGCGCATTGCAAAGGTCGGCCGGCGCGGCAAGTATCTGCTTTTCGAGTGCGTCGCGCCACATGCCGTTGCCAACGAGCCGGCAGGCTGGCTGATCGTGCACCTGGGCATGTCGGGCAGTTTGCGCTTCGTGGCTCACGACGCCACCCCGGAAAAGCACGAGCATTTTGACCTGTTGACCAAGCACATCGCCCTGCGCCTGCACGATCCGCGCCGCTTCGGCGCGGTCCTCTGGCACCCCGCTGCGGCCGGACCGGTCGAGTCGCATCCCCTGCTGGCGCACCTTGGCGTGGAGCCGCTGGCGAGCGGATTCGACGCCGAAACCCTGTTTCGCGGCTCGCGCGGACGCAGCGTGGCGGTCAAGCAGATGCTGCTGGCCGGCAACGTGGTGGTCGGGGTCGGCAACATCTACGCGTCCGAAGCGCTGTTTCGCGCGCGCATCCACCCGGCCACGCCGGCAGGACGGATCAGCCGCCTGCGTTACGCCAGACTCGCGGAACACATCAAGGCGGTGTTGACCGAGGCGATCAGCAAGGGCGGCAGTACGCTGCGCGATTTCACGCGCAGCGATGGCGAGCCCGGCTACTTCCAGCTCGACTATTTCGTCTACGGCCGCGAGGGCGAGCCGTGCCGCCTGTGCAGCACACCGATACGCGGATTGCGCCAGGGGCAGCGCTCCACGTTTTACTGTCCGGCATGCCAGAAGTGAGCGGGCATTGCGCGTGACGCACGGCGCCGGACATCCGGCGCCGGTTTTAACCATGGGATAATGACAAGTTCATGCGCAGTCCCCTCGCGTTCACGTCTTGCAGGCACCCGGCCCCATGAACGGCGTCAATCTGGTCGAACGTTTTCAGCTCTACAGTTCCTGGCGTTTCGCCCTCGGACAGACCATCGCACGCTATCGCGACTGGACCGCCGAAACCGGGCTGTCCGATGCTCAGGGTGTGGCGCGCGTCGAACGGGTGCTGTCGCGCCTGGCGGACGACAAGCTGTCAATCGCGTTCGTCGCCGAATTTTCGCGCGGCAAGTCGGAACTCATCAACGCGATCTTCTTCGCCGACTACGGGCGGCGCATCCTGCCGTCCTCGGTGGGGCGCACCACCATGTGCCCCACCGAGCTGCTCTACGAACAGGGCCAGGCTTCCGAATTGCGCCTGCTGCCGATCGAGTCGCGCGGCGGCGCGGCCGGCGTGGCCGAGTTCAAACAGTATCGCGACGAGTGGGTGATCCATCCGCTCGACACCAGTTCCGGCGACGCCATGCTCGCAGCGTTCAAGCATGTCAGCCAGGTCAAGCGCGTGCCGGTAGCTCTGGCGCAAAGCTACGGCCTGTTTGATGCCAACGACCCGGACCACCGGGCCGGGGTCGATGCGCAGGGCAATATCGAAATTCCGGCGTGGCGCCATGCGGTCATCAATTTTCCGCATCCACTGCTCGAGCAAGGCCTGGTGATCCTCGATACGCCGGGGCTCAATGCGATCGGCTCGGAGCCGGAACTGACGCTGAACCTGATCCCCAGCGCTCACGCGGTGCTGTTCGTCCTGGCGGCCGACACCGGCGTCACCAAGTCCGACATCCAGATCTGGCGCGACCACATCGGCATCGGCGAGGGCAACGGCCGCGCGCGCCTGGTGGTGCTCAACAAGATCGACAGCCAATGGGACGACCTCAAGAGCGAAGCCGAAATTGACGCCGAGATCGCGCGTCAGGCAGCCAACGTCGCGCGTTCGCTCGGCGTGCCGGCCACCCAGATCTTTCCGATCTCGGCGCAAAAGGGGCTGGTGGCGAAGGTGCATGGCGACGCCAAGCTGCTCGCCAAGAGCCGCCTGCTGCAACTCGAGGAAGCGCTGTCGCTCGACCTGATCCCGGCCAAGCAGGAGATCGTGCGCGAATTCGTATCGGCCGAGATGCATGAGCTGATCCGCGCGGCGCAGGCCCTCACCGCAGCACGCGCCAACAGCATCCGGGAGCAACTAGGCGAGCTCGAGGAGTTGTCCGGCAAGAACGAAGGCGTGATGCAGAACATGCTCGAACGGGTCGCCGCCGAAAAACAGGCGTTCGAAAAGAACCTGCTGCAATTCTCCGCCACGCGCAACATCATGGTGGAACAAACCAATGCACTGTTTCAGCACCTGGGCATGGACGCCTATCGCGAGGAAGTCAGGAAAACCCACCAGGCGATCCAGTCCGCCGTATTCTCCAAGGGCGTGCTCGATGCGATGCGCGGCTTTTTTTCGCTCAATCGCGACTTGCTCGGCCGCGCCGACGCCGTAGTGGCTGACATCGCCACCATGATGGGCTCGATGTACAAGAAGTTTTCGGGTGAATTCGGCCTGCGCCTGGCGGCGCCGGCGCCGTATTCGATGTTGCGCTACATGAAAGAGCTGGAGCGCGTCGAGGCAAGCTTCAAGAAGCGCTTTGGCGCCCTGTCGATGATCACCAGCTACGAAAGGACACTGACGCGCCAGTTCTTCTCGGTGATCGCCGGGCGCATCCAGCAGGCGTTCGAAATCGCCAACCGCGATGCCGAGGGCTGGATTAAGGCGGTGATGAGCCCGCTCGAGGCCCAGGTCAAGGAGCGCCAGCAGCAGTTGCGGCGCCGCCTCGATTCCGTCAGGCGCATCCATCTGGCGACCGACACGCTCGATTCACGCGTCGACGAACTGCGCGAGGCCGAGCAATCGATGATGCGCCAGGTGCTGTTTCTTGACGGCCTGCGCCAGGAGATCGACCTGATGCTGGCACAGGACATGACCGCCACTCTCGACGGGCCCGGCGCCGGCTTCGACGTATCGTTGTAGGCGCGACCGGATCAGGCTTGCGCCTGAAGAGCCGCTTGCACCAAGGGTTTCAGGCCGAAGGGTTTCAGGCCGACGGCCCGGTCAATATCAGGTATTTGCGCTGCAGGTCGGCCGGCGTTTCCCGGTGCTGCGGATTGAGCGGAATGCAATCCACCGGACACACCTTGACGCACTGCGGCGCATCGTAGTGGCCGACGCACTCGGTACATTTCGCCGGGTCGATTTGATAGATTTCCGCCCCCATCGAGATCGCCTCGTTCGGGCATTCCGGCTCGCACACATCACAATTGATGCACAGATCGGTGATCATCAAGGCCAAGCACAACTCCTATTCGGCGGGCGTCTTGGCAAGCTTCTGGTCGAGCCAGCGCTTGACCGACGGCGACACGAAGGCCGACACGTCGCCGCCGAGCGACGCGATCTCACGCACCAGCGTCGCCGACACAAACAGGTAATTCTCCGAAGGTGTCATGAATACCGTCTCGACTTCAGGCAGCATTTTCCGGTTCATGCCGGCCAGCTGGAATTCGTATTCAAAGTCGGACACGGTGCGCAGGCCGCGCAGGATCACCTGCGCCTTGTGCTGGCGCACGAAATCGATCAGCAGACCGCGAAAGGCCTCGACCCGCACGTTCGAGTACGGTGCCAGCGCTTCACGGGCAATCGCCAGGCGCTCGTCGAGGGTGAACAAGGGACGTTTGGAGCGGCTGTCGGCCACCGCGACCACGACTTCCTCGTAGAGGGCGGAGGCGCGCCGAAACAGGTCTTCATGGCCGTGCGTCAAGGGATCGAAGGTTCCCGGGTATACGGCTCTAACCATGGTTGTCTGCTCTCATCATCAATTGGTAAAAGACCTGGCCCGCGCGACCCGACTTGATCGCCTGCCAGGACGGCGGCGGCTCCAGCATACGCCCACTCTCGGCATACAGTACGCCGCCCGGCGCCAGCGCAGCCTGCAAGCCGGGCCAGAGGCGCGTGAACCACTCCTCGCGAAACGGCGGGTCGCAAAAAATCACATCGAACACCGGACCGCAGGTGCGCAAAAATTGTAGCGCATCGTCGCGCACTATCGTCAGGCGGTCGCCCAACCCGGCGCCAGCCTGCATGTCTGCGGCATTGCGCGTCAACGCAGCGCGCACCGCCGCCACGGTGTCGACCATGACCACCGATTTGGCGTTGCGCGACAAGGCCTCGAACCCGAGCGCTCCGGAGCCTGCGAACAGGTCAAGGCAGGTCTTGCCGGTGAGATCCTGGCCGAGCCAATTGAACAGGGTCTCGCGCACCCGGTCGGAGGTCGGGCGCAGATCCGGCAATTCGGGGAAGCGCACGACGCGGCTGCGCCATGCACCACCAATAATACGGACCTGGCCCTGATGCGCAGGTTTGCGGCTCATTCACGGCGCGCCGACGATGACCGTGGCGAAGTTCTCGGGCTTGAGGTGCCGCTTCATCGCTTTGCGGATCGCGTCAACCGAAACCTTCTCGACGTTGGCGCTCCAGGTATCGAGATAGTCGAGCGGCAGGCCGTAGAAGCCGATCGCGGCGAGGTTGTCGAGGATCTTGCGGTTGCTGTCGATGCGCAGCGCAAACCCGCCGACCAGGTTATCTTTTGCCGCGCGCAGCTCCCTGGCACTCGGGCCGTTGGCCACGTAATCGTCAATCACCTTGCGCACCAGTGCCAGCGCTTCGTTGGCCTGCTCCTTTTTGGTCTGCAGCCCAGCCTGGTACGGCCCCTCCTGCTTGAACGGCGTGAAATAGCTGTAGACGCTATAGGCCAGACCGCGTTTCTCGCGCACCTGGTCCATCAGACGCGACACGAAGCCGCCGCCGCCGAGGATGTAATTACCGACCACAAGCGGGAAATAATCCGGGTCACCGCGCTTGAGTACCGCACTGCCGATCAGGATGTGGCTTTGCGTCGCCGGGTGCGCGATGCGCAATTCGCTGGCGCGTTGCGCCGGCACAGGTGGCATCTCCGGCGCGGCACTCCCCGCAGGAAGAGCGGCGGTGAGACGCTGCGCAATTTCTTCGGCCTCGGCGCGCGACAGGTCGCCGATGATCGCCACCACCGCGCGCCGCGCCGTGTAGTTGGCCGCATAGAAGGCCTGCAGGTCGCCACGTGTGATCGCCTCGATGGTGGGCGCCGTCTGGTTGCGGCCATACGGGTGCTCGCCATACAGGGCGCGGTCGAACGCGCGATCGGCGATGACTTCGGGCTTGGTCTCCTCTTCCTTGATCGCCGCAATGCGCCGCGCCTTTTCACGCGTCAGCACCGCTTCGGAAAACGCCGGCGCAGACAGCATCCCGGCGAGCAGGTCGAATACCGCGCCGCGCTCGGGCTTTGACGACAACGTGCGCACCGAGACGCCGGCACGGTCCAGGTCGGCGCTGCCGCCGCGCTGCGCGCCGGCGTCGGCAAACCGATCGGCGATCTGCTGTTCGGTCAGCGTTTCAGCACCTACCGTGGCGCCCAGCGCCAGCAGGCCCTGGGTCATGAGCGCCAGCCCCGACTTCGCCGCCGGGTCATATCTCGACCCGGCGTCGAAATCGATGTTGAGGTCGATCATCGGAATGCTGCGCGCTTCGACGAACAGCACCCTGGCGCCGGACGGGGCCGTCCAGGATTGCACCGGCAAGGCGGCCTGGGCAACATTGACGAGCGCCATCGTGAAAGCAGATGCGCAGATGAACACGAACGAGGCAGTGGTTTTGCGCATCATCAATGCCTCAGTCCTTTGGGCGCCTCAGCCGGTTTCTTGCTGTCCAGCGGCAGCGGAAACAAGGTCGCCACGGTGAGCTGATCATCGCCGAAATATTTTTTGGCCACGGCTTGCACTTCGGCTGCAGTGACGGCCTTAACCTTGTCGAGCAGGCGATCAAGGTTTTTTTGCGAGAACCCGGACATCTCCAGGGTCGCAATCTCCATGGCCTGACCGAACAGGGAGTCGCGCTTGTAGACCTGCTGCGCCACCACCTGTGCCTTGACCCGTTTCAGCTCGGCCTCGCTGATGCCCTGCTCGGCAATCTTTTGCACCTCGGCGCGCAGCGCCGCCTCCACCTCGGCCACGGTTTTGCCGTCGGCCGGCGTACCTTCGAGCGTGAACAGCGCGGGGCCGCGCGACATGGCTTCGAACCCGGCGCCGGCTTCGACCGCCACCCGGCTGGCGCGAATCAGGCTGGTGGTGAGGCGCGCGCCGTCATGGCCGTCGAGCACGCCGGCCAATACCTCGAGCGCAAACGGTTCGACATCCTTGTCGATGTCGACGAGGCGCGGTGTGCGGAAGCCCATCACCACATAGGGCAGCTCGGCCGGCGCCTTGACCACGATGCGGCGTATGCCCAGTTGCACCGGTTCGTCCTGGGCCTTGCGCTCCGGCAGTTTTTTCATCTTGTGCGGACCGTAATACTTGCGGGCCAATGCGACCACCTCGGCAAACTTCACGTCGCCGCTCACGATCAGGGTGGCGTTGTTGGGCGCATACCAGCGCTGATACCAGTCGCGCGCGTCCTGGCCTTTCATGGTTTCAAGATCGCGCATCCAGCCGATCGTGGGGATGTGATACGGATGCGCCTTGAACGCCGTTGCCAGCAGGTGTTCGTAGACCAGGGCGCGCGGCTGGTCATCGGTGCGCAGGCGTCGCTCTTCCATGATGACCTTGATCTCCTTGGCGAACTCGGCATCGGTGAGCTGCAGGTTGGCCATGCGGTCGGCTTCCAGCTTCATCACCAGCTCAAGCCGGGATTTGTGCACCTGCTGGAAATAGGCCGTGTAGTCCTTGCCGGTAAAGGCATTTTCACGTCCGCCGGCAGCGGCAACGCGCCGCGAAAATTCATCGACCTTCAAGGTTTTAGTGCCCTTGAACATCATGTGTTCGAGCACATGCGCCACTCCGGTCGTGCCGTTGAACTCGTCCATGCTGCCGGCGCGATACCAGACCATGTGGGCGACGGTCGGCGCGCGGCGGTCTTCCTTGACGATCACCTTGAGGCCGTTCGGCAGCATGGTTTCAAAGGTGTCGGCGGCAAGCACCGCCGGCATCGCGGCGAGGCCGCACAGCAGCCCCAGTATCGGACGCAATGTGGAACGCACGACGGTGGAACGCACGGCGGGGAGCACGGCAAAGCCCAGGCTCGGGCGGGTGGCGGGGCGCAGGGCGCTGGGCAGCAGTTTCATGAGAAGGGTCTTGTTAGAATGGATGGATTCTACGCGCTCACTTTGAGCGCGCCTGCCCCAGATGGTTCCGATGCTTTCCCTATTCAAATCAAAGAAGCCTGAAGAGCCGCTCGCACCAACGGTTTCAGACGCCCCCTCGTCGTGGGGTGCGCGCCTCAAGGCGGGCCTGGCGAAAACCCGCGCGGGGCTCAACAACCTGTTCAGCGCGGTCAAAGTTGACGATGCCCTGTTCGAAGAACTCGAAATGGCGCTGATCGCAGCCGACTGCGGCGTCGACGCCGCACAATCCCTGATCGAAAAACTGTGGGAGCGCGCGCGCGTCGACAACATCACTGACGGCGCGGTGCTCAAGCGGGCGCTCGCCGACGTGGTGGCCGAGATGCTGGCGCCGCTCGAGAAGCCGCTCGACCTGAATCGCGCCAAACCGCTGGTGGTGATGATCAGCGGCGTCAATGGCGTGGGCAAGACCACCTCGATCGGCAAGCTCGCCAAATACTTTCAGGCGCACGGCAAGAGCGTTCTGCTCGCCGCCGGCGACACGTTTCGCGCGGCGGCGCGCGAGCAGTTGATGACCTGGGGTGAACGCAACAACGTGGCCGTCATCGCGCACCGCGACGACAAAAGCGCCGGCGACACCTCCGCCGTGATCTTTGACGCGGTGCAGGCCGCCAAGGCACGCGGCATCGACATCATCATCGCCGACACCGCCGGGCGCCTGCCGACCCAGCTCAACCTGATGGACGAAATCCGGAAGGTCAAGCGCGTGATCACCAAGGCCGATGCCAGCGCGCCCCACGAAGTGCTGCTGGTGCTCGATGCCAACACCGGGCAAAACGCCGTGGCGCAGACCAAGGCATTCGACGAAGCACTCGGGCTCACCGGCCTGATCATCACCAAACTCGACGGCACGGCACGGGGCGGCGTGCTCTGCGCGATTGCCCGGGCACGGCCCAAGCCGGTGTATTTCATCGGCGTCGGCGAAGCCATCGATGACCTGCGCCCGTTCAATGCGCGCGAATACGCGCACGCCATGCTCGGCCTCGATTAGGCAATCATCCTCCGGCCATGATCGAATTTTCCGCAGTCCACAAGCGCTACCCGGGCGGCTACGAAGCGCTCAAGGGCGTGTCGTTCACGGTCGCGGATGCGGAACTGCTGTTCGTCACCGGGCACTCGGGTGCGGGCAAGAGCACCCTGCTCAAGCTGATCCCGGTGATCGAGCGCGTCAACTCGGGGTCAGTGATGGTCAATGGCCAGAACGTCTCGGCGATGGCGGCACGCGCGATCCCGTTCCTGCGGCGCAATATCGGCCAGATCTTCCAGGACCAGAAGCTGCTCTATGACCGCAGCGTGTTCGACAACGTGATCCTGCCGCTCAACGTGACTGGCGTGCACCCGAAGGAAGGCGCCAAGCGCGCCCGTGCCGCGCTCGACAAGGTCGGGCTGCTCAAGCGTGAGAAATCCAACCCGATCGCGCTCTCGGGTGGCGAGCAACAGCGCCTCGCGATTGCGCGCGCCATCGTCAACCGCCCCTCGATCCTGATCGCCGACGAACCCACCGCCAACCTCGACAGCCAGTATGCAGGCGAGATCGTCGACCTGTTCGTCGATTTCAACCGCGTCGGCGTCACGGTGATGATCGCCACCCACGACGAGCAGGTGATCGCCCGCGCCAGCGCCAAGGCCACGACGCGCTCGCTGACCCTGACCCAAGGGGTGCTGGCACCATGATGGCCTGGCTGCGTCTGCACTCGATGGCGTTCGCGGCGACCATCGCCAAACTCGCGCGCACGCCGTTTGCCAGCGTGCTCAACATCCTCGTGATCGGCGTCGCGCTGGCGCTGCCGGCCGGCGCCTACACCCTGCTGATCAACCTGCAGGAAGCGGCGCGCGGCGTCTCGTCCGACCCCGAATTGTCGATCTTCCTCGCGCTCGATGCGAAAAAAGACGACGTCGCCGAAATCGACAAGCGCCTCAAGGCCGAACCGCTGGTGGCCAGCGCCACCTACAAATCACGCGAGGCCGCGTTCGCCGAACTCAAGGCCTCGCCGGCGCTGGGCGACGTGCTCGCCGCCCTCAACCAGAACCCCCTGCCCGACGCCTTCGTGGTGCGGCTCAAGATGAACGCGGCAGACGCGCTCGACCGCCTCGCCACCGGCATGCAGGCCTGGCCCAAGGTGGAACACGTGCAGGTCGATTCGGCCTGGGTGCGACGCGTGGCCGCCGCCCTCAAGCTCGGCCAGCTATCGGTGCTGGTGCTGGCCGCGCTGCTCTCGGTGGCCCTGCTCGCGGTCACGTTCAACACGATCCGGCTGCAGATCCTGACCCAGCGCGACGAGATCGAAGTCTCCAAGCTGCTCGGCGCCACCGACGGCACGATCCGCCGGCCGTTCTACTACTACGGTGCCCTGCTCGGGCTGTTCGGCGGCGCCACGGCGGCGCTCATGGTGTGGGGCGGCATCAGCGTCATGAACGCCGGCGTCGCCGACCTCGCACGCACCTACGCATCAAGCTTCAGCCTGCACATGCTCGCCACCGGCGATCTGCTCGCGATCCTCGCGTTTGCAGCCTCCCTCGGCTGGCTCGGCGCCTGGCTCTCGGTGTCGCGCCATTTGCGCGAGTTCGAGCCGCGCAACTAGGCCGCAGGCCTGAAAGCCTCTGCCAGAGCGGCTTCTGGCGGCAACGCGGCCAGGAATGGCCTGTACCAACGGTTTTCAGCCAGGTTCTCACGTAAATTTCGCAATCAACCGGATAACGCCGCGCGCCAGCAGGCACGCGGCGTGCCTTCGCGGCCAAAGCGTTCGCCAAGGTCGGCCACTTCTCATCAAAAGTGATGAAGCGTCAGGAATCAAGTCGGGATACCATGAGTGCATGCTTGCAAGGGTGCGACAGTTTTTCTGGGTTTTTAGGACGCATAAACAGGGCGCAAAAAATTAGAACCCACGAATCAGTCAGGCTTTCAAGACGGCATGTAGGCATACAGGGGAGATATTGTGAAAGCATGGGTTATCCGTGAACCCGGGGGACCGGAAAAGCTTCGGCTCGAGGATCTGCCTGTTCCGAAACCTCGTCCCGGCTGGGCTCTAATACGGGTCCGAGGGTTCGGATTGAATCGGTCGGAATGGTTTACGCGAAGGGGCGACTCGCCAGCGGTAACGTTTCCGCGCGTCCTCGGCATCGAATGTGTAGGCGAAATCGTTGACGCGGGCGGTCTTGACGCGGAGCCCGGAACGACAGTCGCCGCAATCATGGGTGGCATGGGTCGCCAATTCGATGGGTCCTATGCCGAGTACGCGCTGGTGCCGCACGAATGCGTGTTCTCGTTGCACACCAAACTGCCATGGGAGAAGCTTGCGGCATTGCCCGAGATGCTTCAGACCACCCACGGTTCGTTATACACGGCGCTGGAAATAGACTGCGCCAAATCCCTGCTGGTTCGCGGCGGCACCTCGTCGATCGGAATGGCTGCGCTGGCGCTGGCCAAGAAAGCCGGTCTCCGGGTCGGGATGACAACCCGTGACCCCAAAAAGGTTGCCGAACTCATGGCCGCGGGCGCTGACGAGGTCTGGATTGATCAGGGGGAGCTCGCCGAGCAGATCACATCCGGGACGGGCAAGCTGTATGACAGGGTTCTTGAACTTGTCGGTGCGACCACCCTGCTGGACTCGTTGCGTTGCGTTGGGCGAGGCGGAATCGTTTGCATGACGGGGATACTTGGTGGATCGTGGGTGCTCGATCACTTCCATCCGATGGGCGATGTTCCTACGGCGGTCAAGCTCACCTCCTATAGCGGCGAGGCCGCCGACATGACGCCAACACAACTGCAAAACTACGTCGATCTCGTGGAGACTGGCAAGCTCGGAGTCCAGACCGGCCCCGTATTCAAGTTCGAGGAGCTGGTCCAGGCGCATACATTGATGGACCAGAACCGGGCAAGTGGAAAGATTGTCGTCCGCGGGTTCGATGGCACATGAAAGCGAGAGGGTGAGTAGCCGCATCGCAACGCATTCCAGCGGACGCGGATCTTGCTCCGCGTTAGTAGACACGCTGGTCTAACGGAAACGGCGTCGAAAGCGGAGCGCCTGGGACAGTGAAAATTCACTGGAACCCAGTGGCGTCCGGTTAATTGTCGAACAGATTCAATTGGTTAGCGGGATCAGGTGAAATGCTTGTACGAGGATCGGGCGCAAAGGCGCATGAAAGCTCGAATTTCTCGAAAGTTGAGAGCGACAACATCTGTAGAAAAGTGTAGAGAG